>NZ_JBKGGW010000013.1:0-128154 GCF_052041945.1 Pseudomonas sp. SMN11 | reverse complement strand
GCTTCGTATATTCCTCACGGGCCACACCTGGGGTACATTCCAAATCCGCTGACGTCGCCCAGGCCGTCCAACCGGCCCTTCAAGGATCCCCAATGACTCACCACCCATCAGCCGATCAGATCATCGACCTTTACCACCGCCACGCCTCGACTTGGGATCGACTGCGCGGTGATGATCTGACTGACCACAAATGGATCGAACGTTTTCAGGCGCTGCTGCAGCCATCTGATGTGGTGCTTGATCTGGGCTGTGGTTCTGGCCAGCCCGTTGCGCGATTCCTGATCGAGGCTGGCTTGTCGCTCGTCGGCGTGGATGCTTCCACGAAGATGCTTGCCATGTGCCGCGCACGTTTCAGCGAACAGCAATGGATTCACGCAGACATGCGCACGCTGCAAGTTGATCGCCAGTTCGCTGGCATCCTGGCCTGGAACAGTTTTTTCCATCTCAAGCCCGACGACCAGCGCCGGATGTTCCCGGTATTCCAGAAGCACGCTGCACCGGGCGCGTATCTGATGTTCACCAGCGGCCCGTCCCATGGCGAGGCGTTGGGCGAATTCGAGGGTGAAACCCTTTATCACGCCAGCCTGGATCCACACGAATATATAAGCCTGTTGCAGAAGCATGGTTTTGTGGTCCTCGATCACATCGTGGAAGACCCAGCATGTGGCGGCCTGACGGTGTGGCTTGCCCGCTCCTGCCTTGGAGTATAATTGTATTGGTCATAACTACACTAAATAGTCATTTAGTTTAGTTATATAAGGCAAGTAGTCCAGTCACTGTCTTGCAACTTTTTCACTAATTCTTCACTGCCCTCACACTTTTTGCTGCCTAGGATTCGCCGACAATTTGCCTGTCCGCAGAGTCAGCCATGCATCAGAGAAGAACCGATCAACGCGCGCTTCTGTTACTGCTTGCCACTACTGCCGTTTTATTGATGTTTGGCCTGGGGAGTCGCGAACTTTGGGGGGCAGAAACTCGCTGGGCGAACATTGCCCTGCAGATGCTGCAAAGCGGCGACTACTTTGACCCGTACCTCAAGGGTGGCGCCTATTACGACAAACCTCTGCTGTCCTACTGGCTGATCACTGCCAGCGCCTGGTTGACGGGGGGGCTGGGGCCTTGGTCTCTGCGCCTGTCCTCCGTCATCGCGGCGTGGTTCAGTGTTTGGCTGATCTATCTGCTCGGCGAACGCCTGTTCCGCAAAGGCACCGGATTGGTGGCTGGCTGGATGTTGGCCACGACCTTCTACTTCGTGTTCTGGGCACGGGTCGCCACCGCCGACATCCTGACGGTTTGCGGCGTGCTGGCAGCGGTCTGGTGGTACTGGCGCGGGCCGGACGATACCCGTTTCTGGCGCTATGTCGGGTTCTTCGGGCTGTTGGCGTTGACCTCGCTGTTCAAGGGCCTGATCGGCTTCATCCTGCCAGGTCTGGTGTTACTGCCGCACCTGCTCAGTGAAGGCCGTTGGCGCCGCCACCTTAACCTGCGCCTGCCGGCTGCGCTGCTGCTGGCCGGAGCGCTGTACATGCTGCCGTTTCTACTCTCGCACCTGTACGGCGCGCCCAATTACGGCGAAAGCGGCCTGGGGCTGGTACTGCGGGAAAACGTGGTGCGGTTCTTCCAGCCATTCGACAACCTGGGGCCGATCTACACCTATCTGGTGTACCTGCCGGTCTACACCCTGCCCTGGGCGCCCTGCTGGATCATTGCCGTGTGGGTCGCCGTACGCCACTGGCGGCAGATCGAGCCGGATACCCGCTGGCTGATTCAGGCGCTTGGCCTGCTGATGCTGTTCTTCACCGCCAGTGGCAGCAGGCGCAGCTACTATGTGCTGCCGCTGGTGCCGTTCGCACAACTGCTCGGTGCCTGGTGGATCACCCGCCGCATGGCCCTGCGCGAGGCCGCCGGGCGGCGTCTGCAGGCCGGTTTCGCAGTCACCGCCGTGTTGCTGTTGGCGGTGCTGGGCATTCTGGTGCCCTGGAGCAATGGCGGTGGCGGCGTGATTCGCTTCGGCGAGGCTGTGCGTGAGCAGGCGAGTCGTCAGGCACCGCTGGCGCAATGGCAGCTGGTCATGGTCGAGGTGGATAACAAGGTGCCGATGTACCTCCAAACGGGTGGTGCCCCCTTCTACTATGTGGCGCAGACCGAGGATTACCCACGCAGTGGCGACACCGCCAGCTTGATGGCCTGGCTGGATCGTACCAGCGGCAAGCACTGGGACCCGCAGCGCACGATCATCGTCGCGCATTACCTTCACGGCGAGGCGCCACCCTTTGGCTACCTGGAAAGCGATCACCAGGTTGTCACCACCCTGCCCAGCCGTGGCGAACAGTGGCTGCACGCCCGTGATGAGCAAAGCGTGGCCTATATTCCCAAGGCCTGAGTCAGGGCCCCTGCTCGGCTCTAAACCTGCAACTAATGGCGACTTTAGGTCAACTACCAGCACAGTGTTACAGCTATCCGAATGGATGTTTAAACGTATTAAATTTGTTAGTAGGTTCACACTTCGTTCAGCAACCTGAACCTTAGCTGTCTGTGTTTGCAATGTAATGATTACGCGACCCTTTTTTTATACTTCTTTCACAAAATCGAGCATAACCTTGGCTGGATAAGCCCCTGACGATCACGACGACATGGATGACCGAGCCCCTGCAGAAAAAACCTGACCTGGCGCAACACAACAACTTTTAGCCTGTGCAGTCGATGCAAAAAACTTCTTTGCGTCTACGCTGGCAATTGAACCAATGAAATCAATAGGTTCTGTCATTTTTCCTGTATCACCGAGGTGCTCATGAGTGAGGCGTTTCTCCCTTTCTCTCGTCCAAGTATGGGCGAAGAAGAAATTGCGGCTGTCGAAAAAGTCCTGCGTTCGGGCTGGATCACGACCGGGCCACAGAACCAGGCACTTGAAGAGCAGTTCGCGCAGTACGTCGGTTGCCGCCATGCGGTGGCCCTGTCATCGGCCACCGGCGGTATGCACATCGCCTTGCTGGCACTGGGTATCGGCCCGGGGGACGAAGTCATCACCCCGTCGCAGACCTGGGTGTCCACGGCCAACATGATCTCCCTGCTCGGTGCCACGCCGGTGTTCGTCGATGTCGATCGCGACACCCTGATGACCGACGCGTCGCGCATCGAGGCTGCCATCACCCCGCGGACCAAGGCCATCATTCCGGTGCACTACGCCGGCGCTGCCTTTGACCTCGACCCGCTGTACGCACTCGCCGACAAGCATGGCATCGCCGTCATCGAAGACGCCGCCCATGCTGCCGGCACCCGCTACAAAGGCAGCCATGTCGGCGCCAAAGGTACAGCGATCTTCTCGTTCCACGCGATCAAGAACATGACCTGCGCTGAAGGCGCGATGTTCGTCAGCGACGACGAAGCCCTGGCCAGCCGCGTGCGCATGCTCAAGTTCCACGGCCTGGGTGTCGATGCCTACGATCGCATGACCCATGGCCGCAAGCCCCAGGCCCAGGTTATGGAGCCCGGCTTCAAGTACAACCTCGCCGACATCAACGCCGCCATTGCCCTGGTGCAGCTCAAGCGCCTGGACGCGATCAACGCCCGCCGAACCGAACTTGCCGCCCGCTACCAGCAACGCTTCGAATGCCTGCCAGTGCAGCCCCTGGCCGTGCCGACTGCCTATCCGCAGCAGCACGCCTGGCACCTGTACATCCTGCGCATCGACAGCGAACGCTGTGGCCTGGACCGCGAAACCTTCATGAAAGGCCTGCAGGAGCGCGGTATCGGCACCGGCATCCACTTCATCGCCACCCACTTGCATACCTGGTACCGCCAGCGTGATCCACAGCTGTCGCTGCCGAACACCGAATGGAATTCGGCGCGGCTGTGCTCCATTCCGTTGTTCCCAGATATGACCGACCAGGACCAGGACCGTGTCGTCACCGCCATTGAACAGCTTGTGGGAAATCGCTCGTGAGACCTTACCCGATCCATTGCGTGTCCATCGTCATCCCGGTCTACAACGAGCAGGAAAGCCTGCCCGAGCTGCTGCGGCGCACAGGCGCAGCCTGCCAGCAGCTGCGTCACCCCTATGAAATCGTGCTGGTCGACGACGGCAGCCGCGACGACTCGGCGCAAATCCTCGAAGACGCCGCCCAGGCCGACAACAGCCCGTTCGTTGCGGTCATCCTCAACCGCAACTACGGCCAGCACGCGGCGATCATGGCCGGTTTCGAACAGTGCAAGGGCGACGTGGTGATCACCCTCGACGCCGACCTGCAAAACCCGCCTGAAGAAATCCCGCGCCTGGTCGCCGAAGCCGAACGTGGTTTCGATGTGGTCGGCACGGTGCGCAGCAATCGTCAGGACTCGGCCCTGCGCCGCTGGCCGTCGAAGGTGATCAACTACGCGGTCAAGCGCTCCACCGGCGTTGCCATGAGCGACTACGGTTGCATGTTGCGCGCCTACCGGCGCACGGTGATCGACGCCATGCTCGCCTGCCGCGAGCGCAGCACCTTCATCCCGATCCTGGCCAATAGCTTCGCCCGCCACACCACCGAGATTCTGGTGACCCACGCCGAGCGTGAACACGGCGACTCGAAATACAGCCCGATGCGCCTGATCAGCCTGATGTTCGACCTGATCACCTGCATGACCACCACGCCGTTGCGCCTGCTGAGCATCGTCGGTTTCAGCATGGCCGCGCTCGGCGTGCTGTTCGCCTTCGCGCTGATCGTGCTGCGCCTGGCGTTTGGCCCGGGCTGGGCCGGTAATGGCCTGTTCGTGCTGTTCGCCGTCTTGTTCGTGTTCACCGGTGGCCAGTTCATCGGCATGGGCCTGCTCGGCGAGTACCTGGGGCGCATGTACAGCGACGTCCGCGCCCGCCCGCGGTTCTTCATCGAAAAAGTGCTGCGCAGCGGTCCGCCGCCTGTGCCGGCGCAAAGCGTCACCGTTGATGGTTTCACTTCCACTACTTCTGGTCAGGTTCACTCATGAGTGCAAAAACGGTTGTCTTCGCGTACCACGATATCGGCTGCGCCGGCATTGAAGCCCTGCTCGACAGCGGCTATGACATCGCAGCAGTGTTCACTCATGCCGACGATCCCAAGGAAAACACCTTCTACGCCTCGGTCGCACAACTGTGCGCCCGCAAAGGCATCCCGGTGCATGCGCCGGAGGACGTCAACCACCCGCTGTGGGTCGAACGCATCAGCCAGCTCGACCCCGACTACCTGTTCTCGTTCTATTACCGCAACCTGCTGAGCGAACCGCTGCTGGCCACCGGCCGCAAAGGCGCGTTCAACCTGCACGGCTCGCTGCTGCCGCGCTACCGCGGCCGTGCACCGGCCAACTGGGTGCTGGTCAACGGCGAAACCGAAACCGGCGTGACCCTGCACCGCATGGTCAAGCGCGCCGATGCCGGCGCCATCGTCGCCCAGCTGCGGGTGGCCATCGAACGCAGCGACACCGCGCTGAGCCTGCATGGCAAGCTGCGCGCCGCCGCCGCCGACCTGCTGCGCGACACCTTGCCGAACCTGTGCCAGGGCAAGGTCAGCGAAACCCCACAGGATGAGTCGAAGGCGACCGTGTTCGGCCGCCGCACCGCAGCCGATGGCCGCCTGGACTGGCAAGCGCCTGCCGAAACTTTGTTCAACCTGGTGCGCGCGGTGACCCAGCCCTACCCTGGCGCCTTCTGCCAGGTTGGCGAGCACAAGCTGATCGTCTGGAGCGCCGACGTGGTCAAGGGCAACGAAGGCCTGGCCCCAGGCCGGGTCATCAGCACCGAGCCGCTGCGCATCGCCTGCAGTGAAGACTCGCTGGTGATCAACGCCGGCCAGCGCAATGACAACGGCCTGTACCTGAGCGGCCCGCAACTGGCCAATGAACTGGGCCTGGTCGAAGGCTCGCTGCTGCGTGGCGCCGACGCCCGCCGCGGTGCTCGCCGCACCCGGGTATTGATCCTTGGCGTCAACGGTTTCATCGGCAACCACCTGTCCGAGCGACTGCTCAGCGATGAGCGCTACGAAGTCTACGGCCTGGACATCGGCTCCGACGCCATCGAGCGCCTGCGCAACCACCCACGCTTCCACTTCGTCGAGGGCGACATCAGCATCCACTCCGAGTGGATCGAGTACCACATCAAGAAGTGCGACGTGGTGCTGCCACTGGTAGCCATTGCCACGCCGATCGAATACACCCGCAACCCGCTGCGCGTGTTCGAGCTGGACTTCGAAGAGAACCTGCGCCTGGTGCGCTACTGCGTCAAATACAACAAGCGCGTGATCTTCCCGTCGACCTCGGAAGTCTACGGCATGTGCCAGGACCCGAACTTCGACGAAGACAGCTCCAACCTGGTGGTCGGGCCGATCAACAAGCAGCGCTGGATCTACTCGGTGTCCAAGCAGTTGCTCGACCGGGTCATCTGGGCCTATGGCCAGAAAGGCCTGAACTTCACCCTGTTTCGCCCCTTCAACTGGATGGGCCCGCGTCTGGACCGTCTGGACTCGGCGCGTATCGGCAGTTCCCGGGCCATCACTCAGCTGATCCTGAACCTGGTGGAAGGCACGCCGATCCGCCTGTTCGACGGCGGCGCGCAGAAGCGCTGCTTCACCGACATCGCCGACGGTGTCGAGGCCCTGGCACGGATCATCGACAACGACAACGATGCCTGCAACGGCCAGATCATCAACATCGGCAACCCGGACAACGAAGCCAGCATCCGCCAGCTGGGCGAAGAGCTGCTGCGTCAGTTCGAAGCCCACCCGCTGCGCAGCCACTTCCCGCCGTTCGCCGGGTTCCGCGACGTCGAGAGCAAGGCGTTCTACGGCGGCGGCTACCAGGACGTGTCCCACCGCAAGCCGAGTATCGCCAACGCCAAGCGCCTGCTGAACTGGGAGCCGACCGTGGAGATGCGCGAAACCATCGGCAACACCCTGGACTTCTTCCTGCGTGAAGCGATGCGCGAGATCGAGGCCCGCCCGGCAGAAGAAGTACGCTGATGCAGGCAGGGTTGCGCATCGATGTCGATACCTACCGCGGCACCCGTGAAGGTGTGCCGCGCCTGTTGGAGCTGCTCGACGAGGCGCAGGTCAAGGCGACGTTCTTCTTCAGTGTCGGGCCGGACAACATGGGGCGCCACTTGTGGCGCCTGATCCGCCCGCAGTTCCTGTGGAAGATGCTGCGCTCCAATGCCGCCGGGCTGTACGGCTGGGACATTCTCCTGGCTGGCACCGCCTGGCCCGGCAAGCCGATTGGCCGCGACCTCGGGCACCTGATGCGTCAGGCCCGGGACGCCGGCCATGAGGTCGGCCTGCACGCCTGGGACCACCACGGCTGGCAGGCCAATGCCGGGCACTGGAGCCTGGCGCAGCTGACCGAGCAGATCCGCCAGGGCGTCGACACCCTCAGTGACATCCTCGGCGCACCGGTGGACTGTTCGGCCGTCGCCGGCTGGCGTGCGGACGAGCGGGTCATCGAAGCCAAGCAGGCCTTCGGCTTTCGCTACAGCAGCGATTGCCGGGGTGCTGGCCTGTTCCGCCCTCGCCTGGCCGACGGCTCACCAGGGGCGCCGCAGATTCCGGTGGACCTGCCGACCTTCGACGAGGTCGTCGGCCCGCAGGTGACTGCCGCGCAGTTCAACGCATTCATCCTGGGGCACTTCCGCCCACAGGCACTCAACGTCTACACCATCCATGCAGAGGTAGAAGGGATTCTGATGGCCCAGGACTTCCGCCATTTGCTGGCCGACGCACGCCAGCGCGAAATTACGTTCAAACCCTTGGGCGAGCTGCTCCCCGCCTCGCTCGACACGTTGCCCGTTGCCAGTGTGCAGCGCGGCGTCCTGCAAGGCCGTGAGGGCTGGCTGGGAGTGCAAGGCTCATGAGCAGACGCTGGACGCTACCGCTGCTGCTCGGCCTGTTCGTACTGGCCTTCCTGCTGCCACTGGGCGGCCATGGCTTGTGGATCCCCGACGAAACCCGCTACGCCCAGGTCAGCCAGGAGATGCTGCTGACCGGCAACTGGGTCTCGCCCCACTTCATGGGGCTGCGCTACTTCGAAAAACCTGCCGCCGGCTACTGGATGATCGCCCTCAGCCAAGGGCTGTTCGGCCAAAACCTGTTCGGCGTGCGTTTTGCCTCGGCGCTGAGCGTCGGACTGAGCCTGATCCTGTGCTACCTGGTGGCACGCCGGCTGTGGAACGACCCGCGCAAGACCTTGGTCTGTACCCTGATCTACATGAGCTTCTGCGTCATGGTGGGCCAGGCCGTCTATGCCAACCTCGATCCGCAGTTCACCCTGTGGGTCAACCTCAGCCTGGTGGCCCTGTGGTTCGCCGTAGACAGCCGCCGCAACGGCCAGCGCCTTGCCGCCTGGGCGGTACTGGGGCTGGCCTGTGCCATGGGTTTCATGACCAAGGGCTTTCTTGCCTGGCTGCTGCCGGTGCTGATCGCGCTGCCTTGGATGCTCTGGCAAAAACGCTGGCGTGAACTGTTGGTATTCGGCCCGGTGGCCGTGGTGGTGGCGATCGTCGTCAGCCTGCCTTGGGTGCTGGCGGTGCATCTGCAGGAGCCGGACTACTGGCGGTTCTTCTTCTGGCATGAGCACATCCGCCGCTTTGCCGGTGACGATGCCCAGCACAGCGCGCCCTTCTGGTACTACCTGCCGCTGCTGGTGGCCTACAGCCTGCCCTGGATCGCCATGCTGCCGCCGGCCCTGAAACAGGCCTGGCAGAGCCGTACCCAGGCCAAGGTCGTGTTCCTGCTGCTGTGGCTGCTGATGCCGTTGCTGTTCTTCAGCCTGAGCAAGGGCAAGTTGCCGACCTACATCTTCCCGTGCCTGCTGCCATTGGCCCTGCTGATCGGGCACGCCGTGGAAGAACGGCTGCGCCTGCATGAAGGCCGCGCGCTGGGCATCAACGGTTGGCTCAACGTGGTGATGGGCGTGGTCGCCCTGATCGCACTGGCCTGGCTGCAATTGAAAAAGCCGGCGTATGTCCACGAACCGGCCGGTTTGCTGCTGATGGGCGTGGCGATGGTGGGGTGGACCGTCGCCAGCCTGGCCCAGGCCTTGTCGCCGCTGCGCTGCTGGGCGGCTCCGGTGGCCGGCAGCCTGCTGCTGATGGCCCTGCTGCCGGCGGCAATGCCCAAATCGGTGGAGGGCAACAAGATGCCCGACCAGTTCATCCTGCAGCACCTCGACGAACTGGCAGGCGCCTCTCACCTGATGAGCAACGACCTCGGCGCGGCATCGGCACTGGCCTGGCGCCTGAAACAGCCGAACGTGGTGTTCTACAACACCGTCGGCGAGCTGAAGTACGGCCTGGCGACTCCAGAAGGCGACGGTCGCCGGTTGAACGACAAGAACGTTCGCCAGTGGGTCGACGACGCCCGCCGCACGGGCACGGTCGTCGTGGTGATGCGGGTCAAAGGTGAGGATGAGCAGCGTGAGCTTGCCCTGCTGCCTGAGGATGGCACCCGCTATCACCAAGGCAAGATGGTGATCCTCATTCTGCCAAGAGTATCGCCATGAGCTGGCTGCTGCTGTTGACGGCCTGCCTGCTGACCTGCCTGGGCCAGGTGGCGCAGAAGTTCGCCGTGGAAGGCTGGCGTGGGCAGTCGGGGCCGTGGACGGACAAGTTGCGTTCGCCCTGGCTGTGGCTGGCCCTCCTCGCCCTCGGCAGCGGTTTGCTGGTCTGGCTGCTGGTACTGCAGCGCATGGAGGTGGGTATCGCCTATCCGATGCTCAGCCTGAATTTCGTGGTGATCACCCTGATCGCCCGCTTCGGCTTCCATGAACCGGTCGATCGCCGTCACTGGCTGGGGGTGGCCCTGGTCATCGCCGGAGTCGCGCTGCTGGGGCAGCAATCATGAATCAGCGCCTTGGCATCGCGTTCGCCCTGGGTAGCGTGCTGCTGGTCAGCGGCGCCCAATTGGCCATGCGCTGGAGCATGACCCGCCTGCCGCAGCCTGGGCAGTGGCTATCGACGCTGACCGGCCAGGGCGTCGATGCCCTCGCCGTGGCCGTGGTGCTGGCGGCGATCGCCGCCTATAGCCTGTCGATGTTGTGCTGGCTGCTGGCCCTGCGTGATCTGCCGTTGGGCCGGGCCTACTCGCTGCTGAGCCTGAGCTACGCCCTGGTTTACCTGTTGGCGGCCAGCCTGCCGCTGTTCGACGAATCCTTCAGTTTGAGCAAATCACTGGGCGTGGCACTGGTCATGCTCGGCGTCATTACGATCAATACGCGTCCAGCCCGTTCGCCCGCATTAAGGAGTGCTCCATGAAAATTACAGTGTTTGGTAGCGGGTATGTCGGCCTGGTGCAAGCCGCGGTACTGGCCGAAGTCGGCCATGATGTGGTGTGCATGGATGTCGATGAGAAGAAAGTCGAGTTGTTGCGCCAAGGCCATGTCAGCATCTTTGAACCGGGCCTTTCGAGCCTGGTGCGCGAAGGCCTGGATGGCGGCCGCCTGCAATTCACCACCGATGAAAAGCTCGCCGTCGAGCATGGCCGCGTCGCCTTCATTGCCGTCGGCACCCCCTCCTGCGCAGATGGCTCGGCGGACCTGAAGTATGTGCTGTCGGTCGGCGACGCGGTTGCCCGCCACCGCCAGCAACCGTTGATCCTGGTCGAAAAATCCACCGTGCCGGTCGGCACCGGTGACACCCTGCGTGCGCACATCAGTACCGCGCTCAAGGGCCGCGAGCTGCGCATCGATATCGTGTCCAACCCGGAGTTCCTCAAGGAAGGCTCGGCCGTCGCCGATTGCCGTCGGCCGGACCGTATCGTCATCGGTTGCGAGGGTGAAGACGTGCGCGATGTCATGCGCGACCTCTACTCACCGTTCAACCGCAACCATGACCGCATCATGTTCATGGACCTGCGCAGCGCCGAGCTGACCAAGTACGCTGCCAACTGCATGCTCGCCACCAAGATCAGCTTCATCAATCAGATCGCCGAACTGGCCGAGCACCTGGGCGCCGATATCGAATCGGTGCGCCAGGGCATCGGTGCCGATTCCCGCATCGGCTACCACTTCATCTACCCCGGCTGTGGCTATGGCGGCTCGTGCTTCCCCAAGGACATGCGTGCGCTGATCCATAGTGCCGAGCAGGTGCATTGTTCCAGCGACCTGCTGCAGGCGGTCGAGGCGATCAACGAACGCCAGAAGCACAAGCTGTTCGAGCGCATCCATGCGTTCTACAACGGCGACCTTGCAGGCAAGACCTTTGCCGTCTGGGGGCTGGCGTTCAAGCCCAACACCGACGATATGCGCGACGCCCCCAGCCGGGTGCTGCTCGAGTCGCTGTGGGCGGCCGGTGCCAGTGTGCGCGCCTTCGACCCCGAGGCCATGCAGGAAACCCAGCACCTGTATCCGGATGAAGAGAAACTGATGCTGATGGGGACCCCGGAATCGGTGCTGTCCGGCGCCGACGCGTTGATCATCTGCACCGAATGGCAACAGTTCAAGGCCCCGGATTTCGAGCTGATCCAGCAACGCCTGAAGGCACCGGTAATCTTCGACGGGCGCAACCTCTATGACGCCGAGCGCCTGTCGCGTAAAGGTTTCAAGTACTTCCCGATCGGCCGAGGCGATTCCTGCCAGTTGCCGGTTTCCCCACAATTGCCGCGCCAGGGTTCAAAAGCAGCGTGAAAACACTGCCACTCACCATTCGCCGGCAGTCCCTGCTTGCAGGGCTGCTGGCGCTGCTGCTGTTCTGCGCCGGGGTGTACGGGCAGGCGCCGATCGGCTTCGACTCACGCTTCGTGCTGTTTGCCCAAGAGATGCTGCGCCATGGGCCGACGGTGTTCCCGACCACCTACGGACACCCCTATGCCGACTACACCTCGCTCTCGACACTGTTCATCTGGCTGCTGTCACTGCCGTTCGGGGCGGTCAACGGCCTGAGCGCCTGGCTACCCAGTGCCATCGCCGGCGCGGTGATCGTGACCCTGATGTACCGGCTGCTGGCACCGTTCTCGCTGCGCTGGGCGTGGAGCAGCATTGCCCTGCTGCTGCTCACCGTCACCTTCGTCACTGAAGTCCGGGCCGTGTCCCAGGACCTCATGCTGGCGGCCGTCGCCTTCAGCGTGTTCTACCTGGGGTACGCCCACGACCAGCATGCCGCCGGGCGGCGCTGGCCGCTGGTGTTCGCCTTGTTGCTGTTGGGGTTTGGCATTCGCGGGCCGATCGGCCTGGTGGTGCCGACCGGCATGCTGTGCAGTTACTACTTGCTGACTGGTCAATGGCGGCGGATGCTGCTGCTTGGGGTGCTGGCCAGTCTGCTGCTGGTCGCCAGTGTCGGCCTGCTGCTGTGGCTAGCAAAGGCCAGCGGCGGCCAGGCGTTTCTGGATGATGTGATTCGCATGCAGTTCATGGGGCGCATGGACGGCAGCGAGGGGGCCAGCAGCCCGCTGTACTACTTCTCCAGCGCGATGGGCAACTATGCACTGGCCTATCCATTGGCACTGCTGGCACTGGTCGCCGCCTGGCTGGGCCGTGCGCAGTTGCAGGGGCCGGCGTTGCGCCTGGTCGGTTACTGCGCGGCTGCCGCACTGCTGGTCATGGTCGGGCTGTCGATCCCCCTGGCCAAGAAAGCCCGCTACCTGCTGCCGATGCTGCCGATGGTTGCGATCATTGCCGCCTATCCGTTCCAGGTGGCCCAGGGGCGCTTGTTCGCCTGGCTGCGCGGTGCCATCCAGGGACTCTGGCTGCTGATGCCGGGGATGATGATGATTGCCCTGCTGGTGGCCCAGCGCCGTTTCCCCGAGGAAACCGGTTCCGTCACGGTGCTGATGGTAGTGCTGGCGGCGTTGCAGTTGGGGGCGCTGTCGCGTCTGGTGCAGCCTCGCTGGCGTGCCGAGGTCAGCGCCGGCTGTGCGGTCATGGCGTTGTGGCTGGTGTATGTCACGGTGGTCGAGCCGGTGGAGCGTCGCCTGTATGACACCCGCAGCTTCACCCTGGCCGTGCTCGCCCAGGTTTCGCAGCAACCTGCCCCGCTGGTGCTGCACCGTCTGGGCCAGGATGCCAAGGCCATCAAGTTCATGGTCAACCTCGACCAGGACCTGCGACCGCTGTTCACCGAGACCCCCTCACAACTGCAGGCCGTGCAGGGGCCGGCGTGGCTGATGATGGATCGACACGACTTCCAGGCCCTGCAAGGCACACCGATGCATGCGCTGCAGCCGCAAATCAGTGGACGCTTCGACAATAACGACTATGTGCTGGTGTACCTCGGGCATTGAACAACAGCTGAGGGTTGCCTACACCTTGCGAGCGCGCAACCGCTCGTGATACCGGCCGCCCAATGCCCCTGCCCAGGGCATGATCAGGCCAATCACCAGCAGCACGATCAACAGCGTGACCCCTTCGAACGGGCTGAAGAACTCCAGCACGGCGCAACCCAGGGTCAGCAGTAGCCCCAGGACCGTCAAGGTGTCCGGTTTGAGCACCGGGCAGTCGCTGCTCGCCACTGAAGCATGCAGAAAACCTACCAGCCACAGGTAAAGCCAGCTGACCACGGATGCGATGAACAACATCAGAAACATCAAGTGATGGCTAAACATCGAAGTGTGCATGATGGGCAGCCCTGCTCAAGTATGCGAGTGGCGTTAGCGCTGGTTTAAGGCATTCGAAGTGAAAGTTCCGTCAAAAAAGCCTGTCCTCGTGTCTGGACTGCTTAAAATGTCGTTTTCCGATTCGGCGTCAAGGAACCCCACCATTGAAAGGGCCGCAGAACTCTCACGCCGACGTGGTCTTGCTCGAGGCCAGGCAACTGGGCCGTGTCGATTTGCAGACTCAGGCCACCTTGCTGGCGCCCGCCGACTTTTCATTGCACGCTGGAGAGCGCCTGGCACTCATTGGTGCGTCGGGCTCGGGCAAAAGTGTCTTGTTGCGCGCCCTGGCCCTGCTGGATGCGCCCAGTTCAGGTGAAGTCCTGTGGCTTGGCGAGCCGGTGCCCCCGTCACGCATACCGCATTTTCGCTCCCGCGCCTGCTACCTGAACCAGCGTGCCGCGCTGGTAGAAGGCAGTGTCATGGACAACGTGCGGCTGCCCTTCACGCTCAAGCACAACCGTCAGTACCGCTTCGATGCAGCCACGGCGACGCGCCTGCTGGCGCTGGCCGGCAAGCCGCGCAGCTTTCTCGACAAGGCCGGCACCGACCTGTCCGGTGGCGAAGCACAGCTGGTGGCGCTGGTGCGGGCCCTGTTGCTGGCGCCACAGGTGCTGTTGCTCGACGAACCGACCTCTGCGCTCGATCCACAATCGGTGGCCGCCGTAGAAGCGCTGGTCATGAACTGGCTCGACGAAGCCCCCAAGGGTCGCGCGTTCCTGTGGATCACCCACGATCACGATCAAGCCCGGCGCATCAGTACGCGCACCTTGACGATGGACCAAGGCACCCTGTTGAAATGAACTACCACAACCTTGCCTACACCGACGTGGCGATTGCCGCCGCGCTGATCCTGGTCAACGGCCTGCTGTCGCTGCTGCTGAAGCTGCAACTGGAGCGTCAGCTGCTTTGGGCATCGCTGCGCACCATCACCCAGCTGCTGGCCATCGGCTACATCCTCGGCTGGGTGTTCCAGCATGCCCAGTGGTACATCGTGCTGCCGCTGATGCTGAGTATGACCCTGATTGCCGGGTTTTCAGCAGCCGGCCGGGGCCAGCATCGCCATCGCGGGCTGTTGGCCGACAGCGTAGTCTCGGTCGGGGTGAGTGCCTGGCTGGTCACGGCCATCGGGCTGTTCGTGGTGCTGCGGGTACGCCCTTGGTACGAGCCGCAGTACGCCATTCCCATTCTTGGCATGATCCTCGGCAATACCCTGACCGCCGTCGCCTTGGGGATCGACCGCATGACCCGCGAGTTGAGCGCCCAGCGGCCGGTCGTGGACATGATCCTGTCCCTGGGTGGCACGCGTTGGGAGGCGGCACGCGGCGCAGCCAGCCAGGCATTGAAGGCCGGCATGATGCCGACGCTGAACCAGATGTCGGTGGTGGGCATCGTCAGCCTGCCAGGCATGATGACCGGGCAGATACTGGCCGGGCAGCAGCCAGGGGACGCGGTGCGTTACCAGATCGTCATCATGTTCCTGATTGCCGCAGCGTCAGCGCTGGGCACCGTGTGCGCGGTGCTGATGACCTTCAACCGGTTGTTTTCCCCCGCCCACCAGTTCATGGCGCACAAGCTGGCCCGGCGCAGCTGAGCTGCCCAGAGATCAGGCCAGGCCACCAAAGCGCTTGTAGAAGTTCTCGTTCACGTCGGGCAGTGGCCCATCGGCGGTTTCCAGGGCGCTGTTGAGCCAGATTTCTGCCTTGGCACAAACCAGACGATACAAGTTGCGGCACAGCTGGCGCGCGGCACGGCCCTCCCAGTCACCGGGCAGCAGCTCGTCCGGCAGTTGCGGATCGCGTAGCAGCAAGCGGCGGTATTCGTGGATCAGCAAGGTCCGCGCCAGGAAGCAATCCTGGGCATCGAGCTCGTCCTGCTCTTTCAGGCTCTGCCACAACGGCCGGAACAGCTGGATGAACTCGCTGTACTGCTGGCCCAGTTCGTCGATGCGCCAGCTTTCCCGTACCTGGGCGCGCATGGCCCTGGAGGCCAGCACTTCCTGGGTATGGGTTTCGAAAACGATGCTGTCGTCGCTGGCCTCCAGCTCGCGCAAGGTGGCGGCCAGGTCGCTGCGATCGGCCCGCGGGCAGCCCAGCAGGTTTGGCGCCATGGCACCGAAGCCTTGCCATTCCAACTCTTCACGTACGGCCTTGCGCTTGCCAGCGTCGAGCTGAGACAACAACACCAGCGTCCAGGCACCGTCCCAGGCCGGTTGGTTTGGGCTGTACACGCGCTTGAAGGCCTTCTCGAAACGCCGCCGCCCGGTGCCGGTGAGGCTGTAGTAGCTGCGCCGCCCCACCTTCTCGGCGGTCAGCCAGTCTTCCTTGGTCAGGCGGAAGATCGAGGTGCGGATCAGCCGTTCGTTGATGCCGATCGGCTCCAGCAGGTTTATCAGGCTGCCCAGCCAGACCGTGCCGCCGTGGGGCTCGATGGCATCACCGTAGAGGGTGATGATCAGCGAGCTGGCGCGGATCGGGGTCTGCTCCTGAAAGCGGGTGATCAGGTTATTCAGCGGAACGAGGTTGCTCATGGACGAACTGCGCGCATTGAAAGCACCGACTATACCTGTGCGACGGGTCGCCTGACCATGGCGCGACGCCGGCAGGTTCATGCGCCCGCCTCGCCTTTGGGCCGGAAGCCGCCGTCACCCATGCGTGGGCGCTGTGCTTCGGCCTGGGCCAGCGGTGGGCATTCCACCATTGTCGACATGCAGCGTTGGCTCAGGTGGTGGTACTCGGCAGTGCCGCGCTGCTTCCAGCTCAGTTCCTGTTCGGTCAGCGGGCGCTTGACCTGGGCTGGCGCGCCCATCACCAGGGTTTGTTCGGGGCAGGTGAAACCCGCTTTGACGAACGCCGTGGCGCCGACGATGCAGCGTGGCGCGATCTGCGCACCGTCCATGACCACAGCATTCATGCCGATCAGGGCATCTTCGCCCACGCGGCAGCCATGCAGCACGGCGCCGTGGCCGACATGGCCATTGCGTTCGATCACCGTGTCACCGCCCGGGAAACCATGCATGACGCAGGTGTCCTGCAGGTTCGCGCCCTCTTCCAGGACGATGCGCCCGAAGTCCCCGCGCAGGGACGCCAGCGGGCCAACGTAGCAGCGTGGGCCGACGATGACGTCACCGATCAGCACGGCGCTCGGGTGCACATAAGCAGTGCGGTCGACCACCGGGGTCAGGCCATCGAGACGATAGCAAGGCATGGCTCTTCTCCATTAATTTCACAATTGATACATTTTTATGTATCACAAGATGATGTGCTGCAGAACCGAGCATAAGCCGAATGATATCTGGTTCTTGGCCATATCTTCATATTGGCCAACATAAGACGAGATACACAAAAACACAATTACTATTGCATTGGTGTATCGCATGGTGATTATACTGATCGCACCTGGGCAGGCTCCCCTGCCGCCCCCGCAAACAATTCCAATAAATGCCGGCCTCCCGAAGTGCCGTGCGAGCAGCCTGAGGACCCCGACATGCCTCGTTTCATCGATGTGCAGGCCCCTGAACAGGGTGTTCGCCTGCTCACCCTGCAACGCCCGGAAGCACTCAATGCCCTGTGCACCGAATTGCTGGCGGAGCTGGCCAGCGCCCTCGCCGATGCAGAGGCCGACCCCGCTACCCGCGCCGTGGTCATCACCGGCAGCCGCAAGGCCTTTGCCGCTGGCGCCGACATCCGCGAAATGGCCGAGCGCGATCTGGTCGGCATTCTCAATGATCCCCGTGTCGCCCACTGGCAACGCATCGCGGCGTTTTCCAAACCTTTGATCGCTGCAGTAAACGGCTATGCCCTGGGTGGCGGCTGCGAGTTGGTGATGTGCGCCGATATCGTGATTGCCGGCGACGACGCCCGTTTCGGCCAGCCCGAGATCAACCTCGGCATCATGCCCGGCGCGGGTGGCACCCAGCGCCTGCTGCGAGCGGTGGGCAAGCCGCTGGCCATGCAGATGGTCCTGACCGGTGAGGCCATCACCGCCCGGCATGCCTTGCAGGCCGGCCTGATCAGCGAAGTCACCCAGCCTGAACTGGCCGTCGAGCGTGCGTTGCAGGTCGCCCGCAGTATCGCCGCCAAGGCACCGCTGGCCGTGCGCCTGGCCAAGGAGGCACTGCTCAAAGCCGGCGACAGCGACCTGGCCAGCGGCCTGCGTTTCGAGCGCCATGCCTTCACCGTGCTGGCCGGCACCGCCGACCGTGACGAAGGCATCCGCGCCTTCCAGGAAAAACGTCCGGCGCAGTTCAAAGGCTGTTGAGCCGCCCACTTCCCATCGACTGATCGAGCGAGTCCGTCATGACTTTCGAGCACATTGTGTTTTCCATCGAGGACGGCGTGGCCTTCCTCGCGCTGAACCGCCCCGAGCAGCTGAACAGCTTCAACACGCAGATGCACCTGGAAGTGCGCGAAGCCCTCAAGCAGGTGCGCCAGAGCAGCGAGGCCCGGGTCCTGCTGCTGACCGGCGAAGGCCGCGGCTTCTGCGCCGGCCAGGACCTGTCCGACCGCAACGTCGCGCCGGGCGCGGCCATGCCCGACCTGGGCGAGTCCATCGACAAGTTCTACAACCCACTGGTTCGCACCCTGCGCGACTTGCCGCTGCCGGTCATCTGCGCCGTCAATGGTGTGGCTGCCGGTGCTGGTGCCAACATCCCGCTGGCCTGCGACCTGGTGCTGGCTGCCCGTTCGGCCAGCTTCATCCAGGCCTTCTGCAAGATCGGCCTGGTGCCGGATTCCGGCGGTACCTGGCTGCTGCCACGGCTGGTCGGCATGGCGCGGGCCAAGGCACTGGCCATGCTTGGCGAGCGCCTGAGCGCGGAGCAGGCCGAGCGATGGGGCTTGATCCACCGCGTGGTGGACGATGCCGAACTGCGCGACGAGGCCCTTGCCCTCGCCCGCCACCTGGCCGGCCAGCCGACCTACGGGCTGGCCCTGATCAAGCGCAGCCTCAACGCCAGCTTCGACAACGGATTCGACCAGCAGCTGGAGCTTGAGCGCGACCTGCAAAGGCTGGCCGGGCGCAGCGATGATTACCGCGAAGGCGTGAGCGCCTTCATGAACAAGCGCACACCTGCATTCAAGGGCCTCTGACCATGAGCGCACTAAGCAGCAACGCCCAGGTGGCAGTCATCGGCGCAGGCGCGATGGGGGCGGGTATCGCCCAGGTCGCCGCCCAGGCCGGTCACCCGGTAAAACTCTATGACAACCGCCCGGGTGCTGCAGCCCAGGCAGTCGCCGGCATCGATCGCCAGCTCGGGCGCCTGGTGGAGAAAGGGAAACTGCAACCGCAGGAACGCGAAGCCATCAGTGCACGCCTTCAGCCAGTCGAGGCGATCGAAACCCTGGCCGACGCCCGCCTGGTGATCGAGGCCATCGTCGAGAACCTGCAGGTCAAGCAGCAACTGCTGCAGCAACTGGAAGGTCTGTGCGCCGAGAACTGCATCCTCGCCAGCAACACCTCTTCGCTGTCGATCACCAGCCTTGCGGCCGGGTTGCAGCGCCCGCAACAGGTGGTCGGCATGCACTTCTTCAACCCGGCGCCGCTAATGGTGCTGGTGGAAATCGTGTCGGGCCTTGCGACCGCGCCCGGCATCGCCAGCACGCTCTATGACACCGCCAAGGCCTGGGGCAAGAAGCCCGTGCACACGCGCTCGACTCCTGGTTTCATCGTCAACCGCGTGGCCCGGCCGTTCTATGCCGAAAGCCTGCGGCTGCTGCAGGAAGGCGCCGCCGATTGCGCGACGCTGGATGCCCTGCTGCGTGATGCTGGCGGTTTTCGCATGGGCGCGTTCGAGCTGACCGACCTGATCGGTCACGACGTCAACTACGCCGTTACCTGCTCGGTATTCGAGGCCTTTTATGGTGACTTCCGCTTCCAGCCCTCGCTGGTGCAGAAAGAATTGGTGGACGCCGGGCGCCTGGGCCGCAAGAGTGGCCAAGGTTTCTATAGCTACGCCGAAGGCGCCGAACGCCCGCCGGCCGCTGAATTGCACAGCCCGGCAAGCATCGAGAGCTGCGTGGTCGAGGGCCACCTGGGTGCCCTCCACCCGCTGGTCGCGCGCCTGCGTGACAGCGGCCTGGCCATCACCGAGCGGGCGGGCACAGGCCTGCTGCGCGTCGGTGACGCCACCTTGGCCTTGTCCGACGGCCGCCTGGCCAGCCAGCGTGCCCGTGAAGACGGCCTGCGCAACCTGGTGCTGGTCGATCTCGCGCTGGATTACCAGGCTGCCACACGCATTGCCATCAGCTGGTCGGCCGAGACCTCGGCCGAGGCGCGCGACCACGCGGTGGCCCTGCTGCAGCGCGCCGGCCTCAAGGTGACCGGCATCGCCGACCTGCCCGGCCTGGTGGTGCTGCGCACAGTGGCCATGCTCGCCAACGAAGCGGCCGATGCAGTGCTGCAGGGCGTTGGCAGCGCCGCCGACATCGACCTGGCCATGTGTGCCGGGGTCAATTACCCCCGTGGCCCGTTGGCCTGGGCCGAGCAGCTTGGCGTCGATTACACGCTGCGCGCGCTGGAAAACCTGCAAGCCAGTTACGGCGAAAGCCGCTACCGGCCTTCCCTGCTGCTGCGCCGCAGCGCCGAACAAGGAGCGAACCTGCATGACTGACCTGCAGCATGGTCCCGAAGTTAGCCCCGTTGAGCTGGCCCAAACCTGTGCCGACGCCCTGTATTCCCGTGACCAGGCCACACAAGGCCTGGGCATCGCCTTGCTCGACGTAGCCCCCGGCCGGGCGCGCCTGAGCATGACGGTGCGCGCCGACATGCTGCAGGGCCATGGCACCTGCCACGGCGGCTTCCTGTTCGCCCTGGCCGACTCTGCTTTCGCCTTTGCCTGCAACAGCCAGGACAAGGCCACGGTCGCCCAGGGCTGCAGCATCGACTACATCGCCGCAGCGCTGCCGGGTGACCTGCTCGTCGCTTCAGCCATCGAGCTCAGCCGTAAAGGCCGTACCGGCGTGTATGACGTGCGCATCGAAAACCAGCGCGGCGAGCTGATCGCCCTGTTCCGCGGCAAATCCTACCAAGTGCGCGGCACCGTGCTCGCGCAGGAGACCCCAGATGATTGAAGCCAAGCCCCTCGATGCCCTGATCATCGATGCCGTGCGCACCCCCATCGGCCGTTACGGCGACGCGTTGAGCAGCGTGCGTGCCGACGACCTGGCCGCCATCCCGATCAAGGCGCTGATCGAGCGTCACCCGGAACTGGACTGGCAGGCCATCGACGACGTGATCCTCGGCTGCGCCAACCAGGCCGGTGAAGACAACCGCAACGTTGCGCGCATGGCCGGGTTGCTGGCCGGGCTGCCGATCAGTGTGCCGGGCACCACCATCAACCGCCTGTGCGGCTCGGGCCTGGACGCCATCGGCAATGCCGCCCGCGCCCTGCGCTGTGGCGAGGCCGGGCTGATGCTGGCCGGTGGCGTCGAGTCGATGTCGCGCGCACCGTTCGTCATGGGCAAGTCGGAGCAAGCGTTCGGCCGCAACGCCGAGCTGTTCGACACCACCATCGGCTGGCGTTTCGTCAATAAACTGATGAAGGCCGAATACGGCATCGACTCGATGCCGGAAACCGCAGAGAACGTCGCTGAGCAGTTTGGCATCTCCCGTGCCGACCAGGACGCCTTTGCCTTGCGCAGCCAGCACAAGGCGGCAGCCGCTCAGGCCAATGGCCGCCTGGCACAGGAGATCGTGGCGGTCGAGATCGCCCAGCGCAAAGGCCCGGCCATCCGTGTCGAGCAGGACGAGCACCCGCGTGCCGATACCACCCTGGAACAGCTGGCGAAGCTGGGCACACCGTTCCGCCAGGGCGGCAGCGTCACAGCGGGTAACGCTTCCGGCGTCAACGACGGTGCCTGCGCCCTGCTGCTGGCCAGCAGCGCGGCTGCCCAACGCCACGGCCTCAAGGCCCGCGGGCGTATCGTCGGCATGGCCGTTGCCGGTGTCGCGCCACGCATCATGGGCATCGGCCCGGTACCGGCAACCCGCAAGGTGCTGGAGCTGACCGGCCTGGCGCTGGTCGACATGGACGTCATCGAGCTCAATGAAGCCTTCGCCGCCCAAGGCCTGGCCGTGCTGCGCGAACTGGGCCTGGCCGACGACGACCCGCGGGTCAACCCCAATGGCGGCGCCATCGCCCTGGGCCACCCGCTGGGCATGAGCGGTGCGCGGCTGGTCACCACGGCCTTGCACCAGCTTGAACAAACCAGCGGCCGCTATGCCCTGTGCGCCATGTGCATCGGCGTTGGCCAAGGCATTGCCATGGTCATCGAGCGTCTCTGACCAAAGGCTTGTTACCGAACGCGACGCCGCCAGTTATGCTGCGTCCATGACACTCACGGTAAGCCGCTTGCCCTGGCAGGCGGCCGACGTACAAGAACAATTCGAGTGAAGCCATGAACATGTACCATGATGCCGATCGTGCCCTGCTGGACCCGATGGAAACCGCCAGTATCGACGCCCTGCGCCAGCACCAGCTGGAGCGGCTGCGCTGGAGCCTGAAGCACGCCTATGACAACGTGCCGCTGTACCGCAAGCGCTTCGACGAGTCCGGCGCCCACCCCGATGACCTGAAATCCCTCGACGACCTGGCAAAGTTCCCCTTCACCGGCAAGAACGACCTGCGCGACAACTACCCTTACGGCATGTTCGCCGTGCCCCAGGAAGAGGTGGTGCGCCTGCACGCCTCCAGCGGCACCACCGGCAAGCCGACCGTGGTCGGTTACACCCAGAACGACATCGACACGTGGGCCAACGTGGTCGCCCGTTCGATCCGCGCCGCGGGCGGGCGCAAGGGCGACAAGGTGCATGTGTCCTACGGCTATGGCCTGTTCACCGGGGGCCTGGGTGCCCATTACGGCGCCGAGCGCCTGGGCTGCACAGTGATCCCCATGTCCGGCGGCCAGACCGAGAAGCAGGTGCAGCTGATCCGCGACTTCCAGCCCGACATCATCATGGTCACGCCGTCCTACATGCTCAACCTCGCCGACGAGATCGAGCGCCAGGGCATCGAGCCGCAGGACCTGAAGCTGCGCCTGGGCATCTTTGGCGCCGAACCGTGGACCGACGAGCTGCGCCGCTCGATCGAGCAGCGCCTTGGCATCGATGCCCTCGACATCTATGGTCTGTCGGAAATCATGGGCCCAGGCGTGGCCATGGAGTGCATCGAGACCAAGGATGGCCCGACCATCTGGGAAGACCACTTCTACCCCGAGATCATCGACCCGGTGACCGGCGCGGTGCTACCGGATGGGCAACTGGGCGAGCTGGTGTTCACTTCGCTGAGCAAGGAGGCGCTGCCGATGGTGCGCTACCGCACCCGCGACCTCACCCGCCTGCTACCAGGAACCGCACGGCCAATGCGGCGCATTGGCAAGATCACCGGGCGCAGTGACGACATGCTGATCATCCGCGGGGTGAACGTGTTCCCGACGCAGATCGAAGAGCAGGTGCTGAAAATAAAACAGCTTTCAGAGCTTTATGAGATTCATCTGTATCGCAATGGCAACCTGGACAGTGTCGAGGTGCATGTGGAGTTGCGTGCGGAATGCCAACACCTCGATGAGTCGCAGCGCAAGCTGGTGATCGGGGAGCTGAGCAAGCAGATCAAGACCTATATCGGCATCAGCACACAGGTGCTCTTGCAGCCTTGCGGCACGCTCAAGCGTTCCGAAGGCAAGGCATGCCATGTGTTCGACAAACGGTTGGCCAGCTGAGTCATCGGCTGCCTTTTCGGCCCCGGCATTGTCCGGGGCTTTTTTTTGCCTGTTGGCTTGCTGGGGGCGCTTTGCGCCCCTTTCGCGACACAAGGCCGCTCCCACAAGGGATTGCGATCGCTGTGAGAGCGGCCTTGTGTCGCGAGAGGGCTGCGCAGCAGCCCCCTTGGCCTGCAAAGCGATACATAAATCTTATTTGATACACATAAAACTGTTTGACGTTGTGTTTTGTATCGCTTACAAATGACTCATGCCTTAGCAGGAGTCGGAACATGTACGCACAGCTAGTGGAAACCGGAGTCAAGCGCGTCAAGTCGCTGGAAGAGATGTCGCCCGAAGAGCGCAACTTCCAGGAAAAGATCGACGCTGAAATCAAGATCGAAGCCAAGAACTGGATGCCCGAGGCCTACCGCCAGACCCTGATCCGGCAGATATCCCAGCATGCCCACTCCGAAATCGTCGGCATGCTGCCTGAAGGCAACTGGGTCACCCGTGCCCCCAGCCTCAAGCGCAAGCTGCAGCTGATGGCCAAGATCCAGGACGAAGCCGGCCACGGCCTGTACCTGTACAGCGCCATGGAGACCCTCGGCGCCGACCGCGACGAGGAAGTCGCCAAGCTACACAGCGGCAAGGCCAAGTATTCGAGCATCTTCAATTACCCGACCCTGAGCTGGGCCGACATGGGCGCCGTGGGCTGGCTGGTCGATGGCGCCGCCATCGTCAACCAGGTGGTGCTGCAGCGCACCTCCTACGGCCCCTACTCCCGCGCCATGATCCGCATCTGCAAGGAAGAGAGCTTTCACCAGCGCCAGGGCTACGAGCTGCTGCTGACCATGATGCGCGAGGGTACCCAGGCGCAGAAAGACATGGTCCAGGACGCCATTAACCGCCTCTGGTGGCCGGCGCTGATGATGTTCGGCCCGAGCGACGAGCACTCCCCCAACAGCGCGCAGTCGATGGCCTGGAAGATCAAGCGCCAGACCAACGACGAGCTGCGCCAGCGTTTCATCGACCAGACCGTGCCCCAGCTCGAATTGCTTGGCTGCACCGCCCCCGACCCCGACCTTAAGTGGAACGCCGAGCGCGGTCACTACGACTTCGGCGAAATCCAGTGGGACGAATTCTACGAAGTCATCAAGGGCAACGGCCCGTGCAACCAGGAACGCGTCGCCACCCGGCGCAAGGCCATCGAGGATGGCGCCTGGGTACGCGAAGCGGCCGTGGCCTATGCACGCAAGCAACAGAACAAGAACGCCGCCTGAGCGGCGATTGATGCGGAGATCGAAAATGTCTGTCTGGACCCTCTACGAAGTGTTCGTGCGCAGCAAGCACGGCCTTAACCACAAGCATGTCGGCAGCGTGCATGCCGCCGACGCCGCCATGGCCATCGAGAACGCCCGCGAGCTTTACACCCGCCGCAGCGAAGGCGTGAGCTTGTGGGTGGTGCCGTCGGCACTGATCACCGCCTCCTCGCCCGACGAGAAAGACCCGCTGTTCGCCCCTTCGGACGACAAGGTCTACCGCCACGCCAGCTTCTACGAACTGCCCGACGAAGTCGGGCACATGTGAGGTTGGCCATGCACAAGCACGATCTGATCCCGTATTTGCTGTTGCTCGGCGACAGCGCCCTGATCCAGGGCCAGCGCCTGTGCGAATGGTGCGGCCACGCACCGGCACTGGAAGAAGAACTGGCGCTGATGAACGTCGGCCTCGACCTGGTGGGCCAGGCGCGCAACTGGCTGGAGTACGCCGCCGAGCTGCTGGATGACGGCCGCGACGCCGATGCCCTGGCGTTCCGCCGCGACGAGCGCGCATTCCGCAACCTGTTGCTGGTCGAACAGCCCAATGGCGACTTCGCCGTGACCATGACCAAGCAGTTCCTTTACGACGCCTGGCACCTTGCCGTGCTGCAGGGTCTGGTCGAGTCGAACGACGAACGCATCGCCGGCATTGCCGCCAAGGCTTTGAAGGAAGTCACCTATCACCTGCGCCGCTCCGCCGAATGGGTGCAGCGCCTGGGTGGCGGCACCGACGAAAGCCGCCGGCGCATGCTGGAAGCGATCCCCGCCGTGTGGCGCTTCACCGTCGAGCTAAGCGCCGGCAGCGACAACGAGGTGCAACTGGCACAGGCCGGCATTGCCGCAGACCCAGTGGCGGTCGGTGCGGCCTGGCTGAAGCAGGTGAGCGCGACCTTCGAATCGGTCGAGCTGCCGCTGCCCAAGGCTGCCAGCCACTTCTACCTGAACGGTCGCCAGGGCTTGCACACCGAGCACCTGGGCCTGCTGTTGGCCGAGATGCAGTTCCTGCCAAGGGCCTACCCCGATGCAACCTGGTGAACTGATTGCCGGTGACCGCGGCGCCCGTTCGCCACGCGGCGACGACCTGGCGCGGGCCTGGGAGGTACTGGGCCAGGTGATGGACCCGGAAGTGCCCGTGGTCAGCGTGGTCGACCTGGGGATCGTGCGCGACCTGGACTGGCGTGCCGGCCACTTGCACCTTGTGGTCACGCCGACCTACTCCGGTTGCCCCGCTACCGAGGTGATCGAAGGTGATATTCGTCAGGCGCTGGAGCAGGCCGGGTTCGCAGCGCCAGACCTGGAGCGCAGGCTGACCCCGGCCTGGAGCACCGACTGGATCAGCGAACTGGGCCGCGAACGCCTGCGTGCCTATGGCATCGCCCCGCCCCACGGCAGCGCCAGCAAGCGCAGCCTGCTCGGCGAGGCCGCCGAAGTGTGCTGCCCGCAATGCGGCAGTCACCACACCGAATTGCTCAGCCAGTTCGGCTCCACGGCCTGCAAGGCGCTGTACCGCTGCCGCGAGTGCCTGGAGCCGTTCGACTATTTCAAATGCATTTGAGCCGTGGAGACCACCATGAGCCAGTTTCACAGCCTGACCATCAAGCAAGTGCGTAACGAAACCCGTGATGCGGTGTCGATCGCTTTCGACGTACCGGCGCACCTGCAAGCGGCCTTCCGCTTCATCCAGGGCCAGTACCTGGTGATGCGCACCCAGCTGGACAACGAAGAAGTCCGCCGCTCCTACTCCATCTGCAGCGCCGTGCAGGACGGCGAGCTGCGGGTGGCCGTAAAGCGCGTGCCCGGCGGGCGCTTTTCGGCCTTTGCCAACGAAGTGCTCAAGGCCGGCCAGCAGCTGGAAGTGATGCCGCCCTCGGGCAGCTTCTTCGTGCCGCTGGACCCGTCGCGCCAGGGCAACTACCTGGGCGTGGCCGCCGGCAGTGGCATCACGCCGATCCTGTCGATCATCGCCACCACCCTGGCCAGCGAGCCACGCAGCCGTTTCACCCTGCTGTACGGCAACCGCTCCAGTTCCGGGGCGCTGTTTCGCGACAAGCTCGAAGACCTGAAGAACCGTTACCTCGACCGCCTCAACCTGATTTTCGTGTTCAGCCGCGAGCAGCAAGATGTCGACCTGTACAACGGCCGCATCGACGCCGACAAGTGCGGCCATCTGTTTTCGCGCTGGATGGACGTTTCCAGCCTCGATGCCGCGTTCATTTGCGGCCCGCAGGCGATGACCGAGACCGTGCGCGCCAGCCTGCAGGCCAACGGCCTGGCCAAGGAGCGCATCCACTTCGAACTGTTCGCCGCAGCCGGCAACGAAACCCGCCGTGAAGCCCGCGAGGCGGCACGCCAGGTGGACTCCGCGCTTAGCCATATTACCGTGATCAGCGACGGCCGGGCTCTGAGCTTCGACCTGCCGCGCAATACCCAGAACGTGCTGGATGCCGGCAATGCCATCGGCGCCGAACTGCCTTACTCGTGCAAGGCCGGCGTGTGCTCGACCTGCAAGTGCCGGGTGATCGAGGGCGAGGTGGAGATGGACAGCAACCATGCCCTGGAAGACTACGAAGTGGCGGCCGGCTATGTGCTGTCGTGCCAGACCTACCCGGTGAGCGACAAGGTGGTGCTCGACTTCGATCAGCTCTGAAAAACCCGACGCGGTCCCTGTAGGGGCGGCCTCGTGTCGCGAAAGGGTCGCAACGCGGCCCCAGGATCTAGGCCCTGATCACAAATGGCCGGGGCTGCCGCGCAGCCCTTTCGCGACACGAGGCCGCTCCTACAAAAGCCGCATTCGCAGTACCGCGTGACCTCAAGAAAACAATTACAAGACAAAAGAGATCGCTTGCCATGACCCCGGAACACATCGAAAGCATCAGCAACCACCCCGACTTCCAGCACCTGGTGCGGCGCAAGCGCCGCCTCAACGGCAGCCTGACCCTGGCCATGCTGGTGATCTACTACGGCTTCGTCCTGCTGGTGGCGTTCTCCCCCAGCACCCTCGGCCAGTCCCTGAGCGGCGGCGTGACCACCGTCGGCATGCTGGTCGGCGTGCTGATGGTGCTGCTGTCCTTCGCCCTCACCGGCATCTATGTGCACCGCGCCAACAACGTGCTTGACCCGCTCAACGACAAGCTCAAGCAGGAGTGTGCGCAATGAACTGGACTGCCATTTCGATGTTCATGGTGTTCGTCTGTTTCACCTTGCTGGTGACTCGCTGGGCAGCCCTGCGCACCCGTTCGGCCAGTGACTTCTACACCGCCGGCGGCGGCCTGACCGGCATGCAGAACGGCCTGGCGATTGCCGGGGACATGATCAGCGCGGCGTCGTTCCTCGGCA
This sequence comes from Pseudomonas sp. SMN11, assembly GCF_052041945.1. Taxonomy (NCBI): domain Bacteria; kingdom Pseudomonadati; phylum Pseudomonadota; class Gammaproteobacteria; order Pseudomonadales; family Pseudomonadaceae; genus Pseudomonas; species Pseudomonas sp. SMN11. Next base: position 100,224 of record NZ_JBKGGW010000013.1, on the reverse strand, counting down.
TTTCCGCAATGATGTTCATGAACGGCTACGACGGCCTGCTGTATGCCCTGGGCGTACTGGCCGGCTGGCCGATCATCCTGTTCCTGATCGCCGAGCGCCTGCGCAACCTGGGCAAGTACACCTTCGCCGACGTGGTTTCGTACCGCCTGGCACAGACCCCGGTACGCCTCAGCTCAGCCTTCGGCACCTTGGTAGTGGCACTGATGTACTTGGTGGCGCAGATGGTTGGCGCCGGCAAGCTGATCGAACTGCTGTTCGGCATCAGCTATCTGTATGCGGTGATGCTGGTCGGCGTGTTGATGGTCGCGTACGTCACCTTCGGCGGCATGCTGGCCACCACCTGGGTACAGATCATCAAAGCCGTGATGCTATTGTCCGGTACCACCTTCATGGCTTTCATGGTGCTCAAGCACTTCGGCTTCAGTACTGAAGCGATGTTCGCCAGCGCCGTGGCGGTGCATGCCAAGGGCCAGGCGATCATGGCCCCGGGCGGCCTGTTGTCGAACCCGGTGGATGCGATTTCACTGGGCCTGGGCATGATGTTCGGCACCGCCGGCCTGCCGCATATCCTGATGCGCTTCTTCACCGTCAGCGACGCCAAGGAAGCGCGCAAGAGCGTGTTCTACGCTACCGGCTTCATCGGCTACTTCTACCTGCTGCTGATCGTCATCGGCTTCGGCGCGATCGTCATGGTCGGTACCGAGCCTGCTTACCGCGACGCGGCGGGCGCGATCATCGGTGGCGGCAACATGGTCGCCGTGCACCTGGCCCAGGCCGTGGGCGGCAACCTGTTCCTCGGTTTCATCTCCGCCGTGGCCTTCGCCACCATCCTGGCGGTGGTCGCTGGCCTGGCGCTGTCCGCTGCTTCTGCGGTGTCACACGACCTGTATGCCTGCGTGGTACGCAAGGGCCAGGCTACCGAGCAGGAAGAAATGCGCGTGTCGCGGATCGCCACCTTGGTGATCGGCCTGCTCGCGGTGGTGTTGGGCCTGGTATTCGAGTCGCAGAACATCGCCTTCCTGTCCGGCCTGGTGCTGGCGGTGGCGGCCTCGGTCAACTTCCCGGTGCTGCTGCTTTCGATGTTCTGGAAGGGCCTGACCACCCGTGGCGCGGTGTGCGGCAGCATGGCCGGGTTGGTGTCGGCCGTGCTGCTGGTGGTGCTCGGCCCTGCGGTGTGGGTCAACGTGCTGCATAACCAAACGGCGCTGTTCCCCTACAGCAACCCGGCGCTGTTCTCGATGAGCCTGGCATTCCTCAGCGCCTGGGCGTTGTCGGTCACTGACGGCTCGGAGCGGGCCAAGGAAGAACGCGGCCGCTACCTCGCTCAGTTCATCCGCTCCATGACCGGTATCGGCGCCGCCGGCGCCAGCAAGCACTGATCTTTGACTTAGTCGGGTATAACAACAATGAACCGCACGCACCTGAAATCGGCCGCCTGGTTGGCCACCTTCGCCCTGCCGCTCCCGGCCCTGGCGGACTTCATCGACGACAGCCACGCGCGGCTGGAGCTGCGCAACCACTACATCAACCGCGACTTCCGCCAGAGCAACGCGCCCCAGGCCAAGGCCGAGGAATGGGCCCAGGGCTTTACCGCGAAAGTAGAATCGGGCTTCACCGAGGGCATGGTCGGCTTCGGCCTCGATGCCATGGGCCAGCTGGGCGTCAAGCTCGACTCCAGCCCTGACCGGCGCAACACCGGCCTGCTGCCGTTCGGCCCTAACAGCCATGAACCGGTCGACGACTACAGCGAGCTGGGCCTGACCGGCAAGGTGCGGGTGTCCAAGAGCACCCTGCGCCTGGGCACCCTGCAGCCGATCCTGCCGGTGGTGGTGTACAACGACACCCGCCTGCTGGCCTCGACGTTCCAGGGCGGCCAGCTGACCAGCCAGGACATCGACGGTCTGACCGTCAACGCCGGGCGCCTGAGCAAGGTCAACCTGCGCGATTCGTCCGGCCGCGACGACATGGGCTATGGCGCCGCCACCAGCGACCACCTCGACTTCGGCGGTGGCAGCTACGCGCTCACCCCGCAGACCAGCGTCAGCTATTACTACGCCAAGCTTGAAGACATCTACCGCCAGCAGTTCGTCGGCCTGATCGCCACCCGCCCGCTGGGTGAAGGCCTGAGCCTGCGCAGCGACCTGCGCTACTTCGACAGCCGCAACGACGGCGCCGAGCGCGCCGGCAACATCGACAACCGCAACTTCAACGCCATGTTCACCCTTGGCGTACGCGCCCACAAGTTCACCGCCACCTGGCAGCAGATGTCCGGTGACAGTGCGTTCCCGTTCGTCAACGGCGGCGACCCGTTCACCGTCAACCTGGTGACCTACAACACCTTCACCCGCGCCGGGCTGGACTCGTGGCAGCTGCGCTACGACTACGACTTCGTCGCCATGGGCATCCCCGGCCTGAGCTTCATGACCCGCTACACCGACGGCCGCCATGCCGAAACGGCCACGGTCAGCAATGGCCGTGAGCGCGAACGCGACACCGACCTCACCTACGTCATCCAGAGCGGCCCGTTCAAGGACGTCAGCCTGCGCTGGCGCAACGTCACCTTCCGTTCCGGCAATGGCCTGACCAATGCCGTGGACGAAAACCGCCTGATCATCGGCTACACCCTGGCGCTGTGGTAACAGCGCCCACAAGAGGAAAACAGCATGTCTGACGCCCCAACCCTGCAGAGCTTCATTGCTGGCCGCTGGATCGGCCAGCGCGGCGCCCAGGCCCTGCGCAGCGCCCTGGACGGCCACGTCCTGGCCTACAGCCACGAAGAACGCCCGGATTTCGCCGAAGCCGTGGACTTTGCCCGCGCGCGCGGCCTGGCCGAGCTGATGGCCATGGACTTCCAGCAACGCGCCCAGCGCCTCAAGGCCCTGGCCCTGTACCTGGCCGAGCGCAAGGAACAGCTCTACGCCCTGTCGCACCACAGCGGCGCCACCCGTGCCGACAGCTGGATCGACATCGAGGGCGGCAACGCCACGTTGTTCAGCTACGCCGGCATCGGCAGCCGCGAACTGCCGTCGGGCAACCTGGTGCACGAAGGGCCGGCGATCCCACTGGGCAAGCAGGGCCACTTCGCCGGTAGCCATATCCTGGTGCCGCGCGCCGGCGTGGCCGTGCATATCAACGCCTTCAACTTTCCGATCTGGGGCATGCTGGAGAAATTCGCGCCGACCTTCCTGGCCGGCATGCCGTGCATCGTCAAGCCGGCCACCTCGACCAGCTACCTGACCGAAGCCGTGGTGCGCCTGATGAACGACTCCGGCCTGCTGCCGGCGGGTAGCCTGCAACTGGTGATCGGCAGCACCGGCGACCTGCTCGACCGCCTGCAGGGCCAGGACGTGGTGACCTTCACCGGCTCCGCCGACACTGCCGCGAAGCTGCGCGTCACGCCCAACCTCGTCCGCAACTCGGTGCCGTTCACCGCCGAGGCCGATTCGCTCAACTGCGCCATCCTCGGCCCGGATGTCAGCCCTGGCAGCGAAGAGTTCGAGCTGTACATCAAGGAAGTGGTGCGGGAAATGACCACCAAGGCCGGTCAGAAATGCACCGCCATTCGCCGCGCTATCGTCCCGGCCAGGCACATCGATGCGGTGGCTAGCCGCCTGCGCGAGCGCCTGAGCAAGGTCGTGGTCGGTGATCCATCGGTGGAAGGCGTGCGCATGGGGGCTTTAGCCTCCCATGACCAGCAACGCGACGTCGGCGAGCGCGTGCGCAGCCTGCTGCAGAGCTGTGACCAGCTGTTCGGTGCCTGCGATGGCTTTGCCCCGCGTGGTGAAGGCGTTGCCGAAGGTGCGTTCTTCGCCCCGACCCTGCTCCAGGCCCGCGACCCGCATGCCGAGGGCGGCGCCCACGACATCGAGGCATTCGGCCCGGTCAGCACGCTGATGGCCTACGACGACCTGGATGAAGCGTTGGCCCTGGCTGCACGCGGCAAAGGCAGCCTGGTGGCGACCCTGGTCACCGCCGACCGCGCCGTTGCCGCCAAGACCATCCCGGTTGCCGCCGCCTGGCACGGGCGCCTGCTGGTGCTCGACAGCGAAGCGGCCAAGGAATCCACAGGCCACGGCTCGCCGCTGCCGCAGCTCAAGCACGGCGGCCCCGGTCGTGCCGGAGGTGGCGAGGAGCTGGGCGGCCTGCGGGCAGTCAAGCACTACCTGCAGCGCGCCGCAGTGCAGGGTTCGCCCAGCATGCTGACCGCCGTTACCGGCGAGTATGTGCGCGGCGCCGAAGTGATAGAGACCGAGGTGCACCCGTTCCGCCGTTACTTTGACGACCTGCGTATCGGTGAATCGCTGCTGACCCACCGTCGCACCGTGACCGAGGCTGACCTGGTCAACTTCGGTTGCCTGTCGGGCGACCATTTCTACATGCACTTCGACGAGATCGCGGCCAAGGAATCGCAGTTCGGCAAGCGCATCGCCCATGGCTACTTCGTGCTGTCCGCTGCGGCCGGGCTGTTCGTCTCGCCAGGCGCCGGGCCGGTGCTGGCCAACTACGGGCTGGACACCCTGCGCTTCATCAACCCGGTCGGGATTGGCGACACGATCCAGGCGCGGCTGACTTGCAAGCGCAAGATCGACCAGGGCAAGACCAGCCCGCTGGGGCAGCCGCAAGGGGTAGTGGCCTGGGATGTGGAAGTCACCAATCAACAGGGTGAGCTGGTGGCCAGCTATGACATTCTGACCCTGGTACTGAAGAAGTAACAAATGGGTTGGCTGTGCCGGCCTGTTCGCGGCTAAAGCCGCTCCCACAGGGTATGCGCGGCCCCTGTGGGAGCGGCTTTAGCCGCGAACAGGCCGGCACAGGCACCACATAAAGGCACATAGCCACCTCGTACATCCGCCCTAATGCCCTGCCCGCTCCTCGGCGCTATAGTCCGGCCATCCGCCACACCCCACGCCAAGGAAGCCTCCACCATGAAATCCGCCAAGCTCTTGCTGAGCGCTGCCGTCCTGTTCACCGTCGCCGGCTGCCAGACCATCAAACCTTCCGACCAGACCCTCAAGGAACGCGCCGAGTTCGCGCTCAACACCCCGGTTACCAAGGTCGCCAACGTGCGCAACGACAGCACCCTCACCTACTACACCGTCACCACCGCCAAGGGCGAGTACAACTGCCAGATGCCCAGCGGTGCCATCGTTGCGGTCGGCAGCATGGGCCTGTATGAGCCCACCCCGTCCTGCCTGAAGGAAGGCCAGGCAATCATCCTGCAGTGATGCTGCCGCTGCCCCCGGCGCCGCGCTCCAGCTCCGGCGCCGCCGGCACCTCGCGCAAGGCGCGCAGAGCCGCGCGCAATTCTGCCGGGCGCACCGGCTTGGACAGGATTGCGATATTGCGCCCCTGCACGATCGCCTGGATCTTCTCCAGGTCATGCCCGGTCATGATCAAGGCCGGTACTTCCCAGCCCCGCTGCGCCCGCAAGCTGTCGATGCAATCGACCCCGGTGGCCTCCTGGCCCAGGTCGTAGTCGGCGACGATCACGTCACACTGGCTGACCAGTCCCATGGGTGAACCATGCGCTTCAACATCGCAGCCCCAACGCTGCAGCAGCGCCGAGGTCGCACGCAACACGTTGTGATCATCCTCCACCAGACACACCTTCAGGCCGCCGAGCATGGCATCCTGCAACACGTGCTGTTCGCTACTTTGTGGCAAAGGCTGTGCGGCCATCCGCGGCAAGCCCTGCAGGCTGACGGCCGTACCATGGCCGACACGAGAACGCAGCTGCACCTGCAAACCCATCAAATGCCCCAGGCGCTTGACGATCGACAGGCCCAGGCCAACCCCTTCGACGTCCTTGTCACGCACCTGGCGCACCCGGTAAAACTCTTCGAAGACCAAGCCCTGATGCACCTCCTCGATTCCGCGCCCCTGGTCATAGACCACGATGGCCAGCGCCTGGCCCTGACGCCGTACGCCGATCAGCAGCGGCCGCTGGGCGGCGTACTTGAAGCTGTTGGACAGCACGTTCTGCACCATGGTGGCGAGCATGCCGCGGTCGGCGTGGGTCCAGTACGCGCAAGGGCGCAAGCGCATCTCGACGCCCGCCCAGCGCGCCGCCTCGGCGTTCTGGCGCAGCAGTTCGGTGAGAAACTCATGCAACGCAAATGCCTCGTATTTCGGTTGCAGCCGGCCATTGTCCAGCGTGTACAGGTCGAGTATCGAGCGGAACAGCTGCGACACGTTGAGCAGCGAGCGGTCAATACTGTCCACCAGGCGCCGTTCCTGCTCGGCCAGCGGCGCTTCGCGCAGGCAGGCGGTGAACAGGCCGATGGAGTGGATCGGTTGGCGCAGGTCGTGGCTGGCCTGGGCCAGGAAGCGCGATTTCTCCCGGGTGGCGGCCATCGCCAGCTCCGAGGCCTTGCGCGTGCGCTCCAGCAGCATATGGGCGTAGAGCGGGATGACCGTACTGGTGGTAAGCAGCATCAGCACCATGAACGGGTTGGCCTGCCAGTAAGGGTTGAGCTGGTACACCGCCACGAGGGCGGTCAGCGCCAGCACTGTGGCGATGGCCAGGTAACGGGTGCCGAAGCGCATGCCGTTGCCCAGGTTGACCCAGACCATCACCGCATACAGCGGCAGCGCCGCTTCGCCGCCAAGCACCAGGCCGAAGCAGGTGCCGGTGTAGTCGTGCACGATGCCCAGCACCCGCCGCCACGGGTAATGTCCCGGCCAGCGGGCGATGGCCTGGCGCAGGCCGATCGACAGCGCGATGAAGCTGATGATGTAGTAGATCACCGGCAGGTAGCTGTCGATCGATTCACCCGGCAGGAAACCCAATACGGTGATGTAGACCAGCGCGCAACTGGCGACGATTACGCGCAGGTTGGCCTGGTCAAGTTCGTTGTTCTTGTTGTAGTCCATGGTCGACGTCCTTGTGCACGGGGTCGCATAAACGCCCGCTCGGCGCAGCGCTTGCCGTTGTCGGGTGCTAACTTAGCATGGTCGGAAGAACCGCCGTTCACAGGGAGTGCCAGGACGTGACGTGCCGCATCATCGTGGCGGACGACCATCCATTGTTCAGAGAAGCGATGGTTCGCACCGTGCAGAGGGTATTACCACAGGCTCAGCTCGAAGAGGCTGGCGACCTGCAGCAGGTGTTGGCGCTCGCCCGCCAGGGCGAAGCACCGGACACGCTGATTCTCGACCTGCGCTTCCCGGGGCTCGACTGCATCGAGCGGCTGGCCGAACTGCGCCAGCTGTTGCGCCGTACCACCCTGATCATCGTTTCGATGGTCGATGACCCGGCGCTGATCGAACATGTCATGGCCAGTGGAGTCGATGGTTTCATCGGCAAGAGCGTCGCCCCTGACGAGCTCGGCGCGGCGATCCTGGCCATCCGTGATGGGGAAGTGCTGGTCAGGTACAGCCCTTCCGGGTTGTTGCCGAGCCTGGGCAGCGCCAGTGAGCTGGAACAGCTTACCCACCGCCAGCACGAGGTACTGCGCCTGATTGCCCAGGGCAAGACCAACAAGGAAATCGCCCGCGCCCTGGACATCTCGCCGTTTACCGTGCGCATTCACGTGTCCTCGTTGCTCAAGGCGCTCAATGTCACCACGCGCACCGCTGCGGCGGTCAAGTATAGCGGTACCTGATACCGTTGGTCGGGGTCGCCTGCGTGTGGACTGATCAGGCTCGTGTGGCAGCCACTCTCAATCAATGAGGGGTGGTCAATGGCTTTGCCTCTCACTCCTGTGCCAGGCCCACCCCGGCGGGCCCTTTTCCATGAACGAGGGCAGTAAAATGAACATGCGGCTGCACATGGGCGGAGGCAGCGCCCAGGACGACTGGCCAGAGCTGGACCCTGACCAACGTGATGACCGGGCGGATGACCCGGATGCCGACCCGAACCTGACCGATGACGATCAGGACCGCCCAAGGGTGCCTGCCAGCGACCCCGAGTCCGGTGCATGAGGCACTAGCTGGTCACACTGGAGTCGCTGACCGCCTGGCTGGGCTTGCCACCTGATTCGCGCCAACTCACTGCGGTTATACCGTAGCGCTCAGCCATCGGCCGGCTCACCTTCCGGATCTTCTCGCGCCCGAATTTGGGGATGATGCCGATCCCTGCATCACAACTTGCCCAGTGCCAAGCCTCGGCGTTATCGATTTTCTCGAGCCGGATGATGAAGCTGCGCGGCTCGCCGTGCAGTAGGTAATCGATAATGTAAAGCTGCGGACTCGGCATCACGCCGCCCTCCTTTTCTCCATGGATGACTTCTTCATTGAGTGATGCCGCCCGGGAAAGATTCAAAAAGATTGTCGAACCCTTCAAGGAAATGAATCAGGCGCAGCGCCCGGGACCAGAATGACCTTGCGACAGCGTTCCTGCTGCTCGTCGAACAGCTCGTAGCCGCGCACGGCATCCTCCAGCGCAAGACGGTGGGTGACGATGGCTTCCGGGCTCAGCCGGCCGGCTTCGATATGCTCCAGCAACTCCGGCAGGTAACGCTGTACATGGGTTTGCCCCATACGGAAAGTCAGGCCCTTGTCGACGGCATCACCGAACAGGAAGCCATGCACGAAGCCTGCATATACGCCGTACCGCTGCGATGCAATGGCGCCCCGACATTGCCCTTGGGCACCCGCACATGATCGGCCTGCCCCCGGCAATGCCGCCATACAAATGGCTGTAGCCGAACAATGCCGCCCCGGGTGGGATCACTTTCCTGTTGAGAATCGCGCCTGGGCCGGTGTTGGTCGTTTCACAGGCGGCGAACAGTTGATGCTGGCAGAAGAAGCAATCACCGCAGGCGATCACGAATGGCACAACCACCCGGTCACCCGGGCGTACCGCCGAGACCGCGCTGCCCACTTCCTCGACGATGCCCATGAACTCGTGGCCAAGGATGTCACCGGCATCGACCATGGGGATCTTGCCCCGGTACAGGTGCAGGTCCGAGACGCAGATGGCGGTGGCGGTCACTCGCAGGAGGATATCGTCATCGTCCCGCAGGTCCGGGTCTGGCACGGTGTCGACGCGAACGTCGCCCGCGCCGTGCTAGGTCAACACGCATGCTTCGGTCTCCATGACGACCAGGTAGGCAGCCCGCCAGCCGCGCCAGCGGGCCTCAGCGAACGCTACTATTGCTGATGCGGGCGACCCCCGCCGTGGCTGTTCTGCCCGCCCTTGCGGCCGGCCTCCGATGCCCGTTGCCGATCGTTGGCAAAGTTGCCGCCAGATGCCTGGCCGCCTTTGTGGCCAGCACGTGAGGCACGTTCGCGATCATTGGCGAAATTGCCTGGGTTGGTTTCCTTGGTGCCGCCACGTTGTCCGGTCCGTTGTTGATCACCAGCCATGTCGTGTCTCCTTGCAATACGGATAGGTTTGGCGCATGAAACGGTGCCATGCCTTAGTTCCGAACCGGCGATGGGCGGGTCTGCTCAATCCGATTGCGTGGGGCTGACCGGTGGCACGAAAGGTCCTGGCTACAAATGCTTGTGCGGCAGGTATTGGCAAGGCAATTTTTCTGCTGGGCGACGGTCACAACTTCAAGCGGCCCCCACCCTTGCAATGCCTCGCAGCAGAGCCGACGAGCGGCCTATAATGCTCGTTCAGCTGCCCGGCGATGCGTCGAAGGGCCAACATCCAGGTCTGCACAAGGCAACTCCATGACGTCGTCCCCTGAGCAACCCGCATCGCCGCAAAACCCAGCGCTGAGCCCGAGCCATCTGGATTTCCCGGTGGTCGGCATCGGCGCCTCGGCTGGCGGGCTGGAAGCCATTCGCACCTTCTTCCAGCAGATGCCTGGTGATTGCGGCATGGCCTTCGTGGTGGTGCTGCACCTGTCGCCCGATCACCAGAGCGTGGCCGACCGGATCATCCAGGAGGCCACGTCGATGCCGGTGCGCCAGGTCACCGAGCCCGTGCCGATCGAACGCAACCACGTCTACGTGATATCCCCGGCCAACCGCCTCTCCACCAACGACGGCTACCTGCGGGTCACCCCGGCCAATCGCCGGCGCGGCGACCACGTGGCCATCGACCTGTTCTTCCGCGACCTCGCCAACGTGCACAAGGACCACGCCTTCTGCGTGGTGTTGTCGGGTACCGGTGCCGATGGCGCGGTGGGCCTGTCGCGGATCAAGGAGCAAGGTGGCGTAACCCTGGTGCAGACCCCGGACGATGCGCAGTACGACAGCATGCCGCGCGCCGCCATCGAAACCGGCATGGTCGACCTGGTGCTGCCGGCTGCAGAAATGCCGCAAAAACTCATGGAGCTGTGGCGTACCGCACGCCAGGTGAAGCTGCCGGAAATCGATGACGATACCCTACCGCCGCCGCTGGGCGCCCGGGCCGGCGATGCCCAGGCCGCAGAGCCCTTGCTCGAAGAGATCTTGCTGCAACTGCGCAGCGCCACCGGCCACGACTTCCAGCATTACAAGCGCGCCACCGTGCTGCGGCGGATCGAGCGCCGCCTGCACGTGACCGGGCAGACCGACCTGGGCGGTTACCTGCGGTACCTGGAGCAGCACGCCAGCGAAGCCACGGCCTTGCTGGGCGACATGCTGATCGGCGTCACCAACTTCTTCCGCGACCGTGAGGCGTTCGAATCGCTCGAGCGTCATGTACTGCCGCAACTGGTCAGCGAAGGCGAGGACAATCGCGAGGTCCGCGTCTGGTCGGCCGGCTGCTCCACGGGCGAAGAGGCCTACAGCCTGGCCATGCTGGTCAGCGAGCAACTGGCGCTGGAACAACGTGCGAGCAAGGTACAGGTGTTCGCCACCGACCTGGACGAGCGCGCCATCGGCGTTGCCCGCACCGGTTCCTATCCGGAAGCAATCGTCACCGACGTACCGCCCACCCGCCTGCGCCAGTTCTTCATCAAGGAAGATCAGCATTACCGGGTGCGCAAGGAAGTCCGGGAAAAGGTCCTGTTCGCCCGTCACAACCTGCTGTCCGACCCACCGTTCTCGCAGATCGACCTGATTGTCTGCCGCAACCTGCTGATCTACCTGGACCGCGAGGTGCAGGAAGATATCCTGCGGATGTTCCATTTCGCCCTGCGCAGCGGCGGTTATCTGTTCCTTGGCACCTCGGAATCTGCCGATGTGGCCAATGAGCTGTTCACCCCCGTGGACAAGCGCAACCGGATTTTCCGCGCCCGCGACGTCAGCCCGGCTGGCCGCAGTTCAGGCCGGCAACTGCCCGCCGCTGGCATGGCCAACCTCGCCCAGAGCGCCCAGGCCAAGGCCAAGCCGGGTCGCAAGCCGTCCTATGCCGAAGTGCACCACCGCGCCCTGGCCCGGCGTACGCCGCCTAGCCTGATCGTCGACAGCGAAGGCAACATCCTGCACATGAGCGAGGGGGTCGGGCGTTACCTGCAACTGGCCGGCGGCGAGCCGAGCCGCAATCTGCTCAACCTTGTGCTGCCAGGCTTGCGCCTGACCCTGCGCAGCACGCTGTTCCAGGCCCGTCAGGGCACTGAGGCCGTGACCTCACGCCCGGTCGACCTCGGGGAAGGTGAGCACAGGCCGCAAGTGGAAATCACCGTGCAACCCTACAAGGACGAGCCCAGTGACAACGAATGCCTGCTGGTGGTGTTCGAAGAACGCGCGCCCGACCCATCGTTGCCACTGCCCGGCGTGATCCGCCAGACCGACAGCATGGTGCTGCACAATCTGGAACGTGAGCTGCAACGAACACGCCTGCAACTGCAGGAAACCATCGAGCAATCGGAGATTTCCAGCGAAGAACTGACCGCCTCCAACGAAGAAATGCAGGCGATCAACGAAGAACTGCGTTCGGCCAGCGAAGAGCTGGAAACCAGCAAGGAAGAGCTGCAGTCGATCAACGAGGAGCTGCTCACCGTCAACTACGAGCTCAAGAACAAGGTCGAAGAAACCGATAAGGTCAACGATTACCTGAGCAACCTCATCGCCTCGACCGACATTGCCACGGTGTTCGTCGACCGCAACCTGCACATTCGCTGGTTCACCCCGCGCGCCACCGATCTGTTCAACATGCTGCCAATGGACACCGGCCGCTCGCTGCTGGACATCACCCACCGCCTCGACTATCCGGCCCTGGCCGATGACGCCCGCGCCGTGGCCAAGGGCGAGACCATCATCGAACGCGAAATCGGCGGTCACGGCGATCACTGGTACCTGGCACGCCTGCTGCCCTACCGCTCCAGCGAGCAGAAGATCGACGGCACGGTGCTGACGTTCATCGACATCAGCAAGAACCACGCCGCCGAAGAGCGGGTGCGCCTGGGTGAGGAGCGGCTGAGCAAACAGCTGGCCGAATCGCGGAGTTCCAGCCACATGAAGGACGAGTTCTTCGCGGTGATGTCCCATGAGCTGAAGCACCCGCTCAACCTGATTCAGCTTAACGCCGAGATCCTCCGCCGGCTGCCCACGATCAAGGGCATCGGCGCTGCCAGCAAGGCCGTGACGACCATTTGCGAAGCGGTGTCCAGCCAGGCGCGGATCATCGATGACCTGCTGGATGTGGCACGCATCCGCACCGGCAAGCTCAAGCTCAAGACCGAGCCGGTCGACCTCGGCAGCATTGTCCAGGGCATCCACGCCGTGGTACTGAGCGAGCAGCACCCTTGCCCGGTGCGCCTGGAGCTGCCTGCCGATGACCTGCCGTTGATGATCGAAGGCGACGTCACACGCCTGGAGCAGATAATCTGGAACCTGCTGAACAATGCGCTGAAGTTCAGCCCGTCTGGCAGCGAGATTCGCCTGGTGCTGGGCCACGACGAGGTGCAGGCGCGGCTGCAGGTGATCGACCAGGGCGTGGGGCTGAACCCCGACAGCCTTGAACATATCTTTGATCTGTTCAGCCAGGCGGGGCCGCAGTTGACCAACCATGGCCGGGAGGGTCTGGGCATCGGCCTGTCACTGGTACGCCAGCTCACCGAAGCCCATGGTGGCAGTGTCGAGGCCCGCTCGGGAGGGCTGGGCAAGGGCTGCACCTTCACTGTGCGCCTGCCGCTGTGCGACCCCGGTTTGCAACCGCGTGCCGATAGCCACGAATCGTTCAGCGAAGGGCGGCTGCAAGGCACCACCATCTTGCTGGTCGACGATTCACCCGAAGTCCTCGAGGTCATGCAGGAACTGCTGGAGATGGAGAGCGCCGAAGTCATGGCCTACAGCGACCCGCTGAAGGCCCTGGAGGCGGCTGCCGAGGGCCTTTATGACGTGATCATTTCGGACATCGGCATGCCGGGCATGGACGGTCACGCGCTGATCAGGGCCTTGCGCGGCCATGCCCATCTGCGCAACACCCCGGCGATCGCCCTCACCGGTTACGGTGCCAGCGCCGACCAGTACAAGTCGCGCCAGTACGGCTTCGATCGTCACCTGAACAAGCCGGTGGGCTATGACGAATTGGTCGAGGCAATCGAGTCACTGAGCGGTTCGGTGCCCTACTGAATTGCCGGGGCCGCAAAGCGGCCCGGTAATTCAGGCATGCACGCTCCACTGGGTGCTGTCGGCCTCGATCGGCAGCTCATCGATGGCATGGATCATTCCGCTCTCCAGCGCCTCGCTGGGGCCAAGGATGCGCGGATAGGCCATCAGGTAACGCGGCACATCCAGCACTTCGCGGCTGCCTTCAGTACGTTCGGCGACGATCTGCGCATACAGGCGCAAGTCATAGTCCAGGCTCATGGCGTATTCCGCCATGCGCGCATGGTCCACCGAGCCGTGCAGCGTCCAGTGGAACGGGTGGAACAGGAACTTGCTGTAGCTGCATGCCGTTCGGTGCTCGCCCGCCAGAAACAAAATATTGCCCATGGACTCGACGGTGCCGAGGTTATGGGTGTGCACGCTGATCGGCAGCGCCCGCAGGAAGTTGTACAAGGTAAAGCCATAGCTGCACTCGCCGCCCATGGTGGCGATGTTCACCTGCAGCACGTCGGCGCCTTGCTGCATGGCGCGCGAGCACGTGTTGATCAGGTTGCCGCAGGTGGATGAATTGATCGGCCCGGTGAAGTGGATGATATGTCTGGCCATGCTTGCCTCCAGTCTCTGGCAGGTCATTCCTTCGGTGTCTGCCCATCGTCGCCGCGCTCGGCCATCTGCTGGTAGTGCTTGCGCAAGGCATGCAGCTCGGCCGGGTCCATGTCCTCCAGATCGAGCAGTGCCTTGTGCGCCTTGTAGGTGGTGCGCAGCAATTCGTCGATCTTGATATGCAGCTCATCGTTGTCGCGGTTCTGGGTATTCTGGATCAGGAATACCATCAGGAAGGTGATGATGGTGGTCGAGGTGTTGATCACCAGTTGCCAGGTGTCGTTGAAATCGAACAGCGGCCCGGTAATGCCCCAAACCACAATCAACAGGAATGCGAGGCCAAACGTCAGCGGCCGACCGGCCCAGTTCGCCAGCCACTGACAGAAACGATCGAATTTCATCCCGACGATCTCCTGCGCTGCATATCCGCTATGCGGTGGAATCGCTGGCGCCGACAAAGTTCAACTCCGGCCTGCAACATGGCCTTCGATCAACTGCGCTGAACCCTCGACACCCCGCCCCGGTCGCACCTTCAGAGTGACGTTCAACGGAGCAGGTTATGAGGACAGCAGCGTGAGCGATATCCGCATCGGCATTTCCGGATGGCGCTATGGCCCCTGGCGCAAGGACTTCTACCCCAAGGGCCTGCGCCAGGACAGCGAGCTGGCGTTTGCCTCGCGGGCGGTGAACAGCATCGAGATCAACGGCTCGTTCTATAGCCTGCAGACGCCCGAACGCTATGTGAAATGGCGCGACGAAACGCCGGACGACTTCATTTTCGCGGTCAAGGGCCCGCGCTACATCACCCATGTGCGCCGGCTGAAGGAAATCGAAGAGCCAATCGCCAACTTCTTCGCCTCCGGGCCATTGCTGCTCGGCGACAAGCTGGGACCGTTCCTGTGGCAATTTCCGCCGAACATGAAGTTCGACGAAGCGCGATTCAGCCACTTTTTCCAGTTGCTACCCAAAGACCGCAAGGCTGCGCGTGCCTGTGCACAAGGTTGCGCGCAAAAGTTCAAGGATAAAGGCGGCACCGCCATCAAAGGCAACGCGCGGCTGCGCCACGCCGTAGAGATCCGCAACGAGAGTTTTCTCTGCGAATCCTTCGTCAAACTGCTGCGCAAGTACCGTGTGGCCCTGGTCGTGGCAGACAGCGCGGGCAAGTGGCCCTATGTCGAGGATGTGACCGCCGATTTTGTCTACATGCGCCTGCACGGTGACGTCGAGCTCTACAGCAGCGGCTACACGGCGCGTGCCTTGCGCCGCTGGAAGCAGCGCATTCAGGCCTGGGCCGAAGGGGGCCAGGCCGATGACGCGCAGCTGATCGTGACCGGGGCGCCGCCGCGACGGGCGTCACGGGATATCTACTGCTACTTCGACAACGATCAGAAGGTGCATGCCCCCTATGATGCGCGGCGCCTGCTGGAAAAGCTCAAGCTGGATTACCACCTGCTCACCGAACCGGGCGTGATACCGCAGGTGCAGCTATGAACAAGACCTTGCTCGCCCCCCGCTGCATCATCGACAAAGTGACGGCGGTGCACCGCCTGAATGTGCTGACGATCAACGTGCACAAGGGCTTCACCCTGTTCAACCGGCGCTTCATCCTGCCCGAGCTGCGCGACGCGGTGCGCGCCACCAATGCCGACCTGGTGTTTCTCCAGGAAGTGCACGGCAGCCACCAGCAGCATGCCGTGCGCCACCCCGCCTGGCCTGAAGCACCGCAGTACGAATTCCTTGCCGACAGCATGTGGCCGCAGTTCGCCTATGGCCGCAACGCGGTGTATCCCGACGGTGACCACGGCAACGCCCTGCTGTCGAAATTCCCGATCGTGCAGTACGAGAATCTCGACGTGTCGATCCAGGGCAACGAACAGCGCGGCCTGCTGCATTGCCGCCTGGAGGTGCCTGGCCATGCGCAGGTGCATGCCATCTGCGTGCACCTGGGGCTGCGCGAGGCGCACCGGCAAAGCCAGGTACAGCTGCTGCTGAAGCTGCTCGACAGCCTGCCGGCGCAGGCCCCGGTGATCATCGCGGGCGACTTCAATGACTGGCGTCTCAAGGCCGATGCGGTGCTCTCCCAACGCCTGGTCGAAGCCTTTGGCGAGCATTTTGGCAGCCCGGCGCGCAGCTTTCCGGCACGCCTGCCGCTGCTGCGCCTGGATCGCATCTACCTGCGCAATGCCATGCCGACCAAGGCCCAGGTGCTTTCCATGTACCCCTGGTCGCATCTGTCTGACCATGCGCCACTGGCTGCGGAGATCAATCTGTGAACAGACCTTGGGTAGAGGGCAATAACGTCCAGCTGCTGATCAACGGCGAGGCCTATTATCCGCGGGTATTCGAGGCAATGGCTCAGGCACGGGAAGAGATTCTGCTCGAAACCTTCATCATCTACGACGACAAGGTCGGCCAACAATTGCAGCAGGTGCTGATCGATGCGGCCAGTCGCGGGGTGCGGGTGGAAGTCGCGGTGGATGGTTATGGCACCGCCGACCTCCCCGACAGCTTCGTTGCAGCGTTGACCGATGCCGGCGTCAGCTTTCATGCCTTCGACCCGCAACCCCGGCTGGCCGGCATGCGCACCAACCTGTTCCGGCGCCTGCACCGCAAGATCGTGGTGATCGATGGCGAGCAGGCTTTCATCGGCGGGATCAACTACAGTGCCGACCACCTGGGCGATTTCGGTCCGATGGCCAAGCAGGATTATGCCGTGGAGGTGACCGGGCCGGTGGTGGCGCAGGTGCATGCCGCCAGCCGCAGGCTGATGGCCCCGGTGCTGGAGCCGCCCAGCGAGGTACGCCCGGTGACACAGCCGACCGGCCGCAGCACGGCGGTGCTGGTCGAGCGCGACAACCGGCTGCGCAGCACCGACATCGAGGCCCACTACCTGCAGGCCCTGCGTGGGGCGCGGCGGCGAGTGGTGGTGGCCAATGCCTATTTCTTCCCCGGTTACCGCCTGCTGCGCGAGTTGCGCAATGCGGCGCGGCGCGGCGTCGAGGTCACGCTGATTCTCCAGGGCCAGCCAGACATGCGCTGGGTACGGGCCCTGTCACGTCTGCTCTACAACTACTTGCTGCGCGACGGCGTACGCATCCACGAGTATTGCCAGCGGCCATTGCACGGCAAGGTGGCGCTGGTTGACGACCAGTGGGCCACGGTCGGTTCCAGCAACCTCGACCCGCTGAGCCTGTCGTTCAACCTGGAAGCCAACCTGTTCATCCGTGACCCGGCCTTCAATCAGCAACTGTTCGAACACCTGCAGCAACTGGCAGACGAACAGTGCAAACCTGTGACCCTGGAGCGGATGGTTCGCGGCTACTGGTGGCGAGCACCGCTGATTTTCGTGTGCTTCCACGTCATCCGGCATTTTCCACGAATCGCCGGTTGGTTCCCCGCGCACCGCCAGCGCCTGCGTTCGGTGCAACCGGAGGTCGAGGCCCAGGGCGACCTGCATGAGGGCAATACCTGATGGCACAGAAAACCTGGCAAATCTGGGGCAAGCGATTGTTCACTGTGGCGTTCCTTATCCTGATCCCGGTGTTGCTCTATGTGCTGGCCCGCAACCTGGACTGGAACGAGGTACGCCAGTCGCTGCTGGCCTACAAGCCGGGCACGCTGGCCATCGGCTTGTTACTGGCGCTGTGCAGCTACCTGATCTTCGCCAGCTACGATCTGCTGGCAAGGGCTTACACCGGACACAACCTGCCGGCCAGGCAGGTGCTGCCAGTAGCGTTCGTGTGCTACGCCTTCAACCTCAACTTCACCACGTGGGTGGGTGGCGTTGCCTTGCGCTACCGCCTTTACAGTCGCCTGGGCCTGGACACACCGACCATTACCCGCATTCTCACCCTTGGCCTGTTGACAAACTGGATGGGCTACATGTTGCTGGCCGGCAGCGTGTTCGCCCTGGGCCTTGTCGAATTGCCGTCGAACTGGGCGGTAGGCGCGAGTGGCTTGCGATTGATCGGTGTGCTGTTGCTGGCCATCGCGGTGGGCTACCTGCTGGCTTGCGCGTTGGCCAAGAAGCGGACGTGGCGCTGGCGTGAACACGAAGTCACCCTGCCCTCGCTGCGCCTGGCCCAGTGCCAGGTGGCACTGGGCGCGAGCAACTGGGCGATGATGGCCTTGCTGATCTTCTGGCTGTTGCCTGGCGAAGCGTTCTACCCCTCGGTGCTTGGCATCCTGCTGATCAGCTGTGTCGCGGGGGTGGTCGCCCATATACCTGCCGGCCTTGGCGTGCTCGAAACTGTATTCCTCTCCCTGCTCCACGGGCAGATCGGCCAAGGCACGCTGGTGGCGGCACTGCTCGGTTACCGTACGTTGTATTACCTGATTCCGCTGCTGGTCGCCCTACTCACCTACCTGATCCTGGAAAAGCGCGCCAAGGCCATGCGCCAGCGCGACACACCGGCCTGATGGCCCGGGAGGTAACATGCGCATACACCTGATGATGATAGTACTCGCCAGTCTGGCCAGCGGCGAAGTGTTGGCCGAAGCCTGCGATGTGCAGACGCGTTCCTCCAGCGAAGCGGTAAAGCCGGTCGAGCATCATACCTGCTACAGCTTCAGCAACATGCCCGCCGAGTCGATCAACTGGTCGTGCAGCAACGAGAGCAAGGACATGCTCAGCACTGAAAAACACAAGGTGGCGCGTTGTGCCGATGGCAGTGTGGGCAGCTGCATCGCACCGCTGACCCAGGAAACCCTCGCCAATCCCAACGCCGGCGGGCGGGACCAGCCTTCGACGAAGCCGGCCCTGCCCAAGGATGCCAGGGTCATCACTTACTACTACGACACGCCAAGCCTCGGCCAGGCCCGCGCAGACTGCGAGCGCAACGAGGGCATCTGGCAGACCCATTGATCCAGAAAATGCGCATCAGGGCGAGATAGGGTCACTGGCCGGGAAGGTCTCGTCCAGCGCATTGTCCACGTTACTTTCCTTGGGCTGCGCGGTCGCTGCACACTTGCAGTCGGCCATGCGGCACGGTTCGCCATTGCGGTGCCCACTGGCGCAGGCCTCGCAGCAGTAAGCCTTGCCACCCTGCTGCACGGCATTGGCATCGACGGTACAGCTGCAGTGGATACAGGCACAACGTTGCTCGTTCATGGTGTGGTCCCCTCGTCGTCTTCGATCACGTCATCTGTCCACGGCTCGCCGTCCAGTGGCGCAGAGCGCGCCAACTCTGCCTCGTCCAGACCGATGCCGCCGCCAATCTCGTTGGCACCCACGCGGCGCAGGGTCTTGTCCGCCGGCCCGCCGCTGCCTCCCGGCTCATGCGGGTCGCGCGCGCCGGTTTCGTCCAGCAGCGTGTCGGGGCTGAGGTCGTCGTAGGTCACGTTGTCCTCATGCAGGCTGTCGCTCAGGGCTTCGCCGCCGGTCATGCCGCTTTCGGCGACGCGCCGCGGTGGGAACTCCTGGGCCACTTCGGCGGCTGGCCGCTCATCGCCGACACGGCCTTCGCGCTCGTCGTTTCGGTCGCTGAAATCCAGTTCACGGACACTGCCCATGCGGTCCTCGGTGTCATCGATTTCGGTGGGTGTGTAAGGCTTGGGATCATCGGGTCGGTTCATCTGGGTTCTCCATCAGTGCGGTACACACGGTCGACTCCCCCAAGCCGTGGATGATTCAGAGTTTTTTTGAACTAGCACGCAGGCGGCCGCCTCCCAATCTACAGACAGGGAATCACCCCGGAGCCCGCCATGGCCAAGCCCCTTGCAGAGTACGAACGCAAGCGCGATTTCAACGCCACGCCCGAGCCCAGCGGCAAGCGTGGCCGGGGCAAGCACGCTCACGCCCTGCAGTTCTGCATCCAGAAACACGACGCCAGTCACCTTCACTACGACTTCCGCCTGGAACTGGATGGTACGTTGAAAAGCTGGGCCATCCCCAAAGGCCCGTCACTCGACCCGAAAGTGCGGCGCCTGGCGGTGCATGTCGAAGACCATCCGCTGGACTATGCGGACTTCGAGGGCCATATCCCCGAGGGCCATTACGGGGCCGGCGATGTGATCGTCTGGGACCGGGGTGTCTGGGAGCCCGAAGGCGATGTCCACCAGGCTTATGCCAAGGGCAAATTGCGCTTTCGTCTGCAGGGTGAAAAGCTCAATGGTGTGTGGAATCTGTTCCGCACCCACCTGGCCGGCAAGAAAGAGCAATGGATGCTGGTAAAGTCGCGCGACGAACAGGCGCGTAGCGAAGACGAATACAGCATCGTCGAGGCCCAGCCGGACAGTGTGCTCAGTGACCGCACCCTGCTGCTCCGGCGTACGGCCAAAGCCAAGCCCTCGCCAACCCGGACCGACCGCAAGCGAACCGGCAGCGCGGCCAAGGCTGCACTGCCCGAGCACCTGCAACCGCAGCTCGCCACCCTGGTCGATTCCCCGCCCGACGGCGACTGGCGCTACGAGGTTAAATTCGACGGCTATCGCATGCTCGCCCGGATTGATGGCGACGACATCCGTCTCTTCACCCGCAATGGCCATGACTGGAGCGCCAGGATGCCTGGCCAGGTTGCCGCACTGCGGGCGCTGGGTATCGATTCGGCGTGGCTCGATGGTGAAATGGTGGTCAATGACGATCACGGCAAGGCTGACTTCCAGGCCCTGCAGAATGCCTTCGACACCGATCACGATGAACAAATCAGCTACTACCTCTTCGACCTGCCGTATCTGGGCGGCCGCGACCTGCGGCAACTGCCGCTGCAGGAACGTCGCGAAGCCTTACGTCAGCTGCTCGAACACAGCCAGTCGGACAGGCTCAGGTATTCCGAAGACTTCGACCAGCCCGTCGACTCGCTGCTGGACAGCGCCTGCCGTCTTGAACTCGAAGGCCTGATCGGTAAGCGCGCAGACAGCCCCTATGTCGGCCGGCGCAGCGCCGACTGGGTCAAGCTCAAGTGCAAACAGCGCCAGGAGTTCGTGATCGTCGGTTTCACCGACCCCAAAGGCAGCCGCAGCAGCTTTGGTGCCCTGCTGCTGGCCCTGCACGACAACGACAGCGGCGAACTGCGCTACGCCGGCAAGGTCGGCACCGGCTTCAACGCCACCACGCTGGACAGTATCCATGCCCGCCTCAAGCCGTTGGAAGTCGCCAGGCCCGCATTGCCCAAGCCGCCGACCGGCGTTGAAGCGCGTGGCGTGCACTGGCTCAAGCCGCAGCTGCTGGCCGAGGTTGCCTATGCCCAGATGACCCGCGACGGCGTGGTGCGCCACGCCGTATTCCATGGGCTGCGCGACGACAAGCCCGCCACCGCCATCGACCTGGAGCGCGCCATGCCCGGCAAGACCCTGCGCAAACGCAAGCAAGCCGACCTCTCGGATGACTTGGGCGAGCTGCGCCTGACCCATCCCGACCGGGTGATCGACGCAACGATCGGTGCGACCAAACGGCAAATTGCCGAGTACTACGCTGAAGTCAGCCAGTGGCTATTGCCGCAACTGAAGGATCGTCCCGTGGCACTAGTGAGGGCCCCGGACGGCCTGGCTGGGGAGCTGTTCTTCCAGAAGAACGCCGGCCAGTTGCACATTCCCCATGTGCTCACCTACGACAAGGCCGAAGCCGGCCAGGCAGCCATGGTCATCAACCGCGTCGATACCCTGCTGGGCGCGGTGCAGATGAACATGCTCGAACTACACACCTGGAACGCCACCGACAAGGACTTCGACAAGCCCGACCGTTTCGTCCTCGACCTCGACCCGGACCCGGCGCTGCCGTGGAAGGCCATGCTCGAAGCCACGCAACTGGCCCTCACCCTGCTAGACGAGCTGGGGCTAATGGTGTTTCTCAAGACCAGCGGCGGCAAGGGCATGCACCTTGTGGTCCCCCTCACCCGCCGTGCCGGCTGGGACGAGGTAAAGGATTTCAGCCACGCCATCGTTGACTACCTCGCCAAGCTTTTCCCAGACCGGCTCAGCGCCGTTTCAGGGCCGAAAAACCGAGTGGGCAAGATCTTCATCGACTACCTGCGCAACGGCAAAGGCGCCACCACGGTGTGCGCCTATTCCCTGCGCGCTCGCGAGGGCCTGCCGGTATCGGTGCCGATCTGGCGCGAAGAACTGGCCCAGCTCAAGGGCGCCAACCAGTGGCATATCGGCAACCTGCGCGAGCGCTTGGCCGAAATCGACGATCCGTGGGCCGACATGGCCAAGACCCGCCAATCGATTACCGCGCGCATGCGCAAGCAAATGGGGGTGGCATGAGCATTGTCCAGGATTTCGACCTCAACAACCTCGACCGGCTGTTGCGCAATTTTGGCGAACGGCCACAGCCGCTGAACCTCGACACCCAGCTACCGCAACTGATCCAGGCCCTGCAGGCCGACCACCTCGACCTGCTGCCGCTGCCTGGGCAAGGCAACACCTTGCGGCGCTGGCAGACCCTGGCGCGAGTGGCCGGTTGCGACCTGGCACTGGCCAAGCTTTACGAGGGGCATACCGATGCCTTGGCTATCCTCGCTGAATGTGGCGCAGCGCACCACGTCGACGAAGGCACCTGGGGCGTCTGGGCCGCAGAGCCGCCTGATGCCCGCGCACGCATCGTCGCCCGTGACGGTGACCAGGTGCGCTTGGCCGGGCGCAAGGCCTGGTGCTCCGGCGCCCTGCAGATCGACCGCGCGCTGATTACCGCCTGGGCCGAAGGCGACCAGCCGCAGCTGGTGGCGATCGAACTGGCGCACCCAAGCCAGGGCTTGAGTATCGACAGCTGGCAGGCCGTTGGCATGGCGACCACCGCGAGCATCGAAGTGGAATTCGACCATACGCCCGGCATCGCCATTGGCGGACCAGGGCAATACCTGTCGCGCCCCGGCTTCTGGCACGGCGGCGCCGGCATTGCCGCGTGCTGGTATGGCGCCGCCGAAGCCTTGGCCGACTACCTGCGGGCGCATTGCCGCAAACCACGGCCCGATGCCCACGCCGATGCCCATCTGGGTGCGGTGGATGCCGCATTGTTTGGCGCACGCGCTGCACTGCGCGAATGCGCGGCATGGATTGACCGGCAGCCCGAGGCCGACGCCAGTTTCGAAGTGCGACGTACCCGCGCTCAGGTCGAGCAGGCGGTCGAGCAGGTGATTCACCACGTCGGCCGGGCGCTGGGGGCTACGCCCTTTTGCCGCAACAGCCACTTCGCCAGGCTCAGCGCCGACCTACCGGTGTACCTGCGCCAGAGCCACGCTGAACACGACCTGGCGGCATTGGGGGCGCAACTGACACAAGTACCTGCCGGAGCGTGGAAGCTATGAACACCAACCTGATCCAGTCCAGCGACGGTACACCCTGGGCCGAGTGGCAGCAGGCCGCCCACCTGGCGCGTGCCACCTGGGTAACGCCGCAGCAACTGTGCCCGCCCGGGCGTCGCCTGGTGTTGATTGCACCGCACCCGGATGACGAGGTCCTGATGGCCGGCGGCTTGCTGACGTATTTTCGCGGTCGCGAAGACGAACTGCTGCTGATTTCCGCCACCGACGGTGAGGCTAGCCACTGTGGCTCCGAACACTGGACCGAGCATCGCCTGCGCAGGCAGCGCCCGCTTGAGAGCCGGCAAGCCTTGCAGCAGCTCGATCTGGACCTCAACCGCCTGGACTGGCGCCGGCTGAACCTCAAGGATGGCGCCTTGCCCCGCGAAGAGGCATTTCTGGTCAACCACCTGACCCAGGCGCTGCGGCCCGATGACCTGCTGATGGCGACTTGGCGCAACGACGGTCATGGCGACCACGAGGCGGTCGGCAGAGCCGCTGCCCAGGCAGCCCAGGCGCGCAAGACGCAACTGATCGAGGTGCCGGTGTGGGCGTGGCACTGGGCACAGCCGGACGACCCGCGTCTGCCCTGGCCACGCGCTCACCGCATTCAGCTTGACGACACCGCCCTGGCGCGCAAGCGCCAAGCCTTGGCCGCGCATGTCAGCCAGCTGGAGCCGGATGGCCCACGCCCGCCGGTGCTGCCGGCCCGGTTGCTGGATTGCCTGCTGCAACCTTTCGAACTGGTGTTTCTGTAACGGAGTGATCATGAGCCTTGATGCGCAGTATTTCGCCGAGCTGTATGCCCGCAACGAAGACCCGTGGGCCTTCCGCACCCGCTGGTATGAGAAACGTAAACGTGAACTCGTCGCGGCCAGCCTGCCACGCCAGTGCTACCAGCGCATTTTCGAGCCGGCCTGTGCCAATGGTGAACTGAGCGTGCTGCTGGCAGAGCGCTGCGCCGAGCTGCTGTGCCAGGATCTCGACCCCACGGCGGTGGGCCTGGCCCGAGAGCGCCTGACCGATGTGCCGAATGCTTCGATCGAGCAGGCCAGGTTGCCCGGTGACTGGCCGGGAGGGCGCTTCGACCTGATCGTGCTCAGCGAAATCGGGTACTACCTCGACCCCACCGATTGGCTGCAGGTCATCGAGCAATCGGTCGCCAGCTTGACTTACGACGGAGGCTTGCTCGCGTGCCACTGGAAGCATCCCATCGCCGGCTGCCCGCAAGATGGCCGTGAGGTGCACCAATTGCTGGCCAAACACCTGCCGTTATATCCGGTTTACCGCCACGAAGAGGCCGACTTCCTGCTCGAGTATTGGTCGTGCCAGCCCAGCGTGGTCGACCTGGACGAGACCTGCCCATGATTGGCGTGGTGATTCCTGCGCACAACGAAGCAAGGCGTCTGGGACGCTGCCTGAAGGCTATGGCTGGCGCCGTTGTCGGCGCTCAACAGGCAGGGCACCTAGTGCGTGTGCTGGTGGTACTTGATCGCTGCGTCGATGGCAGTGCCCAGGTAGCCGCCCGGTATGCCGTTGATGTGCTTGCGGTCGACGCCGGCAGTGTCGGCATGGCACGCCGCCTGGGGGCCGAATGGATGCTTGAGCGCGGCGCCAACTGGCTGGCCTGTACCGATGCCGATAGCCAGGTGCCAGCGCACTGGCTGCTGTCACAGCTGGCCTGCACCGCAGAGGTGGTGTGCGGCACGGTCCATATCGCCCATTGGCAGCCTTGGCAAAGGGCGGCACTACGCAAGCTCTACCTCAGCCGCTATGAAGCGCGGGAGGGCCATCGGCATATCCATGGGGCGAACCTTGGCGTGTGTGCCCGGGCCTATGAGCGGGTGGGCGGGTTTCAGCCGCTGGCGGCCCATGAAGATGTGCAACTGGTGCGGGACCTTGAGGCCGATGGTGCGCAGATCGTGTGGACGGCCAGGCACAGCGTGGCAACCAGCAGCCGGATCGACAGCCGGGCCCGCGAAGGGTTCGGGGATTATCTGGCGAGTCTGTAGTTACCTGTTCTGGCCTCTTCGCAGGCATGCCCGCGAAGAGGCCAGAACAGGACTCAGGAGGCCTTGCGGCTGCGCTTGGCCGGTTTTTTCTCGGCGGCGGGCTTCTTGCCACCGAGGCTGCGCTTGAGCAGCTCGGTAAGGTCGATGATATCGGCGCCCTTCTCGCTGCCGCCCGCCTCGCCTTTTTCCACCACCGCGATCTTGCCCTTGCTGGCCTTCTCCTCCACCAGGTCCATGATGGTCTGGCGGAACGCGTCATGGTACTCATCGGGCGCCCATGGCCCGCTCATGTCTTCGACCAGCCGCTTGGCCATCTCCAGCTCGCGCTTGTCGGGCTTGCTGTCGGTCACGCTCTTGTCCAGCTCCAGCGTTTCCAGGCCCCGTACTTCGTCTGGCCAGCGCAAGGTGATCATCACCAGCGCCTCGTCGAGAGGACGCAGCAGCGCCAGGTGTTGGCGGGTATGCAGTACCACGGTGGCCAGCGCCACCTTGCCGGTCGCTTCCAGGGTTTCGCGCAGCAAGGCATAGACCTTGCCACCGCGCTTGTCGGGGCTCAGGTAATACGGGGTATCGAACTGCTGCAGGGGGATGTCCTGCGCTTCGACGAACGAGAAGATATCGATGGTCTGCGTGGCTTCGGGGCGGGCCTTGCGGATCTCTTCCTCGCTGATCACCACGTAGCGGCCCTTCTCGTATTCCACGCCCTTGACGATGTTGTCCTTGTCGATGTCCTTGCCGGTGACCTTGTTCACCCGCTTGTAGCCCACCGGCTCCATGCTGCGCTTGTCGAGCCAGTCGAAATCGACCCGCTCGGTGCGCACTGCGGTATTGAGCGACACCGGGATATGGACCAGACCGAAACTGATCGCGCCTTTCCAGATAGCCCTGGCCATGACCTGCACCTCCCAGGCCCGACGATGGGCCTCCTACCAGAAGTGACTGCGTGGCGACGGGAAGGTTTACTCGATTAGCCCTGCGGGTGGTTCAGCCCACCTGGGTGAACAGCACCCGCTTGAACGCCTCGGCTGCCAGGTGCACCTGCACTGCCCAGTCACCCGCCGCATCGCTGCCGGCATCATCGGAGATGTACTTCAGGCACACGAACGGAATGCCCTCTTCGCGGGCAATCAGCGCGAACACGTAGGCCTCCATGTCGACCACATCGTAAGGTGCATCGCCATGGTTGACCTCGAAGCTGTCACCGCTGCCGCAGGTTTCCACCGGCAAGCCGGGGATTACCTGGCCATGCTCCAGCAGTACCGGGATGCTCGACAGCGGCGTTTCATAGCGGGCGAAGCCCAGTGGGGTCACGTCCATGTCGCGTTGCACGAAGCGCGTGCAGCACACCACCTCTCCCTTGCCGTGACGCTGGCTGCCGGCCGAGCCGAGGTTGACGATCAGCTTGGGGCGCTGTTGCTGGATCGCCCGGGTCAGGGCGATGGCGGCGTTGACCTTGCCGATACCGGTGAACACGGTCTTCACCTTGGTGAAAACATCGCCGGCCTCTGCCTCCAGGGCGAAGACGAACAAGGTATCGGCGAGGGAAATGTCGGGGAATTGCTTGATCAGCATCATGGCGCAGGGGTCCGAATGGCTTGCGATGGGCGCCGCCATTGTCGGTGATCGCTACCTGATTGCAAGCCCTTGTGCCGACAGCGGCGTTACCGGCTCGCCACGTCCTTGCGCCAGCACCTGCAGGGTAACCGCTTGCAATGCTCGAGCAGCGCTGGCGCCATCGGCAAGCGCCCGTGCTCTCACCTCCCGCTGAAGATCGGCACTGGTGCCAGCCTGCAGGATGTACTGGGCGTGCCGGCAGGCCCGTTCAGCGTCCACCGTGTCGATGGCATGGCGCGCCTGCAACTGGCTCAGCCAGCCCTCTGCAGTGACCGGCTGCTGGTCATGCAGCCCGATAAACTCGGCGAAGCGACCATGGCGCATGGCCCGCCAGTAATTCTCCTGGGTAATCCAGCGCAGCTCCCGGCTAATTGGCATGGGGGCGTTTTGGGGCTGCAGGTTATGTTCCACCAGATGGCGGAACAGACCGGCCACGCACAGGGCGTCTTCCAGATCAGGGCAAGCATCACAGATGCGCAATTCCACAGTGGGGAAGCGCCGCGACGGCCTGATCGCCCACCAGAAATCGCCGTCGCTCGCCAGCGCGCCGGTACGTTGCAGCAACGCCCGGTAGCGCTCGTAGGCAGCCCAGTCTGGCAATGCCTCCGGCAGCCCCATATGCGGCCATTCACCACAGATCACCCGCCGGTAGCTCATGTAGCCGGTATCTTGCCCGCTCCACAGGGGCGACGAGGTGCTGAGCACCAACAGCAGGGGCAGCCAGTACAACAAGCGGTTGATCAACTGCATGCGGTCACAGCCTGGCGGTACGCCTACATGGATGTGCAGGCCATTGAGCAGGCTACGGCGGGCCACATGCTGGTAGTCGTCGAAAACCTGGCGGTAGTGCGGCGAAGGCCTGGCCTTTTGGCGCAGCCACGGCGCAGTGGGATGACTGGCAGCGCAATACAGCCCGACGCCCTCCTCTGCCAGCCGCGTATTGAGGCGATGCCGGTATTCGAGAAAGAACTGCCGGGCTTCATGCAGGTTGCCGAAAATCGGCGAGGCGATCTCGATCTGGCTACGAAACATCTCTTCCGCGTAGAAACCGCCTACCGCTTCACGGCAACGCCGAGCCACCGTCAGCGAAGGTGTGCTCAACACTCGGCCACTGGCCAGATCCGCCAGCAGGTACTCTTCTTCGATGCCAAACGTGCAGGGCCGGTACATGCGGGATCAGGCGCAGCGGTTGACGGTCAGCGCCACGGCGGCGATGCGTTCAACCCGCTCATAGCCCGGCTCCAGCAGTTGTTCGCCAAACACGTCCGGGTCGATTTCGCGGTACACCCAGGTCCATTCCGGTCCGCCCAGGCGCAGTCGAATGGCTTCGAGCAAGGGGTCGCGGCCTTCGACGATGGCGACCCCGGTGTACAACAGCAACGAGCCACCTGGGGTCAGACGCTCCTGCGCTTGTTCGACGATACGCAGCGACAGTTCCGCGCCCAGTGCTCCGCCGCCATGGCGATAGGTACGTTGGCCTGCATCGAGCATGTATGGCGGGTTGGCCACGATCAGGTCGAAATTGCCACTGATGCCGTCGAGCAGATCGCTCAGTTCGACCGACACATTGCTGACACCGGCCAACGCCGCATTGATGGCCGTGTAACGCAGGGCCAAAGGGTTGATATCAACGGCGCTGACCTGAGCATGGTGGGCCGCACGGGCGATCACCAACGCACCCACGCCGCTGCCGCAGCCGATGTCGACGGCGTGCTGGACAGGCATCGGGCTGCGCTGCAAGTGGTCATGGATGACCTGGGCGAAACGGTAGCTGTCGGGGCCGAAAAACACCGCGTCACTGGCTTCGGTCGGATAGGCCGAATGCACCAGCAACAGGTCGTCCAGGCTGGACCAGCGTACCCGGCTGCGCAGCCATTCGCCCTCCTCGCTCACCACCTGCGCAGCGCGCAGCTGTTCGAGTTCGTCACTGGAGATCAGGGCAGGCGAGAACGGCCTGCTCCAGCCAAATACATCGCGCAGGTTGCTGGCATGCTCTGCACCATGCCGGGCGTTGTTGCGTGCCTGGGTGGCCGGTGTCACACAGGTGAAACGGTAACCATCGGCGCGCAGCCTGCGGCCGAGGTGGAGCAGCGCCTCGTCGGCCAGCACCTGTTGTGGGTCGAGCATCATCAGTGTGGGCCCTCCTGGGCAAGGCCGGTAACGCGCAGGTAGGCACGGGTGGCGGACAGGCCTTGAGGCTGGGCGTGACGATTACCGGCCATGTCGGCAATGAGGCTGTCGATGTCCTGTTCCTGGGCGATGCGTTCGGTTGGCACGGGCATGTCTGGCAACCAGCTGCCGGGCGCCACGCGGCGCAGGGACGGCTGCCAGTCAGCGGCAATCCAGTCGTGCCACAGCTGCTTTTCATAGGCGTTGAACACACCGAACATGGGCGCACTCGGGCCTTCGATCAACGACCACCAGCGGCTGTCGGATGGGTTCTGCCCGCGCTTGATCCAGCCATGGCTCTGCAAGGCCTGCAGGAATCCCGGTAGCAAACCCGGCTCAGCCAGCCATTGATTCACCGTACGTTGCTGCAAGCGGCAACGGTCGGCATGCATGAACTGACCAAAAGCGCGTTTACGCTCGAGGGCGGCCAGTAATTCAGCCTCAAGGTCGAAGCGGCTGATCAAGGTCGGTGCAGCGATGCCAAAGTCGTTGAGGCGGTAGCCGTGGCGAACCCGGCGGTAGAACTTCTCGATGTCCTGCTCCGGGCACAGTTGCTGGACGGCTCGAATGGCGTTGCGCGCATGGCCACTGGCAGCATTGTCGATGGTCACATGCAGCTGAAAATACTGACCGTCGATGCCCAGTTCGGCCAGTTCATGTGTGGTGATCAACAAATGCAGTGGCGGCTGTTCATAGCCCAGGTTGTAGCCGATAACCTCCGGCAGGAAGCTGTCACCATACCTGCCCAGGGCCAGCTGCAAGGTCCCCTGGAGGTAGCGTTCATCGTCGAGCGCCAGTGGCTCAAGGCAACCCAGTCGACTCAACAGGCGCTGGTAGATCAGTACGTGATTGCTGCGCGGGTCCCCGTCGCCCAATTCTTCGAGATACGTGCGAATCAGGCCGTGGAATCGCGGATCGTGCCAATGGCTCAGGGTGGCGTGCAACCAGGCACCGTCGACGGCCTTGGTCGGTGCCACTTGCTGCAAAAACCAAAGGGCCTGGGAGCGATTGGCAAAATAGCGCCGGGGAGCACCCTGGCGACGCTGCTCCAGATAGAGAGCATGTTCATGGGCGACCTGCGCGGTATGGCGGGCGCTCCAGGCGTCAAGCTGTCCAGGGGTGTCCGGCAGATCGTCGCTCAGGAGGCTGGCTTCGGCCAGCTTGGCCACCAGCCATTGGCGAGTGCCGTGGTCTTGGCCTGACAATAGCGCCTGATACCGGCTGGCAAGGCTGCTGTCAGTGGCCAGGGCCTCTCTCGGTGCTGTGGTATTGCGGGTCATGACCGTCATGCCTTGCTCCTGATGCGCTTACTGGCGTTGGTTTTCCCGCGGCATGGGCTCAGGGTCCGGCGCAGGCTGCGGCGCAGGCTTTTCATCGGGTTGCTGCATTTGCACCGAGGGCTTGCTCGGATCGCTGTCCTTGCCCGGGTGATTGTTGTCCCGGTCAAAACAACCGCCAAGCAGCGTCAGGCTGCCCAGCAAGGCGACAAGGGGTGAAAGTCGCATAGAGACCTCCCGTTCCAGTAGAGCGCAGCGCCAGGTCGCCCCGGCACTGCGTTGCCTCACTTACGAACGGCCGCCCTTGCGGCCCGACTCGCTGCTGGTACGGCCGCTGCCGGATTGCTGGCCGCCTTTGCGACCGGCCTCGGAGGCCTTCTCGCGATCATTGGCGAAGTTGCCAGGGTTCTTGCTACCACCTTGGCTACCGGTGCGGCTGTTTTCTTTATTGGCCATGGTCTCTAACCTCTTGTGGCTTTCGAAGTGCACGGCGCTGCGCCGTACATAAGGTCGGAGTTCGGCGATATCGGGGGATTCGTTTTATTGCGAAGGGTTCGGACCGGCGGCGTTAAATAAGCGGCAGGGATGTATTTGGTGCGCCAGTGGAAAGGTGAAAGCTGACGAGGTAAACCTCGCCAGCCATGGTCACGAGTGAGCGATCAACCCTCGTCATCGCTATCTTCTTCATCATCTGCCTGCGGCGAGCCAGGTACCTGCGGCGCAGTCGTTTTTTCCAGAGCAGCTACGGCGTTACCTGCCCCGATCACTGCGTGTGACTGGGATACGTGGGCAAAGGTGAAACTGCTCAGCAGCAGGCAGCCGAGCAGGCACAGCATCTTTTGAATGGTCATATCCATACTCTCCATGATCTGAATGACATGGCCGATCCCAAGTGCGACCGGCTCGCTGATTAGTACCCATCAAGGCCGCAGCCACAACTGGCAAAAATATCAGGTGCGGGCGGGACCAGGCTCCATTGCCCTGAGCTGATGTCGCCTGCCGAGCCATAGGCCCGTCGCACTCCAGCCGAGCGCGAGGATGATGCCGATCGTCATTGCCAGCTGCGGGTGCTCGGCCATGGCATCCAGGCCGCGCTTGAGCCAGCCGCTGAGTGCGTCACCGCCGCGATAGACCACCGTGTCGATGAAATTCTTCGCTTTGTACTTGTCTTCGGCCGGCAATACGGTGAACAGCATCTCGCGACCCGGCCTTACCAGCGCATATTCACCCGCCCGGCGCACCACCATGACCACCACGAATACGGCGAACACCGGTGCAAGGGCCAGCCAGAGGAAACCCGCCGCCATCACCAGCGGCACCGCCACCAGCAACACGCCGACGCCCATGCGCCTGGCCAGGCGGCCGGTGAGGAACACTTGCGTCAGGATGGCGAGCGCCTGTACCACGGTGTCGATCAGGCCGAAAACCTGGGTCTGGCGCGTACGATCGGTGAAAGTTTCGCTGACGATGCGGGCCTGCTCGAAATACAGGAAGGTACTGACACTGGCGAGCAGCATCACGAACAAGGCAATCGCCAGCAGATAAGGTGAGCGCAAAACGGCCGTCGCGCCGGCGAAGGGATTGCCGCCCAGGGGGCGCGACGTGGGCTGTTCATTCGCAGCGGGCAATGGGTTGCGATCGCGCCAATGCTGCAGCCAGACGCAAGCAAGCACGCTGCCCATCAGCAACAACCCGGCCAGCAGCACCAGCCCTGCGTGCCCCAACGGCGCCACCAGCAGCGTGCCCAGGATCGGCCCGCTCAGGCCGCCCAGGCTGGCCCCGGTGGCCAGCAGGCCGAACAGGCGCTTGCCTTGCTCGGTGGAGAACAGGTCGGTGAGCACACTCCAGGCCAGCGAAATGCTCAGCAGGTTGAACACAGACAACCAGATGTAGAAAGCCCGGGCGTTCCACAGGTCGTCTGGATTAACCGCAAACAGCGCCGCGAACAGCACCAGGTTGCTGGCGAAGAAGCCGTAGGTCCAGGGCAGGATGTGCCGGCGACGTACCTTCGAGGCCAGCCAGCCGAACAGCGGCAAGCTGGCCAGGGTGGCGATGAAGGTGCCGGTGAACAGCCATTGCAGGTTGTCTACACCGCCCGCCACGCCCATGGTTTCGCGCACCGGCCGCAGCATGAAGTAGCCGGTGAACAGCAGGTAGAACAGTAATAGCCCGGCGACCACCGCTGGCCCCTCTCCAGGCTGGACGAGACGCCTGCCCCAGCTGTTCATGAGCTCAGGCGAACTGCTTGATCAGCGTTTGCTGTTGCGCCTGGGTGAGCAGCGGCTCATGCCCAGCCTTGAGCTGGTCAACCTGACGCTCCGGTCGCCCGGTCGCCGGTATCACCGTGGTCACTGCCGGGTGGCTGATGGCAAACTTGAGGAACAGCTGTGCCCAGCTGCTGACCCCGGCCTCGGCGGCCCATGCCGGCAAGGCCTGGTCCTCGACTCTGGCGAACAGCCGGCCGTCGTCGAAAGCGCGGTTGATCAGCACGGCGACCCCCTTGTCCTGGCACAACGGCAGCAGTTCGCGTGCCGCTTGCGGGGCATTCACCGAATAGTTGATCTGGATGAAGTCCAGCGGCTCGCTGCGTACGATGCGCGCCACATCGTCGTGGCCGCTGTTCAGGTAATGGGTAATACCAACGTAGCGGGCCTTGCCCTGCTGCTTGAGTTCGCGGGCATAGGGCAGTTGCGTCTGCCAGTCGCGCAGGTTGTGAATCTGCAGCAGGTCGACCTTGTCGGTGCGCAGGCTCCTGAGCGTGCCGGCCCATTGCGCTTCGGCATCGGCCCGGCTGTCGGCGGCGATCTTGGTGGCGATGAAGCACTGCCGGTGCCAGCCGCCCTCCTCCAGCAATTGCCCGAGAATGCTGTCGGCGCCGCCATAGTTGGGCGAGGTGTCGATGACCTTGCCGCCACCGTCGAAAAACGCCTTGAGCACCACCTTGAGCTGCTGGAATTCGGCGGAGCCGGCCTCGACCTCGAAACTGCCGGAGGTGCCAGCACCAATCACCGGCAAGGCCTCGCCCGTGGAGGGGACCTTGCGCGTCAGCAACCCAGCGGAGCTGGCGGCATGCAGCCAGGGGCTGGCGGCCACAAGCCCCAAAGCCGCACCAGCGCGTAGGACGTCGCGACGCTTGTACATGGCAAAGCTCCCGTCATAAGTCGGAAACTTTCAAGGCTAGCCGCTCTACCCTGCACTGGCAGGTGATTCTGTATCTGGATGTTTTGTAATCAGGCCTGCAGCAAAGCGCGCAGGTCCAGACCTGCCTCGGTCATCGGCGGGCACCAGTAGTAGCCGCCTGTCAGCGGCCGACTGAAGCGGTACAGGCCGTCGATTATGCCGTCTTCCAGGCCGCTCATGCGCCGCAGCTGCACTTCGAAGGCCTCGAAGCTGCGGCCCAGGGCGACGAACGCCAGGCCTGCGCCGCGGCTGTCGGCCCAGGCGACCGAACGGCGCACCATGAAAGCTTCCGGCTCGAAGCTTTCCTGGGCGGTGCGCTTGACGTGGGCCGATTCCGGCGCGTCGTCGAGTTCTTCGTTATCGCTCAGGCGGCGGCCGATGATGTTGTCCTGGTCAGCCTGGGGCAGCGACTTGAAGTACTCAAGGTCATGCTTCCACAGCTGGAAGGCGGCGAAGCTGGAACCGGCCAGGCCTGGCTCCTCGCCGGCAAGAATGGCGGCATCCACCGCATCCTGGTCCACCGGGTTCTCGGTACCGTCTTCGTAACCGGTCAGGTCGTGGCCACCGCGGTGCAGGAAGCCATCGACGCTGTCAGCCAGGCGCAACGCCGGGGCCAGCACCTGTTCCAGTGCCTGGGCCTGGAGCAAAAGGTCGCCGCGTTCGTTGCCGCGCAGCCACAGCCACAGGGCGTGCTGGGTGCTCGGGTTTTCTACTGCTGCATCGAGTTGCGGGAAGGCGCGCAGGCCAGGAATGTCACGGCCGAGGGCTTTCGCCAAGGGGGCGCCGATGCCGAGGATCAGCTTCTGGCCATCCACCTGCGGCAGCAATGCATCCAGTACGGCAGGCAGCGCCTCGGGCGACTGCAGGGCGAAGAACAGGTGACGGGCGTGGGCCGGCACGGGGGTGGCAAGCAGACCTTGCTGGAACGGCATGACAGGCTAATCCTCGGCAAAAGCGGAATGCTACTGCGCCGGGGCGCCTATCGCAACGCGGCATGCAGACGCTGTAGGCCAAGGTTTACAGGGAATCCGGTAACAAACGGTTACCAAGTACTGGCGCATTGCAATTAGCCAGCCCGCAAGGCCGGCCTAGACTGCCTGCATTCCTTGCCCGAGTGCCTGCCCATGACCGCCTCACCCTTGTTGACTGCGTTCCTCCCCCTGGCGCTGGGCATCATCATGCTCGGTCTCGGCTTGTCCCTGACGCTGGCCGACTTCGCCCGCGTGGTGAAATACCCGAAACCGGTGGTCGTCGGCCTGTGCTGCCAGATCCTGCTGTTGCCGCTGGTGTGCTTCCTCATCGCCAATGGCTTTGGCCTGGAATCGGCGCTGGCGGTCGGCCTGATGCTGCTGGCCGCGTCCCCGGGCGGCACCACGGCCAATTTGTTCAGTCACCTGGCCCATGGTGACGTGGCGCTAAACATCACCCTGACGGCGGTCAATTCGTTGATCGCGATCCTGACCATGCCACTGCTGGTGAACCTTTCGCTGGCCTGGTTCATGACGTCGGACCAGGCAATTCCGCTGCAATTCGCCAAGGTCATGCAGGTATTCGCCATCGTCCTGCTGCCGGTGGCCCTGGGCATGCTGATCCGCCATTGGGCACCGCGTTTTGCCGCACGCATGGAAAAGCCGATGAAGCTGGTGGCAGCGCTGTTCCTGGCATTCACCATCCTGCTGGCGCTGGCCAAGGACTGGCAGACCGTTGTCGAATATGCCCCGGTGGTGGGCCTGGCAGCCTTGCTGTTCAACTTGATCAGCCTGGCGCTTGGCTACTGGGTGCCGCGCCTGCTGAGCATTCCCAAGCGCCAGGCCATCGCCATCGGCATGGAAATCGGCATCCATAACGGTACCTTGGCCATCGCCCTGGCGCTGAGCCCATCGCTGCTGAACAACGCCACCATGGCCGTGCCAGCCGCGCTGTACAGCCTCATCATGTTCTTCACTGCCGCGGGGTTTGGCTGGTGGGTCAGCCGTGGTCGCGTGGCACCCGCGCCTGTAACTGGCGCTTGAGCACCTTCAGCGGCGGCGCATAGAAGAAGCCGAACGATACGCTGCCCGTGCGCCCCTTCACGGCGTGGTGCAACTGATGGGCACGGTGCAGGCGCTTGAGGTAGCGGTTGACCGGTTGCGGCCGGCGCGGCCAGTGCCGATGAAAGAAGCCGTCGTGGGCCAGCACGTACAGCACGCCATACCCGGCCACGCCTGCGCCTACCCACTGCAAGGGCGCATGGCCGGCCTTGCCCAGGGCGATCAACGCCGTGGCGATCAGGCCCAGCGCCACCAGGTACAGGTCGTTGGTTTCCAGCATGCCCAGCTGCGGCTCGTGGTGCGAACGGTGCAGCCACCAGCCCCAGCCATGCATGATGTACTTGTGGGCCAGCGTGCCGACACCTTCCATGGCCACCAGGGTGCCGAGCAGCACGGCGAGATTGAACAGCATGTAACGGTCCGGGGTATGGCGGAGAATGGCGCAAGGGTACCGATTACCCAGGTTTATTTCCATGCAGGCGTAACCGGTTGTAGGGCATTTCCTGATGAATCCCTTGTCATGTTTTTGCCCTTGACCCCGTGTGGAGGGCGGCGTAAGGTCCGCGACGCAATTTCGCATCACTGAACAGGAGTCCTGCTTTGGACAGTAGCCCCAGTCGCTTGCGACAGGCCCACACGGCGAGCTAGTCCGGCAGCTTCCTGCCACTGTCTCGCCATTGGCCAGGCGGTGGAATTCTCCAGCCTTTGAAGGCTTTCCCCCTCTTCCCTTTCGTGGTCCTGCGCATTTTCTGGTTATTCAACCGTGCGGGCGTGAGCCCGTGGAAGAGGTTTGCTATGGATTGGAAAGTCTTTCTGCTGCGCGTCAGCATTGCCCTGCTGCTCGGTGCGCTGATCGGTGCCGAGCGCCAACTGCGCCAGCGCCTGACCGGGCTGCGTACCAACGCGCTGGTCAGCACCGGTGCCTGCCTGTTCGTGCTGATGACCCAAGCGGTGCCTGGCATGGCACCCAACGATGCCTCGCGGGTGGCCGCTTACGTGGTGTCGGGTATCGGGTTTCTCGGTGGCGGCGTCATCATGCGCGACGGCTTCAACGTGCGTGGCCTGAACACCGCCGCCACGCTCTGGTGCACTGCGGCGGTTGGTGTGTTGTGCAGCCTCGGGCTGTTGCTCGAGGCAACGCTGGGCAGCCTGATGGTGCTGTGTGCCAACATCCTGCTGCGCGATATCGCCCAGCGTCTCGACCGCCAGGAGGTGCTGCCAGCCAGCGAGGTCGAACAACGGTTCGAGGTGCGCATCGTCTGCCGCGCCGAAGATGAGATCCAGGTGCGCAGCCTGATGCTGCACAGCCTGGGCGACCCACAGCTGCGCCTGCAATCGCTGCACAGTGAAGACCTGGCCAACCCGGCGCGCCTGGAAGTGCGCGCAGAACTGCTCGGTAACCCGCAGGCGCCGGCGCAACTGGAGCGGCTGGTGGGTCGGGTGAGCCTGGAGAAAGGCGTCAGCTCGGTGCGCTGGCAGTTGCAGGCCCAGGCACTGGCAGCGGACTAACGCTCTTCGCGCAGGTGCCGCTCCTTCTGCTCCTGGCGCTCCTTGGCTTCGATGCACAGCGTTGCCGTGGGGCGCAGCAACAGGCGGTGCAGGCCGATCGGCTCGCCGGTTTCCTGGCACCAGCCATATTCACCCCGGGCCAGGCGCTCCAACGCCTGGTCGATCTTGTCCAGCAGTTTCTTTTCCCGCTCCAGCGAGCGCAGCCGCCACTGCCGTTCCTCTTCGGCACTGCCGATGTCAGCCGGGTCGCTGTGCACTTCCTGCTCGCGCAGGGCCTGGAACTCCACCTCGATACGCGCTTGCAGGTCGAAGCGCTGGCCAAGCAGTAACTTGCGGAAAAATTGCTGTTGGACTTCGTTCATGTAGGCTGCAGGAGCCTGGCGCAGCAGTTCCTCTTCAGTCATCAAGGCAGTCTCACATGGCTGGGAAACTGTAAATGTTACGTTATAACCCATTCATTGCAAGCCCCGCCCAGCTCACCGCAGACTATTGCCCGCCCACGGAGGAACATTTAATGCACATACGCCCCGCCCTGCCCGCTGACATCGCCCAGTTGATTGCAGTCGAGCAATCCGCCGCACGCGCATTCTTGCGGCTGCCCGAACTGGCCTGGCTGGCCAGTGCCCAGGGGCTGGACGAAATGGCGCACAAGGCCTTCATTTACGA
The DNA here is from genome assembly GCF_052041945.1 of Pseudomonas sp. SMN11. Classification (NCBI taxonomy): domain Bacteria; kingdom Pseudomonadati; phylum Pseudomonadota; class Gammaproteobacteria; order Pseudomonadales; family Pseudomonadaceae; genus Pseudomonas; species Pseudomonas sp. SMN11. The sequence goes on along the minus strand of NZ_JBKGGW010000013.1, from coordinate 62,557 downwards.
TCATGGCAGCTGGTTGGCCGAGGATGACAATGGGCAGGTCCTGGGCTTTGTGTGCATGAGCCTGGAACGCCAAGCGCTGCATGTTCACGAGCTTTCGGTACGGTTGCAGTCGCAGGGGCAAGGTATCGGCAGGCAGTTGCTCGACCAGGCATGTGCCGTGGCGCGAGATCGGGGTGCCCTGACGCTGACTTTGACTACCTTTGCGCAAGTGGCCTGGAATGGCCCCTTCTATGCCCGATACGGGTTCGAAGTGCTCGATGATCAGCAGCTTGACGCAAGACTGCAGGGCATTCTGGCAACAGAGCGTGCGCATGGTTTGAGTGGGCGGTTTGCAATGCGCCTGGCTCTGGCTTGAGCAGTCATTCGGTACTTTCTGCCAACGCGGCTGCCACCGTATAACCATCACGCCCCTGCCGCTTGGCCTGGTACAACGCAGCGTCAGCCGCCGCCATCAGGCTTTCTGGCGTGCTGGCATCCCGTGTCGGATAGCCAACGGCGATCCCGGCACTGGCCGACACCACTCCCAACGGGCTACCGGCGTGGGTGATCGCGTGGCGCCGCAGCAACTGCATGATCTCTACGACAACCAGTTCGGCGCCTGCTACATCGGTATCAGGCAGCAACACGGTGAATTCTTCACCGCCATAGCGCACTGCCAGGTCCGCAGGCCGCTTCAACGCTTGCTGTAAGAGCTCGGCAAAGCGCCGCAGGCATTGATCGCCGGCTGGGTGGCCATAGCGGTCGTTATAAAGCTTGAAGTAATCCAGATCGAGCATGACCAGCGCCACCGGACGCCCCTGGCGCCGAGCCCGCTTGAGTTCGGCCTCGAACACTGCATCCAGCCGCCGGCGATTGCCGAGCCCGGTCAAGCTATCGGTCAGGGCCAGTGACTTGAGGGTCTGGTGCGCCTGGTGCAGCGCCCGCTCGATGGCGATACGCTCGCGCAGCTGGCGCAGCACCACCCAGCCGAACGCGGCCAGGCCGGCCAACAACAGCGACAGTATCGAGACCGACTTGATCACATCGTGCCGCCAGGGCGCGATGATCGATTCCCGCGACAGGCCCGCCTCCACCACCAGCGGATAACTCGACAATGCCCTGTACGCATACAGCCGCGGGGTCCCGTCAATCACCGCCACCGCCTCGGCCAGCCCTTCGTTGGCATAGGGCAGGTGGTTGCGAAACACCTCGCTGTCGGCCAGGCTGCGTCCCACTACTTGCTCTACGAACGGCCTGCGAACCAGGATGGTGCCATCGCGCTTGGCCAGCACCAGCGCGCCCCTTTCATCGATTTTGAAATCACCGTAATAGCGCACGAACCAGTCCACCTTGATGGTGCCGAGCAATACCCCGGCAAAGCTGCCATCGCGATTATTGAGCCGGCGCGAGATGGGAATGATCAGGTCGCCAGTGGTGCGACTGCGCACCACCGAGCCGATGTGCACGCTGCGGTCGGTATGGCTACGGTGATAGATGAAGTAGTCGCGGTCGGCATTGTTGGCATTGGGCGGTATCGCGTCGTGATAAGTCACGATCCAGCTGCCGTCCGGTGCGTAGATGAACAGGCCATGCAGTTGCGGCATGATCGCCATCTGCTGGGCCAGCAATGCATGCAGGCGTGGGCGGTCAAGATGATCGAAGCCATCACCCTCCAGGCGCTCGGCCAGCGCTGCGGTGATCGCGTCCACTTGGCGTATGGCGTCTTCGGCATGCTGGCTGGTGGCCCTGGCCAGGTTGCTGACCATGTTCTCGGCAGTGCTGAAAGCGAGCCGGTAATCACGCCAGGTGCGCCAGCCTTCGACAAGCACGAATGCCAGCATCATCATGGCCATGAATGCCAGGACCAGGCGGAACAGTACCAAGGCACGCCCTTCGCCACTGGCCGCGAACAGCCCGTCGTCATCCTGTTTTCTGGCTGCACTCATGGAAGTCCTTGCCCTCAAGCGTATGCCACCTCTGACTATAGTTCAGCACTCAGGTGCCTCACGGTGGTCGCCCGGTGCCAAGAAAAACTAAACCTTTGCCAACAAGCCCGGCTCAACCGTACGCGACACTGAGGTCGCGCCACCGGTATCAAGGAGTCAGGCATGAGCAATTTGTTCATCAAACGCGCTGGGTTGTCGCTGGTGCTGGGCATGGCGTCGCTGCAGGCACTGGCCGCGACGTCGGATGATTTTGTCGAGGCCGCCACCGAGGCCGGGATCGCCGAAACGGTCACTGGCAACCTGGCCATGGAAAAAAGTCAGAACGCCGAGATCAAGACATTCGCCCAGCAGATGGTCACCGACCACACCAAGGCCAACCAGAAACTTGGCGACATTGCCCGCAAACTGGATATCAGCGTTCCCGACGAAGCCACGCTGACCGACAAGGTGAAGAAGATGATCCTCGAATGGCGTGACGAGTCGTTCGACAAGTCGTACGTCAACAACCAGGTCGACGCCCACGAAAAGGCCGTGGAACTGTTCAAGAAGGAAGCGGCGTCCTCCGACAAGCCTGAACTGAAGGCCTTTGCCAGCGAAACACTGCCGACCCTGGAGCACCACCTGGAACAGGCCAAGGCACTCCAGGTTACCCACGGCAAGTGACCGTCCCAGCACACGAGGCCACACATGAGTAATGATGCATTGCGTAGCGAAATCCTCACTCGCCTGCTGCACGCCCACCCGCACGGCCTGGGCAAGGAATTACTGGACAACTACCGCGGCGAGAAAGCCGTGGCCGGCATGCTCAAAACGCTCCAGGAGCATGGATTGATCCAGGACGGTAGCGTGGCGGTGGGTGATGATCACCAAATCAGCATGAGCTATCCGATCAAGCTGTCTTCATCAGGGGTCGAAGCGGCCAAGCAAGTTGAGAGCTGAATGACAGCCGCCCCATCGTCCAATTGCTGGCGATGGGGCGTGTTGCATCAGGGCTTGGTGTTGGCTTTCTCGTCGTCCCTGGGCGGTTTGGCCGGCCCTTGTGGGTCGACTTGCGGATCTTCAAGGTCGGGCGAATCGGGGTCGAAGCCCAGGTCATGCTTTTTACTCGCCTGCTCTGAGGAATGCGGCCCCTGTCGATGCTGCTCTGGCTTGTTCATGTTGCGATCTCCCGGTGATGTTTACGGAAGAACACAGGCAGCTGAGGAAGTTTGATTCAATTGATCGCCTTCAGCTGCGCGCGGCAGGCCTTGAGCGCCTCGTCACGGCCAGCCAGTTCATCGTGCAAGTGCTGCAATTGCCTGCCCTGCTCGGCACACTGCGCGCGTTTGTCTTCCAAGCTTTGCGATTGCACCTGCAATTGCCGGCGCATTTCATCGCTGGCACCTTGAGCCTGCGCGAGGATTGTCCGCAAGCCCTGGATCTGCGAGTCGCGCTGCTCGAGCAGTTCATCCTTGACCTTGCACTCACTGTTGGCCTGGCGATGCTCGCCGAGCATCCGCTCGTTATCGCGGTGCAGGCGGGTTAGTTCGTCCTGCTTGACGATCATGCCTTGCTGCAATTGACGCAGCTCCACTTGCAACTGCTGGGTCTGCGCTTCGTGGCGGCGCTGCTCCTGTTCGCGCTGCTCGCGGCTGGCGCTGCGGTAATGCTCGAGCGCATCACGGGCATGCCGGTGCTTGTCTTCCAGCGAGCGCACCTGCTCGTCCTTGTCGGTCAACCGCACCTGCAATTCGCCCAGTGACTGATTGAGGCTGGCGCTACGCAACTGCTCGGCCTGCAGCGAGTTCTGTGCAGTCACCAGGCGCTCCGACTCGGCAGCCAGTGCAGCAGCCTGGATCTGCTGTTGCTGGTGGGCGGCCGCCAGTGCCTGCTGCGCCAGCTGCAACTGCGCCTCAAGCTTTTCGCGTTCCTCGTTGAACGCGGCTTCGGCCAGCTCGATGCGGGCGTCGCCCTCCTCCTGCACCTGCGCAGCCAATTGCGATACCAGCTTGGTCAGCGCGTCGCTGAGGGCAGCCTGCCCCTGCAGGGCAACGGGTTTCTGCCCCTCAAGCTCCTTCAAGTAGCGATGGATGGTGGTCTTCGACCCGGTATTGCCCAGCTCGATACGGACTGCATCGATGCTGGGGTACTCACCCCGGGCGATCAGCACCTGCCGCGCCTGCTGCACTACCGCCTTGTTGATACCGCCCCGGGCCATGTTTGCTCCTACGATTTCGTAACATGATACGTACCATGTAATTACGTGGGTATTTTCTTCCTTGCCAGGTAAATTTTCAAGTGAAATCTAAGGCTTAATAATCACGGCTTATCGCATGTGACGGATGAAAAACAGCGTTTCGACGATGACGATCGATCAGGTCGGTACGCCAGGCGGGAAAACCGGCCGATAAGCAGATTCGATATCCCATTAAGCATTTCCCAGAGGCGCCCGCTGCCGGGGGCGCCTTACAGTCAACTGCCGCCGACATCCGGCGCGGTGGTTCTCCATCCGAACTACTCACCACTACAAGAACAAAAGGTGATCCCCCATGCTCAAGCCCTCTGTCGACGCCAGCGTCGACGTCAAAGACTGGATCGACAGTCACCCTGTCTCGCCCTATCAGTGGATGATCCTGTCGCTGTGCTTTCTGATCGTGCTGTTCGATGGCTTCGACGTGGCCGTCATGGGCTTCATCGCCCCATCGCTGATGCAGGACTGGGGGCTCTCGCGTGCAGCGTTCGGCCCGGTGATGAGCGCTGGCATGGTCGGCCTGGCCCTCGGCGCCCTCACGGCCGGCCCCTACGCCGACCGCCTGGGGCGCAAGAAGGTGCTGCTGATTGCCGTCACCGGTTTCAGCCTGTTCAGCCTGGCCTGCGCCTTCGCCCGCAACCCTTATGAGCTGGCGGTGCTGCGCCTGCTGACCGGCATCGCACTGGGCGCGGCCATGCCCAACAGCACCACCCTGCTGGCCGAATACCTGCCTGAGCGCAGCCGCTCGCTGCTGATTACCGTCATGTTTACCGGCTTCAACATGGGCTCGGGATTGGGCGGGTTTCTCGCAGCCTGGCTGATTCCCCAGCACGGTTGGCAGTCGGTGCTGCTGGCCGGCGGCGTGCTGCCGCTCGCGCTGCTGCCCCTGTTGTTGTGGCTGCTGCCGGAGTCCGCCCGTTTCCTGGCCGCCCGCCAGGCGCCGACACAACAGATTGCCGCGGCCCTGGCCAAACTCGGCGGGCATTTCGCCGAAGGCACCCGCTTTACCGTCAGCGAACCGTCTGTGCAGCACAAGGCCCCGGCTCGCCAGCTGTTCAGCGAGCGCTACCGCTTCGGCACTTTGGCCTTGTGGGCGACCTATTTCATGGGCCTGCTGGTGATCTACCTGACAATGGGCTGGTTACCGACCCTGCTGCGTGATGGCGGCCTGTCGATCGAGCGCGCCGCGACCATCACCGGCCTGTTCCAGATCGGCGGCACCGTGGGCGCCATCGTGGTCGGCTGGATCATGGACCGGCGCAACCCCAACCGGGTCATCGCCGTCGCCTACGCCCTGGGCGGGCTGTGCATCGTGAGCCTGGGCGCCTTGAGCCTGGAGTCGAGCCTGCTGGTGGTTGGCGTGGCTGCCGCCGGTTTCTGCATGAGCGGCGCACAGACCGGCCTGAACGCCTTTGCCCCGGGCTACTACCCCACGGACTTCCGCGCCACGGGTGTAAGCTGGATGCTCGGCATCGGCCGCTTCGGCGCCATCTTCGGCTCGCTGATCGGTGGCGCCGTGCTCAGCCTGGGCCTGGGCTTGCCACTGTTGTTCACTTTCCTTGGACTGCCGGCGTTCGTCGCTGCCGTGGCGATCCTGGCCAACGGCCACGCCCGGCGCCGCGCCCATCCGGCCGTTACCGCGCAATAACCTGAAACAGAGGACCTTTACATGGCTCGTATCATTGGTGGCCTGGCCGTCTCCCACACCCCGACCATCGGCTTTGCCGTCGATCACGACAAACAGCAGGAAGCCGCCTGGGCGCCGATCTTCCAGAGCTTCGAGCCGATCCGCACATGGTTGCAGGCCAACCAGCCGGACGTGTTGTTCTACATTTTCAACGACCACATCACCTCGTTCTTCTTCGACCACTACAGCGCCTTCATCCTGGGGGTCGACGACCAATACGGTGTGGCGGATGAAGGTGGCAACCCGCGCGATCTGCCCGCGGTTGGCGGCCATGCGGCACTGTCGCGGCACATCGGCCAGAGCCTGATGGCCGACGAGTTCGACATGAGTTTCTTCCGCGACAAGCCGCTGGACCATGGCTTCTTCTCGCCGATGTCGGCACTGCTGCCGTGCGACGAGGGTTGGCCGGTGCAGATCGTGCCCTTGCAGGTGGGCGTGCTGCAGCTGCCGATCCCCACCGCGCGGCGCTGCTACAAGCTGGGCCAGGCCCTGCGCCGGGCCATCGAGAGCTACCCGGAAGACCTCAAGGTGGCGATCGTCGCCACTGGCGGGGTCTCGCACCAGGTCCACGGCGAGCGCTGCGGCTTCAATAACCCGGAATGGGATGCCCAGTTCATCGAGTTGCTGGTCAACGACCCGCAGCAACTCACCGAGATGACCCTGGCCGAATACGCCACCCTCGGCGGCATGAAAGGCGCGGAGGTGATCACCTGGCTGATCATGCGCGGCGCGTTGTCAGCCAAGGTCGAGCGCAAGCACCAGAGCTATTACCTGCCCTCGATGACCGGCATTGCCACCCTGCTGCTGGAAAACCTCGACCAGGGCCTGCCGGCACCGGTCAACGAGCGCCACCACCAGCACATGCAGCATCAGCTGGCGGGGGTCGAGCAACTGACGGGCACCTACCCCTACACCCTCGAACGCAGTGCCCGCGGCTATCGCCTGAACAAGTGCCTGCACCGTTTGATCGATCCACAGTGGCGTGAGCGCTTTGTGGCCGAGCCCGAGGCGCTGTTTGACGAGGCCGGGCTCAGCGAGGAGGAGCGCGACCTGCTGCGACGCCGCGACTGGCGCGGGCTGATCCACTACGGCGTGATCTTCTTCGTGCTGGAAAAGCTCGGCGCGGTCGTGGGCGTCTCCAACCTGGACATCTACGCCGCCATGCGCGGGCAGAGCCTTGAAGACTTCATGAAAACCCGCAACCAGCCAGTGCGCTATTCAGTAGCCGCTAAAGCCAGCCGCTGAGCAAACGGGGCCGCTCCGGCCCCGCAACCTTTGCCCCAACCCCACGCCCCAGCACATTCATGCCGCTGGCCGGCAGCGCTTTGCCCAACAAAAAGAGAAACAACAATGAAATCTCGCCCGTTCTACCCCCTCCTGCCGGGTATCGCCCTGGCGGCCAGCCTGCCCTTGTCGGCAGGTGCAGAAGGCTTGCTCGACGACACCAAGGCCAGCCTGACCCTGCGCAATTTCTACATGAATCGCGACTACACCGGCGATGCCAGCCAGAACAAGGCGGCGGAATGGACGCAGAGTTTCATCCTCGACCTGAAGTCCGGCTTCACGCCCGGCACCGTCGGCTTCGGCGTGGACGTGCTGGGCCTGTACAGCATCAAGCTCGATGGCGGCAAAGGCACCGCCGGCACGCAACTGCTGCCGGTGCACGATGATGGCCGCCCGGGAGATGACTTCGGGCGTACGGCCGTAGCCGGCAAGATACGTGTTTCCAAAACCGAGGCGTCGCCGTGGCCGGCACAGCCGTGACGGTGCTGGTGGCGCCGGGTGACAACTGGATGTTCCATGTCGCCGTCGAACAGTGTCGCTTGGGCGACCTGCTGGTGGCCGCTCCCAGCTCGCCATGTTGTGACGGCTACTTCGGCGACCTGCTGGCAACCTCGCTCAAGGCCCGCGGTGTGCGCGCCCTGGTGATCGACGCCGGTGTGCGCGACAGCCAGATTCTGCGCGACATGGGTTTTGCCGTGTGGTCGCGGGCCATCAATGCCCAAGGCACGGTCAAGGAAGTGCTGGGTTCAGTCAACCTGCCGCTGCTGTGCGCCGGGCAACTGGTCAATGCCGGTGACATCATCGTCGCCGACGATGACGGCGTGGTCGTGGTACGCCATGGCGAAGCGGCAAGCGTGCTGCGCGCAGCGACCGAGCGCGCCGAACTGGAAGAGCGCAAACGCCTGCGCCTGGCGGCTGGTGAACTGGGCCTGGACATCTACGAGATGCGCCCACGCCTGGCCGCCAAAGGCCTGCGCTATGTTGACCAGCTTGCCGACCTGGACCAATCAACATGAGCCAGACCCGCATCCCCTGCCTGCTCATGCGCGGCGGCACCTCGAAAGGCGCGTACTTCCTGCAGGACGACCTGCCCACCGATGGCGGCCTGCGCGATCGCGTACTGCTGGCGGTCATGGGCTCGCCCGACAGCCGCCAGATAGACGGCATCGGCGGCGCGGACTCACTGACCAGCAAGGTGGCGATCATCCGCCCCTCGCAATGCGCAGAGGCCGATGTCGACTATCTGTTCGCCCAAGTGCTGGTGGATGAGGCGCGGGTCGACTACGGCCAGAACTGCGGCAATATCCTGGCCGGGGTCGGGCCGTTCGCCATCGAGCGTGGCCTGGTCAAGGTCGATGGCCCGGTCACGGCCGTGCGCATCTTCATGGAAAACACCGGCCAGTTGGCAATCGCCCGGGTGCCTACGCCCGATGGAGTGGTGGAGTATGCCGGTGATACCCGCATCGACGGCGTGCCCGGGTACGGCGCTCCTCTGGTGATCAGCTTCACCGACATTGCCGGCTCCAGTTGCGGTGCTCTCTTGCCGACCGGCAACAGCCGTGACCAGGTCGATGGCATCGAGGTGACCTGTATCGACAATGGCATGCCGGTCATCCTGCTGCGTGCCGAAGACCTGGGGCTGAGTGGCCGGGAAAGCCGTGAAGCGCTGGACGCCAATGATGCGCTGAAGGCGCGCCTGGAGTCGATCCGCCTGCAGATGGGGCCGCGCATGAACCTGGGTGACGTCAGCCAGCGCAACGTGCCGAAGATGTGCCTGGTCTCCCCGCCTCGCCAGGGCGGCACGATCAGTACCCGCTCGTTCATTCCGCACCGCTGCCATGCCTCGATCGGCGTATTCGGCGCGGTCAGTGCCGCCACTGCCTGCCTGATCGAAGGCGCGGTGACCCAGGGCATTGCCGTCACAGGCACGGGCGACCACCAGCGGCTGTCGGTGGAGCACCCCAGTGGCGAATTCAGTATCGAGGTAAGGCTGCAACAGGGCGCATTGGCCGGCTGCGGGCTGGTACGCACGGCCCGCCTGTTGTTCGACGGGCAGGTCTGCGTACCTCGAGGGCTATGGTCGGGTGCTTAGAAGACGATAGGCACTGAATCAGTTGACCTGCTGCGCCACCTGCAACAACCCGCGCGGCAGCTTGAACCCCTTGAACGGTTGCTGGGTAATGGGGTTGAACGCTTTTTCGGCATTCAACCGGTAGCGCATCACCCCATCGCCGGCACGGAAGCTCAGGTCCACGCTGCTCTCGGTACGCCCGTTTAGCGCTCCGCGACTGAGCAGACGGAACATCGACCAAGGACCGCGATAATTGAGGCTGCTGCTGTTGCCACCTTGGCTGAGCAGGGTGAGGTTGCTGCGCACCTGCTGCCCCAGCGTATTGGGCCAGATCACCCCGACGATCTGACGCGGGCCTTGGGCGTAGGAAATCAGCTGGCCATCGAGGTCGAGCAGGCTGGTGCGCTGATTGGCACTGAGGCCCAAGGGCTCGATGCTGAACTGCACGCTGAGGTTACCCCGGGTGTCGAAGAATGTCTCGCGGATACGGTCGGCGGCATTCAGTTGCTCGATGACATCCTCGCGAATCAGTGAAGTCCCCTGCCGGTCCGAGCGCAACGCCTCGATATTGTCCTTCAGGAAGACCTTGAGGTACTGATCCTGGAACTGCTGCAACCGCCCCTTCGGCCCGAAAAAGGCCTCAAAGTCGTCCAGCGAGGCATCGGGCGCTTTCACTACGAAGGGATAGCGGCCGGCCAGACGCTGCTGAAAGAAGCTGTACACCTCATTGTCCCAGCGTCGCTCCAGTTCCCGCAAAGCCTCGATATTCAGCACACGGGCCGTTTGCTCGGCGACCGCCCTGACTTGCTGCCTCACAGGCTCGGGCAGGCCGGTCGCGACTCGCTGCAACGTACCGATAGGGTCGGCGCCCTGCATCGAGAAGCGCTGCAGCACAGCCTGCAACGCCGCATTGCCTCGATCCGGGCTGCCCTTCACCGTCCTCGCATACTCGTGGATGGCAATAATCGCAGCGAGGGTTTCATCGTAGTAGCTGGGATTCTCACCTTTCGCTTCGAGCATGGCGTTCAACCCGGAAAATGCCCGGCTGATCCCGGTAACCTGCAGTGGTACCGGGCTTCCCGATACGGTATCGGCCATGCTGGGTAATGCCGGCAAAGGCTGGATGACAGTGTTGTCACGCACTGTCTCCAGCAACCGTTGCAACGGCGCTGCCGGCCCGGTCAATTGCTCAAGAACCGTCACCGCATGGTCGAGGTCGCGAAAATCGGCGATGTCCAATGCCTGCAACGCGCGTTGCCAGCTGGCGATGTAGTCCGTGCTATACAGGGCGCGGACCCGCTCGGCCAGGGCTTCGCGGTCGGCATCGGAGTAGTCAAGGGCCTTGCGCTCGCCCAGCGCCCACTGGTCGATCAAGGCCATGTCGGTGATGTGCCGACTCTGCGGCTCGAAAAACTCGGTAAACCCTTTCGCAGTCAGCAGGGGCGTCAGATAGGTGTCCTCAGTTGCGCGGTCGCCTGGCTGATAGACGACGTCGAACACCGGGCCTACCTGGTGGCGCAGGTCCAGCCCGTAGGGCAGCCGCTCCAGGGCCTGCTGTTTGAGCGTGGCATATACCCGTTGTGGCAACGGGACCTTGCGCAAGGCCTGCTGAACGCTCTCGACGCGCGCCCGGAATTGCGGCAGGTCGACATCGGCATAGGCCAGGGCATACTGCAAATGTCGCATGAGGTCGCGCTGTACCTGCCCTTGGCCGGGAAACGCCCGCTGCCACTGACTCGCCATCCACTCCTCGACCCATTGCGGGCGACGGTTGTGGCGGTCTTCGAGCATGCGGTAGACCCTGAGCGCAGCCATCTGTTGGTCGCTAGCGGCTGGAGCTGCATCCATTGCATCCACCACGCCGCTGGCCAAGGCTGGCAGGAAGCGCCGCGAAAGGAGGCTCAGGTAAGCTTCGTCTACCCGGGGCCCGATGACCCGCCCCTGGTACAGGCCGACATCCGCCACCAGCGGCCATGCGGCGCGATAATCACCAAACACCGCAACAGCGCCGCGGATCTGGTCGAGTGGTTCCAGCAGGTTGCGGCCGGTGGGATCCAGGCCTGGGTCCACGGCTTGTTGGCTGAACGACCGGCTCTTGTCCAGCACCCCCGCCGCCTTGGCGCCGTTCAGGTCGAAGTAGCGGTACCAGGTGGCGGTTGCCATGGCCAATGTCAGCACGCCCACGGCGGAGCCAACCCACAGCAACTGACGTTTGCCTCGCGCAACCTGTACGTTGTCACCGGCCAGGCCCGCTTCCTTGTAGACGACCTGCTGGAAGACCTGCTGGGCGAAAAAGCTCTGTGCCTTAAGCTGTCGCGTGCTTTCACGCGGTGGCAATACGGTGCTGTAGGGCTGCGCCGCCTCGCGTACGAACGCGTTGCTGACCTCCCCCTGCTGACGCACCGAAGACCAGAACACCCCGCGTACCAGTGGCGGCGTGGTGAAGCGATCACTGGCCAGCACTTCGCGCAGGAAGCCAGTCAGAATCGGCCGCAGCCCGCCCAGCTGCGCAAGCAGTGAAACGAGGGATGTGCGCTGGGACAGTCCGTCCGCAACCAGCAATTGCTGCAGGGTCTGTGCCTGCAGTTGGAGGATCAGGCGATCATATTGCTCGATGAACTCGTCCTGCCAGGCATCGAAGCAGCTGAGCGCATCGAGCCTGAATGTAAAACCCAGCAACTGTTCGCGTTGGGCCGGTGAAAGACGGTTGTAGAAAGGACCGAAGCCGTCCAGCAAATCGTATTTGCTCAGAACCACGTAAAGCGGCAGCCGGGCGCCCAGTTGGCTGCTCACCTCATGCAGACGGGTGCGCAATACATAAGCCAGCGCGCTACGTTTCTCAGGCGTCCCGTGCAGCAACGCGGGCAGGTCGACGACCAGCAACAGGCCATTGAGCGCCCGGCGACTGCGATTACGCGACAACCAGGCCAGCAAGTCGCTCCAGAGCCTGGCCTGGATACCCGCAGGTAGCCCAGCCGGTGGTCCCTGGTCGGCATCCTGCTGCTGCGCGTCGATGGCGTCGTGGATGATGAGATCGCCTGGCGGGTCGAGGATCACCGCCTCATTGCTGACCCACCAGCCCACAGGAAAAGCCGTTTGCTCCAGTTGCTGCCCACGCGCCTGGACATCGCCGATACGCGTCAAGGAAAACCTTTGGTTCGTACCCTCAATAAAACCACTCTTGCCTGCGCACTTGTCGCCCAGCATCAGGTACCAGGGCAAACGATACAGCGCACGCCGCCCTCCCGCATTGCTCAGGTAATTCGCCAGCTGGCGATCCAGCGCCTGTTCCTGGCCGTGAACAAACGGCAAGCAAGGATCTGTCTGGGCCGCTGCGTTCTGACGGTGTTCCGCCTGCAGGCTACGAAAACGCTTGCGCAGTACAACGATCCAGCACAAAAGCGGTACCAGGACCAGCAGCAGGCTGACCACGCTACGTTGCTCGACACTTGCCAAGGGGTGTTGCTCGTGCCAGCTCCACTGCGGTCCCAGCCACCAGATGGCGGCCAACATCAACAATGCGCCCAACCCAAGCAGCAGCGGCATGGCAAGGCCGACTCGAATGGCCAGTGGCTCGCCCCAACGTTTGAATAGCTTCCAGAATTGACTCATGAAGGTTTCCAGTCCTTGTACTGATCGGTCAGCTCGGCATGAGCGTCGTACTGCTGAAGCCTCTGGAACACATCCGGTTCCCAGGCATCCGCCGTGGTTTGCTGCATCGTCAGGGCGACACTGCCGCATAGGTCCTGGGCCAGCCAGGAAACCCCGCGCGCCGCCAGCAGATCGGCGGCAATCAGCGTGCTGTGGCAGCGCTCGCGCAGTGCACCGAAATCCGCTTGCAGTGCCTGCAGGCGCAGCAGCACCGGCTCGATTCCACCCGCTTCCAGCTGGTTGGCCAGTTCTTCACGAAGCGCCCCAAACTCATGGGCAGGCGTGCCCCGATCGACCTGCCCTTGCGCACCTTTGAGCCATGCCAGGCACGGCTCGTCGACGAACGCCGTGCCATCGCTGAAACACAAGCGCTGGAGAGCCGGCAGGCGCTGGACAAATCGGACGGTGGTGGCGCGAATGGCTTCGGCCACCTCGCCCATCGCCAAGCGCTTTGCCACCATCGCGGCCAGGAAGCTGCCGCGGATCCAGTACGGCGAGGCCGCTACGCTCTTTTCAATGCGCAATAACAGCGCTACGTCCGTCGCCTGACTGGCGATGGCGTCCTCGTAGCTACCGGCAATATCGGTCGGCACCGCCATCAGCTCCGTGCGATGGTCCTGCCTGGCCGGCGGTACGGCCTTGATTGACGACCACAGACCAAAGCGGCGCAGCTGGTAGCCCGTTGGGTCGTAATGGTCCTGCTGGTTGATGAATTCGGCCATGTTCAACAACGCACGCCGGGTCTCGCGATCGGTGCCCAGAGACAAGCTGGCCTTGGGCGTAGCGAAAGTATCGCCCAGCGGTGCGGGTGTGGGCCGAGGCGCGGCGACCTTGGCTGGTGCGCTTTCGACCTTGCCGTCGGCACATTCCAGCTGCTTGAACAACTGCTGTTGCAACGCGTCGAGCAGACTGGGCTCCAGTTGCGCCCTGTCCGTCTGCCGTTGCAGGCATTCCATCGCCTGGCGCGCCGCTGCTGCCTGAGTGGGGCCGAAGGTAAACCGGTCCAGGCGTGGCAGCGCCTCAAGCAAGCGGTTGAGTACCAGCACCACCAGTTTGCGCTTGCCCAGCAAGCCCTTGGGCCCGGGCTTAGGGTGTGCGGACTCCCAATAGCGGTCGAGCATGCCTGCCAGCAGCCCGGCGGTGAACCCCCAGCGCGCCCAGCAACCACTGCGCAGCCAAGCGGCGCTCAGGTGCGCGACGATGCGCAAGTGTTTGCAGCGCTGGCACAAGTACTCGCGGGAAGCCTCCTCGATGTAAGGCCAATCGATAGTCGCCTCATGCAGGCCGCCAAGCTTGACCATTTCCTGGTCGACCGCCTGATAGCTATCGTCCTCCATGTCGAACAGGCCTGCCGGTGTTTCAGGGTCGATGGGCGCAAGCAACCGCTCGATGTCCTGCGCCGACACCTCCGCTACCAGTGACATGTTTTTCGCGCCTGGCCGATCAGTGGATCCAGCCCTTGAGCATCGAACGTCAGCCCATTGACACCCGGGTCATCGCTGAAGACCTGCACCCGATGCGCCCCGATCAAGCGCTTGATCTGTTCGATGGCGGGTAGTCCGCGGCCGGCATCGAGTACCTGGCCATTTTCCATCACCTGCCAGGCTGTTGCCGTGCTGGCTCCCCGTGCCCCCAGCAGTTGCACCTTGACCCGATTGGCATTGATCGGCTGCCCAGTGATCAACTGCAGCCTGGATATGTTCTGGATACAGCTGATCATCAGGTAGCTGCGAGGCTCAGCTGAGGCTATCGCCGGTGCTGATATCACCAGCCACGGCTGCGCTGCACCAGCCTCCTCGTGCGGGTTGCCGAGGCGGAAGGTCAGGTCATCGACGGGGCGGCCGGCCTCGTTCGCCATTACGCGTGACACGCTTGGCGCCTGCTGCTCCGGTGCCGACAGTGCCTGACTGGGCGCCCGGGCAGGCGTACCGGCGGCCTCGTCGAAACAGGCCAGGCGCTCCAGGTTGGATACCACGCGTGGACAGTCCCGTTGGGCACCAGCAAACGCCGGTTGCATAACGAACAGCAACGAAAGACCAGCGACATATGCACTGCGGGCAATCATCGTAAGTTGGCTCTCCCTCTAAAAACCAATGCTGGACCCTGCACTTGCAACCAAATTGATGGCACCAGGCATAGCCAAACCCCACGAAGACTATTCATGCCGAACGAGATATTCAAATAAATATTTCCTCACACTTAATCCCTCGACCAACAAGGCACTTCCTGCGCATGTTTTAAAGGAGGAATACTTGCCGGCAAGCATTCAGAAGGACAAATCCTACTTATGTAGGATACCCCTTACAGAAAACAAATAGTCGCGAGAAACATCTTACAAACATATACGACCCGCACCAGATACTTATACGAAACGCCCTACAAACACAGCAGGAATTTCAAATATATATGTCCAAGAATACGAATTCCGTGGCGCCGAAAGAACGCATCAACATCCGCTACGTACCCGCCACAGGCGGCGAGCAGGCTGAAGTCGAGCTGCCCCACAAGATGCTGGTTATCGGTGATTTCGGGCTGAACGACAGCCGTGCGCTCGAAGACCGCCCCGTCCTGCGGATCGACAAGCATTCGTTCGACAGCGTGCTGGAAGACGCCCAGGTGAGCCTGAACCTGTCGGTCCCCTCCCAGCTCGGCGCGGACTCGGACACCGAACTGGCCGTCAACCTGCAGTTCGCCTCGATCAATGACTTCGGGCCAGACCGGATCGCGCGCCAGGTGCCAGAGCTGAACCGGCTGATCGAGCTGCGCGAGGCGCTGGTGGCCCTGAAAGGGCCGCTGGGTAACGTCCCGGCGTTCCGCAAGCATCTCCAGCATTTGCTGGGTGACGATCAGGCTCGCCAACGGCTGGCACAAGAACTGAACCTGGTGCTCGACGCACCACGACAAGACTGAAGACAACGGAGCGTCAGCATGCCGACCCAGCACAACACGACCACTACGGCCGAAGTTTCATCCGAGATATTGGGCGAGGCCACCCTGCTCGACCAGGTCATGGCACAAACCCGGCTAGTCCCCACCCAGGAAGGCTATCAGGTTGCCCGGCAAGGCGTAGCCGCATTCATTACGCAGATTTTGCGAAGCGACGAGCCGGAGCAATCGATCAACAAGCATCGCGTCGACCAGATGATTGCCGAAGTTGACCGTGTACTTGGTAAACAGATGGATGCCATCCTCCACCATTCGGAGTTTCAGCAACGGGAGTCCGCTTGGCGCAGCCTCAAACTGTTGATAGATCGCACGGACTTTCGTGAGAACATAAAACTTGAGTGCCTGCATGCCAGCAAGGAAGAGTTGCTCGACGATTTCGAAAATGCAGCCGATATCACCTGCAGCGGTATCTACAAGCATGTTTATACCGCCGGTTATGGCCAGTTCGGTGGCGAGCCCATTGCCGCCATGTTGGGCAACTACCACTTCGGCCCGTCATCATCCGATATCAAACTGTTAAGTTACATGGCATCAGTGGGCGCCATGGCTCACGCACCATTTCTCGCGGCGCCTGCGCCGGAATTCTTCAATCTCAGCAGTTTCGAAGACCTGCCTGACCTGAAAGAGATCAAGGACATCTTTGCCGGTCCCCGTCATGCCAAGTGGCGAGCGTTCCGCGACAGCGAAGATGCTCGCCACACCGCGCTGGTCGCACCGCGCTTCATGCTGCGTTCGCCGTACCACCCCGAGGAACTGCCGACCGAAACCTTCAATTATCACGAGAACATGGACGGTCGCCACAGCAACTACCTGTGGGGCAACGCCGCGTTCCTGCTGGCCAGCTGCATCAACGACAGCTTTGCCCGCTACCGCTGGTGCCCGAACATCATAGGCCCGCAGTCGGGTGGCGCAGTGGATGACCTCCCGGTACACCTCTACGAATCACTGGGCCAGTTGCAGGCCAAGATCCCCACCGAAGTGCTGATCTCAGACCGCAAGGAGTTCGAACTGGCCGAGGAAGGTTTCATCGCCCTGACCATGCGCAAGGACAGCGACAACGCAGCGTTCTTTTCGGCCAATTCAGTACAGAAGCCCAAGGCCTTCCCCAAGACCCCTGAAGGCCTGCAGGCCCAGACCAACTACAAGCTCGGCACCCAACTGCCCTACCTGTTCATCGTCAACCGCCTGGCGCACTACATCAAGGTCATGCAACGCGAACAGATCGGCAGTTGGAAGGAGCGCCGCGACCTGGAGTCGGAGCTCAACAAGTGGATCAAGCAATATGTCGCCGACCAGGAAAACCCTTCGGCCGACGTACGCAGCCGTCGGCCGTTGCGCGCCGCCGCAATCACCGTCACGGATGTCGCCGGAGATCCTGGCTGGTATCAGGTCTCCATCGCCGTGCGACCGCATTTCAAGTACCTGGGTGCCAACTTCGAGATCTCGCTGGTTGGGCGGCTCGATACGCAATGAATGGCCTGTTCGACCGCCTGACTGCAGAGCGTCAGACCCGTCGCGCGCCTTCCCGGCGGGAACAGGCTGGGCAAAAGTTCGAGGTGATCAAACGGCACCTCGAAACCTTGCTCAACGCCCGCCAGGGTTGCTCCCGAAGTAGCCCTGAGCTGGGCCTGCGCGACTTCAACGGATACGACCTGAGCACCGGTGACCGCGTGCGGCAAGTCAGTGATGACATCCGCCAGACCCTTCAGCGCTTCGAGCCACGTATCCAGATCCGTGGGATGAAAGCCGTGCCCGATGCCTGCGCCCCGCTTGAGCTGCATTTGCGGCTCGATTGCCTGGTGCAGGTGAACGATCACCCTGAGCTATTGCAGGTCGAGTTGCTGGTCAACGGCCTTAGCCGATACACCCGAGTAAGGTAGTCATGTCATTAAAGGATCGATTCAGCGAAGAACTTCGCTATCTGCGCGAGTTGGGAGCGGATTTCGCCAAGGACAACCCACAACTGGCGCGGTTTCTCGGCAAGGACAGCGGCGACCCAGACGTGGAGCGTCTGCTTGAGGGCTTTGCGTTCCTGACCGCCAAGCTGCGGCTGAAGCTTGAGGACGACCTGCCGGAACTGACCCACCCCATGCTGCAATTGCTCTGGCCCAATTACCTGCGCCTCTTGCCGAGCGCAACGATCATCCAGTTCTCAGCGGAAAAACAAGCGCTCAGCCAGTCCCAAAGCATTCCCAAGGGTACACGGTTGTTCTCCGTCCCCGTGGATGGCATCGCTTGCGAGTACCGAACCTGCACCGAGGTAATGCTGCATCCTTTTGCCATCAGCGACGTCCAGGCGACCCACACGCCGGAGCATTCCGTGGTGCGCATCGAACTCGAAACACTGGTCGAACGTCCGCTGAACAGCTTGGGCTGCGACAGCCTCGACGTTCACCTCAGTGGCGATGACTGTTGTGCGCAGACCCTGTACCTGTGGTTGTCGCAGTACCTGAAGCACATCAGCGTGATGATCAACGGCGAAATCCGCCGGCTACCGGCCAGCAGCCTGGTTTTTCCCGGTTTCCGCCCGGAAGAAGCCCTGCTGCCCTACCCGCAGAATGTCTTCGACGGCTACCGGATCCTGCAGGAGTATTTCGTTTTTCCTCAGCGCTTCCACTTCTTCACCCTGACCGGCCTGGGCGAGCACTGGCCGGCCCAGAGCAGCGGGCAGGTAAGCATCGACTTCCATTTCAGCCGCCCGCTGCCCGGCGCAATGCCCCTTGGCGTCGACGATTTCTGCCTGTTTTGTACGCCAGCGGTGAACCTGTTGCACTGTGGTGCCGAACCGATCGACCTGTCTGGCGAGTACGCCCACACATTGCTCAAGCCAAGCTGCAGTGCAGCGCACGGCTACGAAATATTCAGCGTAGACCGAGTGATCAGCACGCGTACCTTGGCCGATGGCGAGGCGGGCGAGCCGCTGCGGGCCTTCCTGCCGTTCGAGTCGTTCGCCCATGAAATCGAGCACGCCCAAGGCCGGGCCGCGCTGTACTACCGTTGCCAACTCGAAGAATCATTGCTCGGCGATGGCGTGATACACCGTATATCTTTCGTGCACGCCGACACCAGCGTCTACCGCGGTGCGCTGGAAACGGCTTCCATCGACCTGACATGCACCAACCGCGACCTGCCTCTGGCGCTGAATGCCGGTGACATCTGCACCATCAACGAATTCACGCCACCGCTGACCACCTACCGCAACCTCCGGCGTCCGACCCGTCCGTACCGCCCTGTGCTCGACGGCCAGTTGCAATGGGCGCTGATTTCCAACCTGTCGCTCAACTACCTGTCGCTGCTCTCGGCTGACCCGCTGAAGGCGGTGATCCGCGCCTATGACTTCGCGGCTCTGCATGACATTCAGCAGGCGCGCACCACGCGCAAGCGCCTGGACGCCATTCGTGATGTGCAGACCGAGCCCCTGGACTGGCTGATCAACGGGCAGCCCGTTCGCGGCCTGCACACCCGATTGCAGCTCGACCAGCAGGGGTTCCTCTGCGAGGGCGACGTGTACCTGTTCAGTTGTGTGCTCGCGCGCTTCTTTGCCCTCTACGCCAGCATCAATTCCTTCCATCAACTGGAAGTGACCAACACCACCAACAACGAGCACTACACATGGCCACCGCTGATTGGCAAACAGCCCCTGATTTAGCCGATTCGCTGCTCGCACAGGCGCATCGGTTCAATTTCTTCCAGTTGCTGGAGCATCTGCACGGCTTGCATGGTGACAATCTGGAAGCCCGTTGGCCCGATGCTGCCACGCGCTTGCGGGTGCGCCTGGGCTGCGATCCACGACTGCGGTTTCCCGCCAGCGATGTGCTGAGTGCCAAGCAATTGCCTGGCCATGATGCCCGCTACCGGATCTGCACCACCTTCATGGGCCTGCACGGCAGCGACTCGCCGTTGCCCACCTACTACCTGGAGCAGATCGCCCATGAACATGTCCAGGGCATTGGTATACGTCCTGCGTTCTTCGATTTCTTCAACCATTACCTGCTCAGCCTGCTCCACCGCGCCTGGCGCAAGTACCGTTACTACATTCGCTTTCAACCCGGCGCCAACGACCAGTTTTCCCAATACGTCTTCGCGATGATCGGCCTCAATGATCGGCAATTGCGCGGTGACACCGCGCTGCCCTGGAGCCGCCTGCTCAGTTTCGCCGGGGTGATTGCCAGCCGCAGCCGTTCTCCGGGCACCGTGGCCGGCATCATTGGCCACTGCTTCGACCTTGCGCAGGTACACATCCGGGAGTTTGAGACACGCTCGGTACCCACCGCCGCCCGCCAGCGGGTGCGACTTGGCCGGGCCAACGGCGAACTGGGCAGCAGCTTCATGGTTGGCAGCCGAACGCGAACCCGCTGCAGCAAGTTCACGATCGTGATCAGCGAGCTTGATCAAGCGCAGTTTCGCGACCTGCTGCCCAGTGGCATCAACTTCGGCCGTTTGCGCGCACTGATCGACGTTCTGCTGCGGGATGGGCTGGCGTATGACCTCGAGCTGCGCCTCAAGCGCAACGCGCTGACGCCGTTCAGCCTGCACCGCAGCCAGGGTGCCTATCTGGGCTGGACCAGCTTCGTCGATGACCGTCACGGAGTGATCAGCCCGGTGGTCAGGTTCAGGGGGCGGGCATGAGCGCTTTGATCCTGCACGTCAGCAACCTCGATCAGCTACCCCACGGCGTGAGTCGACAGCACCGCTTCGGCCGCGGCGGCGGCACCCTCGGCAGCCAGGGTGCGGACTGGCTATTGATCGACAGGAGCCTGAAGGTGCGGCCCATCCACTGCGAGATCCGCTGGACGGAAGGCGGGTACTGCGCCATCGACCGCAGCTGCCAGACGTTCCTGAATGACAGCACGCGCTGTCTCGGTAAACGCCCACCCATGCGCCTCAAGGATGGCGACATCCTGCGGGTCGGCGCCTATCGGTTGCGAGTCGATCTGCAGCCGGAACAGGCATCCAGGTGCTCTCTGGAGGAAGTCTTCGTGCCTCGGCAGAACGTGCACGAGGCCCTGGAGGCGAGCGCTTCGACTTACCCGCGGGACAGCGCCAT
Source organism: Pseudomonas sp. SMN11 (assembly GCF_052041945.1). Classification (NCBI taxonomy): domain Bacteria; kingdom Pseudomonadati; phylum Pseudomonadota; class Gammaproteobacteria; order Pseudomonadales; family Pseudomonadaceae; genus Pseudomonas; species Pseudomonas sp. SMN11. Next base: position 41,716 of record NZ_JBKGGW010000013.1, on the reverse strand, counting down.
CGATTCCTTGCCACCCCTTGCCGCTACGGATGTGTGCTCGGCATTCGACCCGATCCCCGGGCGCGACTCCTTGGCTGCGCTCGATGCGAGGTTACAGGCTTGCCCTGCGGACCAGAACCCCCTGCAAGATCTGCTACAGGACCGTGATCATGCTTCCACGCCTGATGCTTTGCGCTTCAATGTTGCTTGTGCTCACCACCACCGCTGGCTGCACTGCCCTGGGCAAGATGTTCCAGGTGCTGAAAGACCCGTCTATCCCCGTGGGCGCCCCAGAAGATGTGCCGACTGAACTCGCTATCAGCATCCATGTCAGCCCCACGCTGAATGGTGTTGCCGACAGCGGAGAAACCGCTGATGCGGCACCAGGCGAACTCGAACCCGGCCCTTACACGGTCAGCCTGAGCGCAGACGACCCGCATGCGCTCACCGAAAAGGTCGCCAGCCTGTTCAGCTACCTGCAAGCGCAGTATCCCGATTCAGCAGACGCAGATGAGAGTGCACTCGGAGACTACGAGGTACCCACGATAGCGCTTGAGCGGCCCGATGCAACGCCCAGCTACAGCCCCCAGCTCGCCAGCCCGATCGCCATCAAGGTCCTGCAACTACGGGACGACTCACTGCTGCTCAACAGTGCTCACCAGCAACTGGCGCCGGACCCGGCCAAGGCACTGCGCAGCACCTACATCCGCGATGACGATTACCTACTGTCGCCTGGCCAGTTCAAGTTTGTGCCGTTCGAACCCCTCCATGACGACACTCGCTTCATTGCAGTGATTGCCGACTACCGCAGCCTGGAGAGCGCAACCTGGCAGCAGGTACTGCGCATTGTCCCGCGCGGCCGCCGGGTGGTGCTCTCGCTGCAAGTCCATGACGCGCAGATCGAGCTCAAGGAAGAGGACCGATGATCGATCAGCCGGCCTGCAACCCCTCATCCCTGACATGGAGTGCCCATGAGTTCACGTAACCCTGTGCTTTGGCCCGAAGGCCTGTTCGTCAAACCGCAGCATTTCCAGCAAGCGGCCCGGTCCAGCGAGGCGGCGCTGCATCAGCGGCTGAGCAGCCTGAATGCGGCGTTCTACGGCTTCAGCGAACTGCAGTTGAACGATGAGTACCTGTGCCTTGGCAAGGTCGCCATCATTCGTGCCAAGGGCATCATGCCCGACGGGACCGTCTTCGATATCCCTGGCGACCTGCCCCCCCCGCCGCCACTGGAAATCAGTGACGATGGCGCGCAGAACAGCGAGATCTACCTGTGCCTGCCACTGCGCACCGACGGCGGCCGTGAAGTGAGCTGGCCGGACAGCGTGGCAAACCTGCGTTATGTCGCGCATGCCCAAGATATCAAGGACACCCACACCGCCGATGGCGACTTGGTGCAGGTGGACCTCGCCGTACCGAACCTGCAGCTACGGCGGCAAAGTGAAGACAGCAGTGCCTATACCCGCCTCGCGCTGGCAAGAATCCTCGAGCGTCGCTCCAATGGCAGCCTGCAGCTGGACGACTCGTTCTACGCCACCAGCGTGTCGGTGCGGGCAGTGCCGGCGCTGCAGCGCTTCCTTGAAGAGATCAGCAATACCTTGCGCGAACGTGCGCGCAACCTGGCGGCGCGTATCAGCTCGTCGGGCCAGTCCGGCATCGCCGATATCCGCGACTTCAACCTGTTGCAGGCTCTGAATCGCTGGTGGCCATGCTTCGCCCACCTGGCCCGGCAACCGCAGACCCACCCGGAACAGCTCTATCTCTGCATGAGCCAGGCCTGTGGTGAGCTGGTGACCTTCACCGACGAGAACCGCCTGCCTCAGGAGTATCCGGCTTATCACCACAACGCCCTGCGTACTTCCTTCAAGCCACTGGAAGACACGCTGCGCCGCGCGCTGAGCACGGTGCTGCAGCCGCGGGCGGTGTCGTTGCCACTGCGGACCCTCAATTGGGGTGTGATGACTACGACCCTGGAAGATCGCCGCCTGATCGACGAGGCTGACTTCATCCTCGCGGTGCGCGCCGACCAGCCCGTCGAATCGCTGCGTCAGACCTTCGTACACACGGTCAAGGTCAGCGCGCTGGAAGCGATGAACGAAATGGTCCTGCATCACTTGCCGGGCATCGCGCTGGTGGCGTTGCCGGTGGCACCACGCAACCTGCCCTTCCATGCCGGCTTCAGCTACTTCGAGCTGGACCGGCGCAGCCCCGCCTGGGCATCCATGAAGGACAGCCACGGGTTTGGCATCCACATCGCCGGGAAAATCCCAGGCCTTGAACTGCAATTCTGGGCGATCAGGAGTGAATGAAATGGACGCGTTCGCAAGCAAGAATGTTGATACACCGCCAACAAAACGTGAACCGCTGGAGACGGCGCTTCAACCGTCGAAATACGGGGCTGCAGATGCATATGCAGCTGATGCCGAAACCGCTGGCGCAGGCTACCCGGCAGACCCGGACTTCCAAATGCGCGGCACCTTCCAGAACCCCATGATTGATGCGGCGATGCCGCTGTTCGGCCTGGTGATGCGCCTGCGCACACTGGACAGCCTGCCCAACATCCAGGACGTGCACCATCAGGTGCGCACCCAGGTCGACAACATCGTCGAGGAAATGCGCCAGCACGGCTATGAGTCCGCGCAACTGCTGGCCTATTCCTACGCCCTGTGCCTGTACCTGGACGAAGCCGTGATGAGCCGCCCCTGGGGCAGAAATTCTTGCTGGAGCCAAGAGTCGCTGCTGAGCATTTTTCATCATGAGACCTGGGGCGGGGAAAAGATCTACACGGTGCTGTCGCGCCTGATGCAGGAGCCCCAGCGCTATATCGACGTGCTGGAGTTTCTGTACCTCTGCCTGTGCCTCGGTCTCAAAGGTAAATACGGCCTGGCACCCAAGGGTGATGAGGCTGTGAATGCCCTGCTCCAGCAGATCCATACGCTTATCCGCGAAGTGCGTGGCCCGATTCCGGAGCAGGGCTGCGATCCACTGAGTAATGTCGCGCCCAGCGACTTCCGCATGCACCGTCAGTGGCCATGGTGGAGCCCGCTGCTGATCAGCGCCGCCGCCATGGCAGTGGTGTACGGGGTTTACAGCTATCGCCTGCACCTGCTGACCGCCGAAGTGCTGGAGTCGCTCAACGGCATTCTGCAGCAGTGAACGTTTTCAACGAACTGACGAGGCCCCAGCCTCGCTGACAAGCCCATCGCTACCGATGGCCACGCCACCTGTGGTGCGCGTGTTTTATCCACTTGGATGCAGGAGAGACTGCCATGCCAACACCCGCTTACATCGTAATTGAAGGCTCCACTCAAGGCTTGATCACTGCCAAGGCATTTACAGCAGATTCGGTTGGAAACGGCTACGTGGAGGGCCACGAAAACGAAATTCTCGCTCAAGAAATAAAGCACAGAGTAACCGTGCCGACCGACCCCCAGAACGGACAACCTGCCGGGCAACGCGTTCACAAACCGTTCACTTTCACCTGCTCGCTGAACAAAGCTGTTCCGTTGTTGTATCAAGCGCTGGTGACCGGAGAAGTGCTGCCACTGACCACTATCCGGTGGTACCGCACATGCGTGCAGGGTTTGCAGGAGCACTTCTTCACCACCGAGTTGGTGGACGGCATCATCGTTGATATCAACACGGTATTACCGCATGTGCAAAATCAGGAAAACGCCAATTACACGCAGCTCGTCGAGGTCTCGATGAAGTATCGCAAGATCAGTTGGGAGCACAAGGTCGCTGGGACCTCGGCCAGTGACGACTGGCGTAGGCCCATGGAAACCGCCGTTTGACCTAAATAGACGAAACCGGTCAGCGCTGCTGCTCGGTTTCTGGAACTGCCGGACTGCGGATTTGAATTCTCATGCCCCATCCATCTCACATGCGTTACAGCTTCCATCCCCTGGCGACTGATATCGAACTCGAAGTAGTGTCGTTCGAGCTCATGGAGGCCCTGAGCACGCCCTTCCAGTTGCGATTGGAGCTCAGCAGCTTCTACAACGACATCAACTTCGACCAACTGCTCGACAAGCCTGCATTGTTCACCATCTGGGACGCAGACCGTCCGGTGCGCTACGTACACGGCCTGATCAGCAGTTTCCGCCAGGGCGACAGCGGCTTCCACCGCACCCGTTACCACGCCCTGATCGAACCACAGCTGGCCCGCGCCGGGCTGCGCTCTAACTGGCGTATCTTCCAGCAGAAGACCGTGCCACAGATTCTCGAACTGATGCTCCAGCGCCAAGGCATTCTGCGCTTCGAACTGCGCGCCGACCGTGAGCATCAGGTTCGTGAATTCTGCGTTCAGGCTGACGAGACCGATCTTGACTTCATCGCCCGCCTAGCCGCAGAAGAAGGCCTCGTCTACAGCTTCGAACACACCCCCAATCAGCACACACTGCTCATCACCGACCGCTTGTTATCGCTGGGGCTGATCAGACAGGGCCCCATTCAGGCCAAGAGTAAGCACCAACGGTCCTACGAAGCGCAGGATGCAAGCCACCCCGCCTCTGTGCTGTACCACGTCAACAGCGGTGGCGACCAGGCGCAGCCTTGCCTGCGGCGCTTCCACTACAGCGAGAACGTCCGCACTGCGAGCCAGGCCCAGCGTGACTACACCTTCACCCGCCCGGCCGATCGCCTGGATCAGCAAGCCAGCGCCAATGTGCATCCATCCATGAATTACGAGCGCTTCGACTACCCCGGGCGCTATAAGGATAAAGCGGTTGGCATCCCTTTCACCCAGACCCGTTTGACCGGCTTGCGCCACGACGCCCGTATTGCCGAAGTCACAGGCGACGACGTACGCCTGCAACCAGGCCTGGCCTTCACCCTCACCGGCCACCCACGTAAAAATCTCAACGTGCTCTGGCGGGTGATCAGCGCCCACCACGAGGGCAGCCAGTTCACCAGCCTGCAGGAAGGCGCCGCCGACGCCAAACAAGGCACCCATTACGTGCAAAACGCAGTACTGGTCCCCGGCATGGCCGAATGGCGGCCGCCGCCCCTGCCCCGGCCGCGTATCGACGGCCCGCAGATGGCCACCGTGGTCGGCCCGCCCGGCGAGGAGATCTTTTGTGACAGCTGGGGCCGGGTCAAGGTCAGCTTTCCCTGGGACCGGGAAAGCAAGAGCAACGCGTTCAGTTCCTGCTGGGTGCGCGTGTCGCAAGGCTGGGCAGGCGGCAGCTGGGGCTCGATGGCCATCCCGCGCATCGGCCAGGAGGTGATCGTCCAGTACCTCAATGGCGACCCCGATCAGCCGATCATCACCGGCCGCACCTACTGCGGTAACCAGCTGCCGCCATACGACCTGCCGGAACACAAGACGCGCATGACCATCAAGAGCCAGACCCACAAGGGCGATGGCTACAACGAACTGCGTTTCGAGGATGAACTGGGCCGGCAGGAAGTGTTCATCCATGCTGAGCGGGACCAGAACAATGTGGTCAAGCATGATGAGAGCACGCAAATAGGCAACGACCGGGCCGAGCAGATTGGCCACGACGAAACGATTTCCATTGGCCATGACCGCAGCGAAACCGTCGGTAACGATGAGCGCGTCACCATTGGCCAAGACGATTTCCTCCATGTTGGCCGCAACCAGAGGATCAATATCGCCAAGGACCGTTTCGAAACCGTCGGCAACCATCGCCATGACAAGGTAACCGCCAACTATCAGATTCAGGTTGGCGGCAATCTCGAGCTACAGATCGAAGGGCATGCGGAACTTGAGGCGCGAACAGAAATCCGCAGGCGCACCCAGCGTTATGACCTGCGGGCGGCTGAAACACTGGTCATCCAAGGCCCGGGGGGCTCCATCCGTATCGATGAGTCCGGTATCACGCTGGACAGCCCGACGATACGCCTCAACGGAGCGGTGCACCAAACACTGGGCGGCTCCACTCATGCCTTCACCCTCAATGGCGCGCCCGTCAGCGGAGCCCCCCTGGATCGGCAGTGCGGGCGCCGTTCCGACGGAACATGCTCGCTGGCTGACTGCAACTGCATAGGAGCACCTGCCGCATGACGGGTTCATCTTCAGCGCCTATGCCCGACCTCGACTTTGCCAGTGGCTTGCGCTTTCTCTTGCTGCTCAGTCGAGAGCTGGAGCATTCAGCCGTCCGCCCTGTCTCCATTTCACCACAAGGCGAAGTAGTGCCTCCTTATGCGCCGTCAGTGCTGGAGCTGATCGAAAACGTGACCAATCGCCCTCCTCACGCCTGGCCGTGGAAACGCAGTGTCATGGATGAGGAATACGAGTTCGGCCCATTGCTGGTGGACGTCAGTGATGCACCAGAGCTGCTCCGTCATGCCCTCATTGCCTGGATGCCCATTGGCGGCGCTATCGCTCTGGATGCAGAGGTCAGCGTCGATGAGCTTTCCGACCATTTCCACAGCCTGGTGCAATTCACCCTGCCGGATCTGGGGTTGGCCACTCACCACATTACGCCCAATCACTTGAGCGCCTGGCTGGACGCATTGGATGAGGCCAATCGAGCGGCCTGGCTGGGCCCGGTGTCGCGTTTGGTGTGGCGAATCGACTGGGGGCCTGTCCATGAGTGGAAGACACTTGAACACAGGCCGACCACAGCGCGTTCGAGGTCCGCCCCGCTGCTGTCCCTGCAAGAGCACGAGCTTGGCCGGCTGCAATCGGGCTTGCACGAACACTTCGTGCTCAGCCTTGCCCACGAACTGCTGGCCATGCCGGCTTATGCAGATCGCACGCTGACGGAGATCCGTGAATGGATAGAAGCCCTGTTACCGCAACTGAATGCCCTCAACTTCAGCGACGAGACCGTTGCCGGTGATTTCATTCGCTTGGTCGCCGAGCACAGGTGGCTGATGACCGATGTGCAGGCCGAAGCTATCTACACCAACCTCGAAGAGTCACCACAAGGCCGCCTTCGCGAGCTGCAAGCACTCATCCACAGCAAGGAAAACGCCCATGACTGAGGCCTCCGTGAGCCGCGCCGCATCGCCCCCTGCCTGCAGCGCACGGGTACCGATCCTGCCAGTGCGCTACGCCATCGTGCCACGAACCGGCGCTGCCCCGCCTTGCCGCTACAGCGATTCCGGCTTCGCCCTGGAGCAAGGCTTCCCTCCACTGCAGCACTCCGCCTACACGCTGCGCGCCCTCCGTGCGGGCTATGTCTACGTGTTCATGAAAGACACCCAGAGCGAAAAACTGGTCATCCACGAGTACGACGGTGAAGGCCAGTACAAGGAATTGCGCCACCGGTGCCTGGAGCACTACCAGCGGCGCGATCGCTATTTGTCCGGCCGCTCGATGGGCTGGGTCTGGGCCGACACCTGCGAGACCAGCGCCAAGGAAGTCTGGATCGCCTACAGCCCGCACCTGTGGACCAATGCCATGACCGCACGCATCACCGGCTCGCTGGCCATGCGCAAACGGCACATGCGCCAGCTGAACATGGCCGAGTTGATTGCCGGCAACAAGGCGCCTTCCACCCAGCCCCATGTGCTGCCGGTGAGTGCCTTGCAAACCTGGGTCGAAGACTTCAAGCCGGACGCGCAACGCATGTCGCTGAGCTGGAGCAGCCAGCCACGCACTTCGGCATTGCTCGCCGGCAGCCTGCACGCCGTTGCACAGCACTACCCCTACACCCAACCAAAAATCCCCGCCGTGGTGGTGCTGAGCGATGCCGAAGGCCTGGCCCTGGACTTGAGCCTGTCGGTGTCGGCCTACCAGCATCAGTTGCGCGACCTGATGCCCTCCGAACAGCTGCCCCACACAAGACCGGCGCAGGGTATCGAGCAAGCCGACGTGCCGATGTGCTACCAGCTGGATGCCGAACGCCTCAGCCCGCAGAGCCGCGACTTCCACCATCGCAACCTGATCGCCACGTTGCTGAACAAGACCTTGGAAAGCATGTACCCGGCCGACAACCCGTCCCTGGGCACAGCGGCCCTGAGGATACGCCCGGACAGCCGACCGAAGCCGCCTTACGAGGAACGCTTCCGGGTACTCACTCACCCCGACTATTCCGAGCAGGGCCATCGCCTGGGGCAGCGTATCGATACGGCCAAGTACCTTAAGTTTCTGGAAGAACGCGACGAACTGGAGTACCGCATCAGCCAGATGCGCGAACTGGCCCTGCAAGCCAGCAACGATCACGACGCCTGGCTGACCACCGCCGAAGCCGCTCATCTCGATGATCCGTACAGCCTGGCGGCCGCGCTGGCCTGCTATGACCGCGACGAGCTTAGCTCCGCCCGTGGACTGGAAATGTCCCTGGCCCTGCTGATTCATCCCATGGGCCAACCCGTGCCCGGCACCGAAGAGCAGGACCTGCGCTTCAAGCGCTTGGAGCGCTGGCTGGACCAGCACGACAGCCCGCTGTACGAAGCGTTGGCGCCCTTCAACCCATTTCGCGACAAGGCCGACTCGATCGGCACCTTGCTCGGTGCCAGCGACAACGTCATCCAGGGTTTGGTTGGTCGCTTCCCTGCCATGGCGAATATCACCGACCTAACGGCTCAATCGGTCAGTACCGTGGTGCTCAAACGCATGCACGGACAGACGCGCTGGGATGCCAGCAACAGCCTGCGCCAGCAGGTGCAGGCCGCAGCGCGCGAGGCCAATGCCGAGAAGGCGCTGGGGCTGCTGGCAGCGCGGTACAACATCACTGACAAGCTGATCCAGGAGAACCCATTCAGTCAGGAGGTCGAGCGGTATCTAAAGAGCGGAATGGCACAAGTGGGAGAAATCAATCAGATACGCATCACGGGCAGTAGGACGGTGTCACTGGAGATGACCACGACCTCACTGGTAAAGCCAACACTACTCGGGCTGCTCACTTCTGGCGGCGGGACGGGTTTGAATGCCGGAATGCTGTGGTTCAACGTGTTTGCGCTGAAAGCGGCGTATAACAGCCTGCAGAAGAGCGATGCGCCGGAATATACCTTAGGCTTCGCCGCGTCAATTTTTGGGGTGATCGGAGCCACAGCAGCGACGCTGGTGGGTGTAAGAGCCACACAAAAAGCGCTTATATTGCGATACGCCCCGACGACGCCGGGCTTGGCTTTCGGCAATGGCCTTACCAGATTCATAGGCAGCAATTTGTTTGCGAGGATCTCGGGATATCCTGCAATTGTTCTAGGGTTCTTTTCGGACTTACAAAAGTCCAGGCGGCAGAGTGCTAATGGCGATCTAACTGCTTCAGACCTTACGTTTTATGGAGGCAGCTCTGTCGCAATTGGCTCTGCGCTGGTTTTGGAAGGAGGTCTGGCTATCGCAGGAGCTACAACAGTAATTCCTTTTGCCGGATGGGCTGCAGCGGCAGTTGTACTACTTGGGACAGCCGTCATAATGGGCGGCTTGTATTTACATGCCATGGCAAATGAGCGCCTGCATAGCCCAATAGAGTTGTGGGCCTCAAGAAGTGTTTTCGGCAATCGACTGAACGATGGCGAAGTACGGACCGGCATTGCTCTGGACTTCGAAAAAAAGCTTCCTTTTTACACCGGCATCAAGGAGGAGATGAAAAATTGGCATGCAGCCTACTATCTGCCACTATTACTTTCATCTAAAGAAACAAAAAGACTTGGACTTCAGAGGCTCGATAGCCGTTGGGCAGGACATGTCGTATTAACACCAGCGGATTGGTATATGGCCGTTCACAGTCCTGACACTGACAGATCGCCAACTGTAGAATTTACAGTTTTACTACCAGGATTCGTGTTATCACAAAGCGAGTGGAGCGCAACGTTGAGCAGTATAAACAACAAACAGGGCGTGACCATTTTTCCGACAAATCCTGAATGCTACCTAACCAGCAGTGGTCTTGTACTAAACTTCAGAAACGCAATTCGCGCCCATGCAAATGCCACTCTGACAGTCATCTATCACTCTAGACTTGGACTAGATGATGAAGCACATTCCAGTGCTCAGTTCACAATCGAGAAATAGCCAATGACGACGAGATGGTTATTTCCCTCGCGCACCCACTCAAAAGTATCACCTAAAATCAACAGCCAAACAATCAGTATAAGCAGCGTTCATTTGGTATTGCGGAACCCGTGGATAAGTGACTCCGTCTTCATGGGGAAATTATATGCAGCCATAACTTTGATGTCAGCAGCGTACTTATACCCAGGAATAATGGATGATGCATACCGCCATACGCTAATATCAAGGCCGCACTCAATGATTCAGTATCTAATTGCGCCTTTGATTTTCACTCCTTTTTTAGCTTACAGAATTCACCTCATTAAAAACCTATCGAATTTCTACCTAAACAGGCTGACAAGAAGGATCTATTATCAGCGTAGGAAAACACTCATTGATTTCGACTGGGCTGCTACGGGAGGTGGTGTTTTCAAACGTACTGAGTTCGGCGGTTCGTCTTTCAGCTCCAGCTACGCCCTGGCATTTGCTCCTCGCAGGGAAGACCACAGTCTTCACCAGGAGGACAGCCTGTGGATCGACAGCAATGAACCTACCGAGCCCGACATAAAATATGTCGCCGAAGTCTGGGAATACCTACGCCATTTCATGGATCACGGTCCCGACAAACTCCCTCCTCCAGGCGAACCCAACTGGTGGCACAGGCCGTTACACGCCATATGCCTCACACCAACAGAGGCCTGGAACCATTACGCCCCTTGGCGCACCGGCGAGCCCGGAGAAATGCAAGGCAAAAAGAACTGGCAACTACCGTTCTGGGCAGTGCTCTTTCCCTACAACCTGTCAGTAGCCATCTGCTGGTACGTCATCTGCCGCGTATTCAACGTTCGCGCAGCACCGCCACCGCCAGAGGCCTTCGAGGAAGCCCCCATTAAACCCAGCAAGCGAAAACGCAAATGAGCCCCCGCTGAGAAAAACTTGGGCTGCCTGCAGCAGCCCAATCACTCAAGAAATTGACCCAGATCGCTAGACTTAGCCCTTATCCCCTGACAAAGTAGGGGAAATCTCACGGACGAGAGCCCATAATCATGCAAGGCGATTCCATGGCAATCGATCCCGTTCTGATCCGCATCTTCCGCGCTTTCACATCATTCAACCAACGCCTGTTCCTGCGCCGCCTGAACAAGGAAGAGGTCAACCTCATCGACCACTACCGCACCCTGCCCGAGCGCGATCGAATCGCCGTGCGGTACATGTGCACGGCGATTCACAAAACCACAATGAAACAGCCTGACTGAAGCCAACCGGCACTCAGGCAACGCCATCCAGCCCCATCTGCCAGAAATCAGCCTCCAGCCGCGAAGCCTGGCCAAAGATCTGTGCCAGCTCCACAAACCGCTGCTCGGTCATGCTCCGCGCCGCCAGTTCATCCAGGTGCCTGCGCGCCGCCGCAGCGACGCCCTGGTAGGCCTCGCCAGCATATTCGCCAATCCACTCCCGGTACGGGTGATCGCTCAGGTCGCCAATGCGCTCTGCCAGCGTGCGGCCGATCTCGGCGTAGCCGATCACGCACGGCGCCAATGCCACATGCAGTTCAAGCAGGTCACCGGCCGCGCCGCAGTCGAGCACGTAACGGGTGTACGCCACCGTCGCCTGGTGCTCGGGAGCTGCCTGGATATCAGCTTGCGACAACCCCCAACGTGCGCACAGGCGCAGGTGCAGTTCGGTCTCGTCGAGAATCGCCGCCAAGCCAGCCTGGGCAGCGCGGATATCCGCCGGCAGGCGGCTCTTGTAGGCGGCCAGGGCCCAGGCACGGGCGAACTGGATGAGGAACAGGTAGTCCTGGATCAGGTAGGTGCGGAAGGCTTCTTCCGACAGCGTGCCCTCGCCCATCTGCCGCACGAAGTCGTGGTCGACATAGCTGTTCCACTGCCCGGCCGTAGCGGCCTTCAAGCGCTCGAAGATATCCATGCTCACGCCTCCTCGGTGTAAATGGCGTCGAAGAAGGCAAGCTCCAGTTCAACGGTGCGTGCGTAGAAATCACTGGCCAATGCGGCCTCCTGGGGGCCGACCCGGTCCAGTTCGGCCTTGAGGAAGGCCACGAAATCGCAGAACGCCGGGTTGTCGTGCAGGGTGATCCATTCGGCGTAGACGAAGTTGGCCGGCAACGGCTTCGGTGCCTTGAGGGCCCAATCCAGGTACAGGCCTTCGGCAACGTTCAGCACGGCCAACGCGGCGGCGTAGGACCGGGTGGCCGCGGCCTCGCGCATGATGGCCTTGAAACCGGCGGTAGGTGCAGTGTCTGCGGGCTCGGTGCGCTGCGCCGGGCTGACGTCCAGGGCCTCGAACGCACGCAGGAAATAGGTGTTCTCGTCGCTGGAGATCATCCCCGCGAAGCGGCCGAAACGCAGGCGGGCTTCATAGGTGTCGGCGGTGGCGATGGCGGCGCCGAGCAGGGTCAGGAAGCTGTCGAGAAAGCGGTGGTCCTGGACCAGATAGCGGACCATGATCGGGTCGGCGACGCTGCCTGCGCAGAGTTCGGTGACGAAACGGTGGCCGACGGCGGCCGACCAGGTCGGTTGGTTCTGGCGTTGCAGGGTTTCGCTAAAGCGTTCGGTCATGGCGTGGCCTCGCAGTGAGGCCGGCAAAAGGCAGGTCGGCAGTCCCATCCCTTCGCCGGCATTATCCGGATCAGGTTCGAAGGGTCACCGCGCTGCAGCTGTCAGCGGTTTCTCAGCCCGTTGCCGGGCTCCCCTTGGTGGGCAACAGGTATACAGCCCCCATCACCAATTGTCACCCACTCCATCACCGGAGTTGGGCCCCAACCCTGCCCAGTTTCGGGGGCCTACACCCGGTCCTTGACACCCCATTATTTAGCGCACCTCAGGGACCGCAAGGAGTTGTTTGACAAAGTATTACCGAAACATCTGTTGGCACAGCCGTTGCTCAGGCCATTGAAACCCGGCAATAAGCCATTGATGGCCCATAGCCATTTAGCCGTGAGCGAGGCACCAGGCAATGAAAACACCTGCCGTGATCCAACCCAAAAACCACCTCTTCACATTGTCCGCCGTGACCGCGCTGATGCTCAGCCTGGGGCTGATCTCAGCAGTGGCTTCCGGGTTGGATGACGTCAGCCAGCCACCGCCGACGGACCCGTCGCATTACGATGACCAGCCGGCAGACCCGAATCCGGCGCTGCTCAACCTGTTCAACCTGCCCGAGGCGAACGAGGGCTCCCTCGAACTCAAGGATGGGGTGTATGGCGATCGCTCGACCAACCGCGTCGACAACATACTGCCGCCCGCCCTGCAGACTTCACGCAATTACCCTACCAACGGCAAGCCGAGTCCGTTGTTCGGGGCGCAGCCATTCACCCAGCAATTGCTGCTGTTCGAAGAATTCGGCCCGGAAAAACTCGACCCCAATCTGCCGCCGCCTACCCTGACCTTCCCGGTCCCCACACTGGGCGCTGCGCCTGCGCAAGACCCAGACGTGGTCGCCCGCAGCAGCCCCAACGGCAATGCCCTGGAAGCCTTCCTCAAGCAACCGGGCCTGTACCCGTTCCCGACCCAGTACGCCAACACCCTCGACCGCAACCCGTGGAAGGCGCAGATCGAGCTGTTCCTCAACCGCAACTCGGTCGGCTCGCCGGCGGAAGGCCGGCCACCAGGAAAAGGCTGGTCGCACCAGCGCTGGAACGAGTTCTACCCCCAGGCGGCGTTCAAGACTGCACAGGCAGGTGCACGCATCAACCAGGGGCTGCGTGATCGCAAGCAGTTGCACAACTATGCCGTCGGTGAATTTGCGCCGGGCGGGCTGTACTACCAGACCTCGGACATCCCGACCACCCTGGGTACCACCAAGGGCATCGACACCCGCTTCCACCCGAACATGCCCTTGCAGGACCACAAGTCGCTGTGGACGTTCGACGGTACCTTCCCGGTCAAACTGCTGATGGTCCGCTATGGCCAACCGGTGCTGATGCGCCACTACAACGCCCTGCCCATCGACCCGGCAGCCAACGCCGGCTTCGGCTTGCACACCATTTCCACCCACGAGCACAACGGTCACTCGCCGGCCGAAAGCGATGGTTTTGCCAACGCCTATTTCTTCCCCGGTCAGTACTACGACTACCGCTGGCCGATCCAGTTGGCCGGTTACGACACCATCAACACCCGTGCCGAAGACCCCCGTGCCGCCTTCCCCTGCTCGCCGGGTGAAACCCTGTTCGTCAACGACGCCAACCCGGGGCTGAAGACCTGCGAGAACGGCAGCATCAAGATTCGTGGCGACTGGCACGAAACCATGAGTACCCACTGGTTCCACGACCACATGATGGATTTCACGGCGCAGAACGTCTACAAGGGCAACGCCGTGATGATGAACTACTACAGCGCCATCGACCGCGGCAACGAAGCCCTGCAGGACGGTGTCAACCTGCGCTTCCCCAGCGGTTCGGGGATGCCCTGGGGCAACCGCGACTACGACGTCAACCTGGTGATCGCCGACAAGGCCTGGGATCAGAACGGCCAGCTGTGGTTCAACCCGTTCAACACCGATGGCTTCCTCGGTGACCAGGTGCTGGTCAACTGGCAGTACCAGCCCAAGCTCAAGGTCCGCGCCCGCAGCTACCGCTTCCGTATCCTCAACGGTTCGGTGTCGCGCTACTTCAAGTTTGCCGTGGTGCGTGAAATCGCTGGCAATGGTGGCGAGTTCAAGGGCCCTTCCGGCTCCAACGTGTCGTACGCCCGGGTGCCGTTCCACATGATCGCCAACGACGGCAACATCATGGAACACGCGGTGCCGTTCGATGGCACCATGGACCTCAACGGCGACGGCAAGACTGACGACAACAACGGCATCCTGCCGCTGCAAGGCATCGCCGAGCGTTACGACATCATCATCAACTTCGCCAAGAACGGCATCAAGGTCGGCGACAAGCTGTACATCGTCAACATCATGGAACACGAAACCGGCAAGGGCCCGAAACAGCCTATCTCGCTGGCCGATGTGCTGTCCGAGAAGTACAAGGCGGTGATCAAGCAGACCAGCAACGGGCCTGAATGGGACAAGGGCGACCCGGTAGTCGGCAAGGTCATGCAACTGGTCGTGCAGCCCTACAGCGGCCAGGACGTCAGCATGGACCCGAGCGCCTATGAACCGGCCAAGCCGGGCAAGGCCGAAGGCCTGAAGATGATCCCGCTGACCATCGACCGCACCGCTGCCGCCGACCAGACCAAGATCAAGGCGGCCCGCCACCGCGAGTTCATCTTTGGCCGCTCCGACGGCACCGATACCAACCCCTGGACCATCAAGACCGACGGCGGTTTCGGCTACAGCATGGACCCGCGGCGCATCTCTGCCGCGCCACAGCTGGCCAGCGAAGCGACCCAAGGTGGCTTCAGCGGCGACGGCACCCTGGAAGTGTGGAAGATCAAGAACGGTGGCAGCGGCTGGAGCCACCCGGTGCATGTGCACTTCGAGGAAGGCGTGATCCTCAGCCGTGACGGCAAGGCGCCGCCAGAGTGGGAAAAATGGGCACGCAAGGACGTCTACCGCATCGGCCCGGATGCCGACTCCTCGGGTGAAGTGGAAATGGCCATTCGCTTCCGCGAATTCGCCGGCACCTACATGGAGCACTGCCACAACACCCAGCATGAAGACTCGTCGATGCTGCTGCGCTGGGACATCGAGCACCCGGGGCAATTCCAGGTGATGCCGACACCGCTGCCGGGTTGGGATGGTGTGCAATACATGGCTTCGGTAGGGCTGCCAACCTTCCGTACTGCCAGCAACAACACGGACACTGCCAACAAGCCACCGGTGGCCGTGAACGACAGCGCCGCGACCACGGCCGGCAAGCCGATCGTGATCAACGTGCTGGCCAACGACACCGACCCCGAAGGCAATCTACCGCTGACCGTCAAGGACCTCAACCAGCCTGATTCCGGCAAGGGTACGGTCAGCACCGATGGCACCACCGTGACCTACACCCCACCGGCCACGGTCGACACCCCGTTCACCGCCAGCTTTGCCTACACCGCGCGTGACGCCAAGGGTGCCGATTCGCTGACCCCGGCCACGGTCAGTGTCGCGGTGAGCCCGGCCGTGGTAGCGGACCAGGTCCAGGTCAGCAGCGCCGTGGTGCAGGTACGCAGCAACAACCGCTACACCTGGGACATCTCCGGCACCACCTCGGTGGCAAGCGGCAACAGCATCAGCGTGACCGCCGCCACCACCAGTGGCCCGCTGAACCTGGGCTCGGCGACGCTGACGGCGGCAGGTACCGGGGCGCGCTGGCGGTTGTCGGTGACTACCACCGGCAGCGGCCCGGCCACGCCGGCGACGATCACCGTGAAGTCGGCACTGGGTCAAAGCGTTACGGCACCGATCAGCATCAAGTGATTGTTCCATGAAGAGGGGCCGCTTGCGGCCCCTACAGCTTCAATACCAGAGGAATGACATCATGGCCCTGTCATGGCGTGTTCTGCTTGCCCTCACCCTGTTCGCCGCCGGTACGCATTACTGGCCGATCAAGCCAGCTGAATCGGCACAAATGGCTCCCTCCAGCGAAGCCGCCACGCCGTGGGGCGCCAGCTACTTCCCCAACACCCCGCTGGTTACCCAGGACGGCAAGAAAGTGCGGTTCTTCGACGACCTGATCAAGGACAAGGTGGTGGCGATCAATTTCATCTTCACCGGCTGCTCCGACTCCTGCCCGGTAGAAACCGCCCGCCTGCGCCAGGTGCAGAAGATCCTCGGTGACCGGATCGGCAAGGACATCTTCCTCTACTCCATCAGCATCGACCCCTACAACGACACCCCCGCCACGCTCAAGCGCTATGCCGAAAAGTTCGGCATCGGCCCCGGCTGGACTCTGCTTACCGGCGAGCCTGAAGACATCGAACAGCTGCGCCGGCGCCTGGGCCTGTACATCGAAGGCCTGGAGAACGGCCGTTCCAAGGACCACAACCTGAGCCTGATCATCGGCAACCAGGCCACTGGCCGCTGGATGAAGGCCTCGCCCTTCGAGAGCCCCTACATCCTCGCCGACCGCCTGGGCAACAGCCTGCACAACTGGAAACAGGCCAGTGCCATGGCCAACGACTACGCCAGCGCACCTGAAATCCGCCCGCCCAGCAGCGGCGAACAGATCTTCCGCACCCGCTGCTCCTCCTGCCACACCGTGGGCAACACCGAACCCGGCCAGCCCGGCATCGGCCCCGACCTGCTCGGCGTGACCCAGCAACGCGACCCCAGCTGGCTGATACGCTGGCTGAAGGAGCCGGACCAGATGCTCGCCGAGAAAGAGCCGCTGGCCACCCTGCTCTTCGAGCAGTACAACCGCCTGGCCATGCCCAACATGCGCCTGGGCGATACCGAGATCACCGCGTTGATCACTTACTTGCAGGAAGAGACCACGCGCATACAGGCACCGCTGGCTGACCGGGGAAAACCTTAAAGGCAATTAGCCACCAGTCATGAGGCTGTCATCTGCCTGTCGTATTTTTCGACCATCACCCAGGGTCGGGAACAACAGCAGTGATCCGTCGCTCTCTCTCCTCCGCAAGCCTCCTGCGCTTGCTGATCCTGATGCTCTGTGCAGCCACACTGACCTTCCTCTGGGGGCTGCACGTCACCCAGAAGGCCGCCTCGCGCCAGGATGCACTGGCGGCCAAGGCGGCCGAGCATCTCAACCTGGCCAGCATCGTTGCCGAAAGCCTGCGCCAGCTGGTCGACCGCGCCCAGGCCGTGGGCCGGGTAACCCAGGACGACATGAAAACCTTGCGCCGGGGCAGCCTGAGCCTGGCCAGGCTG
Organism: Pseudomonas sp. SMN11; assembly: GCF_052041945.1. Lineage (NCBI taxonomy): Bacteria > Pseudomonadati > Pseudomonadota > Gammaproteobacteria > Pseudomonadales > Pseudomonadaceae > Pseudomonas > Pseudomonas sp. SMN11. The sequence goes on along the minus strand of NZ_JBKGGW010000013.1, from coordinate 24,048 downwards.
TTGGCCGAGGACCCGGTGTTCAAGCGCATGAGCCTGTACGACCGCCAGGGCCGGCTGCTTTCCGCCAGCCACAGCGACGAGGCCGCGCAGCTGCCAGCGCAATGGCTGGCGCAATTGAAGGTGCATGTCGCCCACTACGGCTTCAAACCTTTCCTGCCACGGACCGCCCCCGATACCTTGCCCTCGACCATGCCCAACTGGCGCCTGCCCTTCCTGTTGCCGTTGACCGACCTGCCAGGCCGGGAGATTGACAACATCCTCGTGGTGCAGCTCGACATTGGCTACCTGGCGGTTCTGTTCCAGCACATCGACCTTGGCGACAGCGGCTTGCTGCGCCTGATCCAGGACGATGGCCAGGAGCGTCTGCGCATCGATACCAGCGGCGTGGTGGTGGCAGGCGACAGCTTCGAGCCGGACATGGCAGATGCCGACGCGGCGGCCGGGCAATTGACCCAGTATGCGTCCGGGGTCCCTTACCAGAGCCTGTACCGGCGGGTGCCCGAGCGTGGCTTCAGCGTGGTGGTCAGCCAGCGTTATGACGAAATTCTCGCCCCTTCCACGCTGGCCTATTCGCGGCAGTTCTGGCTGAACCTGAGCATGACCCTGATGATCCTCGCCAGCCTGGCCTGGACCTTGCGCCTGCTGCGCAAGCGCCAGGAGGCGTTCAGCGCCCTGGAGCACGCGCAGCAGGTCAACCAGCAATTGATCGGCCGCCTGGAAGACGAACACCGGCGCAGCAGCCACGCCGCCGCCACCGACCACCTCAGCGGCCTGCACAACCGCCGCCAGTTCGTCGAAGTCGCAGGACAAGCACTGACCCGGCAACGCGGCAAGCGCCGCCTGATGGCCATCCTGTTCATCGACATGGACCGTTTCAAGTCGATCAACGACTCGCTCGGGCACAAGATCGGCGACCTGTTGCTGCAGGCGGTGGCCGGGCGTATCCAGCGCCTGCTCGAACCTGGCGACGAGGCTTCGCGCTTCGGCGGTGACGAGTTCGTCGTGCTGCTGGCGGGCGAGCGCAGTGAGGCGCAGATCAACAGCTGGGTGCGCACGCTAGTGCAGAAGCTCTCGGCCACCTACGCCCTCGACGGCCAGGAGGTCAACACCAGCCCCAGTGTCGGGGTCAGCATCTGCCCGCGTGATGGCCAGGACATCGACAGCCTGATCCGCAGCGCCGATGCCGCCATGTACTCGGCGAAGCAGGCCGGGCGCGCCCAGTACCGCTTCTTCGACCCCTCGCTCAACCTGTCCGATATCCAGGCCTTCACCCTCGAGCAGGCCTTCGGCACGGCCCTGACCGAGCGCCAGTTCGTGCTGCACTACCAGCCTCAGATCCGCCTGGATAGCCACCGTGTACTGGGCTATGAAGCCTTGGTGCGCTGGGATCACCCCGAATTCGGACTGCTTTACCCAGACCGCTTCATCAGCCTGGCCGAACGCAGCGGTTTCATCATCGAGCTGGGTTGGGAGGTGTTGCGCCTGGCCTGCGAAGAACTGGCCCGCTGGGATGCGCAAGGCCGTGAGGCACGTCTGGCGGTGAACGTTTCGGCCATGCAGTTGCGCCAGGCCGACTTCAGCACCCGCCTGCTGGCCAAGCTGCAGCTTTACGGCATCAACCCGCAGCGCCTGGAGCTGGAGATCACCGAGACCACCATCCTCGACCCGGAAGGCACCGCTGTCGATCACCTGCATCGCCTGCGTGCCGCTGGCCTGGGCATCAGCCTGGACGACTTCGGCCGCGGCTACGCCGGCTTCGCGCACCTGCAGTCGCTGCCGCTGAGCAAGCTGAAGATCGACCGCTCGCTGATCGCACCGCTATCCAACAGCTATGACGACAGCCCGATCGTGTCCTCGACCATCATCCTGGCCAAGCGCCTGGGCCTGGAAGTGGTGGCCGAAGGCGTCGAGACCCGTGAGCAGGTGGTGTGCCTGAAGCTCGCCGGCTGCGATATCGCTCAGGGCTATCACTTCAGTCGGCCGTTGTCGCCGGCGCAGTTGCGTGAGTACCCGCCCTTCAATGGTATCGAGGAAAAGCCATGCGTGTTGTGAAGACCCTGGGCGCGCTGTTGCTGGCCAATCTGCTGGCCTCTGCCGCCATGGCCGATTGCACGCCGCGCAGCCTGCGCCTGGCGGTGATCCCGATCAAGAGCAGCGAGGACATGGTCCGTGAACACCAGCCGCTGCTGCAGCGCCTGAGCCAGGCAGCGGGTGTGCCGGTGGAGCTGGTGATTGCCGCCTCCTACGAAAGCGTGGTGGATGCCATCGTCTCCGGCGGCGCGGATATCGCCCGGCTTGGTCCAGCCTCTTATGTATTGGCCAACCGTCGCGACCCCGGCATCGAACCGTTCGCCACCTTCACCTTGAGCGCAGGCCCCTACACGCCGGCCGGCAGCCATTACCAGGCGCTGCTGCTGACCCGTGCCAACAGCGTCGAAAACATCGAGCAACTGCGCGGCAAGCGCGTGGCCCTGAGCGACCCGGCCAGCACTTCGGGAAGCCTGGTGCCGAGTGTCGAGTTCCCGGCCGAAGTCGGATCGCCGTTGCCGCAATTCTTCGGCGCGCTGGTGTATGCCGGGAACCACGACAAGGCGCTGGAGGCGTTGCTCGATGGCCGGGTCGATGCCGCATTCGTCGCCAGCGAGCGGGCCGATGCCTACCTCGCCCGGCATGCGCTGAGCCCGGCTGCACTCAAGGTGCAATGGCGCTCACAGCCGATCTACTACGACCCGTATGTGTTCAGTGCCAGCCTGTGCCCGGCGCTGAAGCAACGCATTCGCGCGACGATGCTGGACGACCCCAAGGCCATGGCCGCCTTTGTCGCCTCACAGGATGCCAGCGGGCTGGTGCCGGTGAGCCAGGCCGAATACGCGCCGCTGCGGCAATTGATGGATACCTCTTTACCCCGCTGAAACCTTCTTCATCCTCGCGGGCCTCTTCGCGGGACAGGCGAACCATTTAGCTTTATCGTGTCACGGTCTCCCACCAACCTGCCAGCCATGACCGACATCGAGCGCTACGTCCGCGCCGCCACCCGCGACAACACCCGGCGCAGCTACCAGGCCGCCATCGAGCACTTCGAGGCCCATTGGGGCGGATTCCTGCCGGCCACCGCCGACAGCATCGCCCGCTACCTGGCCGACCACGCCGAGCAGCACGCGGTCAGCACCCTGCGCCAGCGCCTGGCAGCACTCAGCCAGTGGCACATCAGCCAGGGCTTCCCCGACCCGACCAAGGCGCCGCTGGTGCGTCAGGTGCTGCGCGGCATCCGCACCCTGCACCCGACACCCCCCAGGCAAGCCGCCCCGCTGTTGCTGCAACACCTGCAGGCAGCCGTCGAGCGCTTCGAGGCAGAAGCCACCCAGGCCCGCGCATGCCACGACTTGCCAGCCCTGCGCCGCGCCCGGCGTGACACCGCCTTGCTGTTGCTGGGCTTCTGGCGCGGCTTTCGCGGCGATGAACTGGCGCGCCTGCGCGTGGAGCACATCCAGGCCGAAGCCGGCGTCGGCATCACCCTGTTCCTGCCGCGCAGCAAGGGCGACCGTGAAGCGCTGGGCGTGCAGCACCGCACCCCGGCACTGAAAATGCTGTGCCCGGTCAATGCCTACCTGCAATGGATCGAGGTAGCGGGTATCGCCCACGGCCCGGTATTCCGCAAGCTCGACCGCTGGGGCAACCTCAGCGACACGCCGCTCAACAGCAACAGCCTGATCGGCCTGCTGCGGCGCATGCTGGCACGTGCCGAGGTACCCGCCGCGCTGTACACCGGCCATTCCCTGCGCCGCGGCTTTGCCACCTGGGCAACGGCCAATGGCTGGGAGCTGAAAGCGCTGATGAGTTACGTGGGCTGGAAGGACGCCAAGTCGGCATTGCGCTATATCGACGCTGCGCAACGCTTCGGCGAGCTGGCCGTGCTACCGGCCAGTCAGGGGCAGGTGCTCATTCCTTGAAGGCATACCGTGCGATGCCGCCCACCTCCGGGCGAATCGCGTAAATGTCGCCCGCATCCGGGTAATGCCGCAATTGCGCCGGCGCCATGCCGACCCGTGCCGTGGTGATGTACAAGGTATCCAGGTTCTCGCCGCCGAAGCAGCAACTGGTCGGGCGCGGTACCGGCATCACCACCTGATCGGTCAGGTGGCCATGCCGGTCGTAATGCAGCAGGCAGCTGCCATTGAACTGGCACACCCACAGCCCGCCTTCCCGGTCCAGCGCAATACCGTCCGGCCGCCCCAGCTCCGCAGGCGTCTCGGCGAACAGGCTGACCTGTTCCAGGCGCCCTTCTGCGGGGTATTCGGCGCGGTAGATCTTGCGCGCCACGGAGTCGACGAAGAACAACGTCTGGCCGTCGGCAGACCAGGCCAAGCCATTGGGCAAGGCCACGCCGCAATGGATCACCTCGTCATTGAGCTGGCCATCGAAGCGGAACAGCGCCCCGGTCCCGCCACTCGGGACTTCGTCCATCAAGCCGGTGACGAAGCGCCCCTGCGGGTCGCAGGCGCCATCGTTGAAACGATAGGTCGAGCGCGGATGCACGGGTACCGAGTACTGGCGAATGCGGCCGCAAGCAAGGTCGAGCAGCACCGCGCTGGAGTCTTCGGTGAAGATCAGGTTGCCGCGGTCGGTCAGCGCCAGTGCGCCAATGCGTGCGGCCGACTCATACAGCCGCTCGACCTCGCCTCCGGGCAGCAGCCGGTTGATACGCCCGCCGGTGATATCGACAAAGTACAACGCCCCCGTCTGTGCATCCCAGACCGGGCTCTCACCCAGGTCGGCACGGGTATTGGCAACCTTGAGCGGCTGGTAGTGGCATTCCTTGATGCGGCTCCAGCGCGCAGCGACTTCGGCCAGGCTGGCCGCCTCCACCCGCGCCAGATCACGCGGGTAGCTGACCCCGCTGTTCTCGCACAGGCGCGTGGCGGTGAACTGGCCGTTGCTGGCCCGCAGGATATAGCCGGTGTCGTGGCACAGCGCGCTGGCAAGGTACAGAACACCCGGGGTGACCCACTCGGGCTTGAGCTCTTGCGGTGCCTGGCTGATACCCCACATGCGGGTCTTGGCCACGGGCGAGATCGCATTGACCAGGATGCCGTGCTCCTGCCCCTCCATGCTCAGGGCGTTCATGATGCCGACCTGGGCCATCTTGCCCGCCGCATAGGCCACCAGCCCCGGCTGGGCATAACGCTGGTACATGGCGCGATCGGAAGTGGTCAGCACGATACGCGGTGCCGCTGAGCGCTTCAGGTGCTTCCAGGCATGCTTGGCCAGCCACACCGGCGCATGCACACTGATGCCCAGGGCGCGGTCGAGGAAGGCTTGTTCCTGGTTCTCGATGCCCTGGTAGTCCACCCAGCCAGCATTGTGGATGAGGATGTCCAGTGCGCCGAAGTGTTCGATGGCCAGCTCGACCAATTGCCGGCAGGCGTCTTCATGTTCCAGCTGGCCGATGTGCGCGAGCACGTCGAAGCCCCTGGCGCGCAGGGTTTCGAACGCAGCGCTGACGGCCATCGGGTCCTGCCCTTCACCTGACCGGTCGGTGCCCAGGTCGCTGATGACGACCTGGGCGCCACGGGCTGCAAGTGCCATGGCGTAGTCCAGACCAAGGCCCTGGGCAGCACCGGTAACGATGGCGACTTTGCCCATGAATGGGTCTGTAAATGGCATTGTAGAGCCCTTCCAATTCTCCTCTCTACGATAACAATAAAAAAATCAATGACTTAATATTAAAATCATGCAACTTTGATATCTCCGGCATATCACCGCCGTCCCGGCTCGTCGAAGGAACAGGGAATGATCGAAACACGCTTGCTCAGGCAGTTCATTGCCGTCGCCGAGGAGCTGCACTTTCACAAGGCAGCCCTGCGCCTGCACATGGCCCAGCCACCGCTGAGCCAGGCGATCAGCCGCCTTGAAGATAAGCTGGGCTTCAGCCTGTTCCTGCGCAACAAACGGGCGGTCAAGCTCACCGCTGCCGGCGTGGCCTTCCTGGAAACGGCCTACCGCACGCTGAGGGAACTGGAGCAAGGCATCGAGTACGCGCGCAACGTCTCCCAAGGCATCAGCGGCAAATTGACCATCACCGCCATTTCCATCGCCTACTACGCGTCGCTGCTCACCACCCTGAAGCAATTTCGCGAAACCTACCCGAACGTGCGCCTGACCATCCGCGAAATGCCTTCGGCCTCCCAGGCCAAGGCATTGCTGGCCGGGGAAGCGGACGTCGGCTTCATGCGCAAGCTGCCGCTGCCGGAAGACACCCTCGAATCACGCCTGATGCTCACCGAGCAGATCGTCATGGCCTTGCCCGCCCACCATCCCGAAGCGCGGCAGCCCATGGTCGACTTGCGCAATTTTGCCAATGAGGATTTCGTCTTCACCCCACAGGCGCTGGGCAGCGGCTACCACGGCCAGCTGATCGCCCTGTGCGAGTCGGCCGGCTTCCACCCCAAAATCGTCCAGGAGGCCGCGCAGATCCACACCCAGGTCGGGCTGGTGGCCTGCGGCTTCGGCGTCGCCCTGGTACCGGAATCGATCGCCTACTCGGCCCTGCAGGACCGCGTGCAGTTTCGCCCGATCCGGCCGATCAAGGGCCAGCCCACGCCGAGCATGGGCCTGTACATGAACTGGAATGCCGAGAACGCCTCGCCGGCGCTGGGCAGCTTCATTGCCATGCTTCTGCAGGGCGCGCCGCGACGCTTTGCCGATACCCTGCAGAGCCCGCTGATGCGGGAAGATTACAACGTATCAGCGCTGCTGCCTGGCGCATTGCCAGACACGGGCGATATCGCCGGCACGGTCCTGCAATAGCTGCGCGGCATTCGCGCACGCCTGCTCCAGGGTCATCGGCCCGTTGGCCAGGGCAAAGGCCGCGTCGATACCGTGCGCATACAGCTGTTGGTAGCCTTCGCCCAGGGTGCCCGCCAGCACGACCACCGGCACCCCGTGACGCTTGGCCACGCGGGCGACACCCATGGGCGTCTTGCCGCGCAGGGTCTGGGCGTCGAAGCGCCCTTCACCGGTAATCACCAGGTCGGCGCCTTGCACCAGCGCGTCCAGGCCAGCCAGCTCCGCGACCACTTCCACGCCGGGGCGGAAGCGTGCGCCCATGAAGGCTTTGGCGGCAAAGCCCATGCCCCCGGCCGCACCGCAACCCGGGAAGTCGCGCACGTCTTCACCCAGCAGTTGCGCACAGTGGTCGGCAAAATGGCCCAGGGCCTGGTCCAGTGCCTGCACCTGCTCGGGGTTGGCGCCCTTCTGTGGGCCGAAGATCGCCGATGCGCCATTGGCGCCACACAGCGGGTTGTCGACATCGGCCGCCACGTCGACCTTCACCTCGGCCAGCCGTGGGTCCAGGTCACTCGCGTCGATACGGGCCAACCGGCCCAAGGCCAGGCCACCCTCCTCCAGCGCTTGCCCGTCGGCGTCCAGCAGGCGCAGGCCCAGCGCCCGCAGCATGCCGCTGCCGCCATCGTTGGTGGCGCTGCCGCCAATCGCCAGGACGATACGCTGCGCCCCCGCCGCCAGGGCTGCGGCGATCAGCTCGCCAGTGCCCCAGGTGCTGCTGCGGCAGGCATCGCGTTGGCCGCTGGGTACCAGCTGGATGCCGCTGGCCTGGGCCATCTCGATGACTGCGGTGCGGCTTTCTGCCAGCCAGCCCCAACCGGCTTCCACGCGCTGCCCCAGCGGCCCGCGCACGGTCAGCTTACGCAGTTCGCCATGGCTGGCAGCGACAATCGCCTCCATGGTGCCTTCGCCGCCATCGGCCATCGGGCATTCGACCAGTTCGGCAGCAGGCAGCGCATCGCCCAGGCCAAGGGCGATGGCACGGGCGACTCCGGCAGCGTCGAGGCTGTCCTTGAACGAGTCGGGGGCGATGACGATTTTCATGGGGATTCTCCTGTCCTGATAACAGGCATGCTGACAGCTGTCTGGCGCGGCGGCCTCGGTCGGATGCACAAAAGGCCGATGGCGTTGTTTGGGCAAATGCCTTCGGTGGCGCTCAGCCGGCCGGTAGCAGCTGCAGCCCCAAGTACAGGCTCAGCATGCCTTCCAGGCGCAACGGGTCTACTTCGCCCAGTTCGGCGATACGCTCCAGACGGTAACGCAGGCTGTTGCGGTGGATCCCCAGGGCATCGGCACAGGCCTGGCTCTGGCCGTCGTGCGCGCACCAGGCGCGCAGCGTGGTCAGCAACTGGCCGCTGGCATCGCGGGCGCGAAGGCGTTGCAGCGGCTCGAGCAGTTCATCCAGCGCGTCTTCATTGCGATGGCGCCAGAGCAAGGCCGGCAAGCGATAGCGGCTGAGGCTCAGCAGCTGTTCCTTCGGCAACACCTCGCGGCCATAGGCCAGCAAGTCACGCACCCGCCGATAACCCCGGCGCAGCTGTTCCAGGCTCTGCGCCGCGCTGCCCAGGGCCAGGCGTTCGACCTCCCAGCCGTGGCGCCGCAGGCGTTCGATCAGGCGTGCTTCATCCAGCACCAGCCCCGCCGGCCGGCACCACAGCAGCGACTCGCGCGAAGGGCTCACGCACCAGCTTTCCGGGTAGCGGCTCATCAACCAGGCCGACAGCGTTTCGGCAGGCGGCCCGGATTGCAGCTCGAACAGGCACGGCACCCGTGGCAACTGAGGCTTCAGGCCCAGCTGCTGGGCCTCGTCCAGCAAGCGGGGCGAATCACCACTGCCGCCGAGCAACAGTGCCAGCAAGTCGTCGCAACGCTGACGCCGCCACTGCTGCTCGACCTGCAGATGGCGCTGCGCCAGGAGCATCTCGGCGGTCATGCGCACCAGCTCGCCGTAGGTGCGCAGTTGCTGCGGGTCGCCGGTCAGGCCAAGCACGCCGATCAGGCGCCCGTCGAGCATCAACGGCAGGTTGACGCCAGGCTGCACGCCCTTCAGGCACTTGGCCGCGTCAACGTCCAGTTCGACCACCCGGCCATTGGCCAACACCAGCTGCGCCCCCTCGTGGCGGGTGTTGATGCGCTCCGGCTCGCCACTGCCAAGGATCAGCCCCTGGCTGTCCATGACGTTGACGTTGCAGGGCAGAATGGCCATCGCCCGATTGACGATATCCTGCGCCAGGTCATGGTCCAGTTCGAACATTCAGCGATCCTTAATCGTGTCAGCTTTTGTACGGCGGCACAGCGCCATCCACGATACGCTGTGCAAAAGCACAAAGACAGGCGCGCCGCCGTCCCCGAGACTCGTCAGGGCGAGCGCCGGCACAGGCGACGCGGCGACAACCATAACAACAGAGACCACGATCATGGCACACAGCCCCGCCCCTGACCAAGGCACGGATATCACCCGCAACGCGCTGTACCGGCGCATTACCCTGCGGCTGATCCCGTTCATTTTCATCTGCTACCTGTTCAACTACCTGGACCGCGTCAACGTCGGCTTCGCCAAACTGCAGATGCTCGATGCACTGGAGTTCAGCGAAACCGTGTACGGCCTCGGCGCCGGCATCTTCTTCATCGGCTACGTGCTCTGCGGCCTGCCGAGCAACCTGGCGCTCAACCGCTTCGGCCCGCGGCGCTGGATTGCGGCGATGATGATCGCCTGGGGCACCCTGTCGACCTGCCTGTTGTTCGTCACCACCCCCACCGAGTTCTACACCCTGCGCCTGCTGACCGGCGCGGCCGAGGCAGGTTTCTTCCCCGGCGTGGTACTGTACCTCTCGCGCTGGTTCCCGGCTGACCGCCGTGGCCGCATCATGGCCCTGTTCATGTCGGCGATCCCGGTGTCGGGCCTGCTCGGCGGGCCGTTCTCCGGCTGGATCCTCCAGCACTTCGCCGCTGGCCAGCATGGCCTGGCCGGCTGGCAGTGGATGTTCCTGATCCAGGGCCTGCCAACCGTCGCCCTCGGAGTACTGGCCATCAAGCTGCTCAGCGATGGTTACCAGAAAGCCGCCTGGCTGAGCCTGGCCGAACGCCAATTGATCGCCGCCGACCTCGAGGCCGACGCCGCCAGCAAGCCGAGCACCACTGGCGACAGCGTGATGGCCGTGTTGACCAACCCGCTGATCTGGACCTTCGGTTTCGTTTACTTCTGCATCCAGAGCGGCGTGTACGCGATCAACTTCTGGCTGCCGTCGATCATCAAGAACATGGGCTTCGACAATCCGCTGCTGATCGGCTGGCTGAGCGCCATTCCGTACCTGCTGGCTGGCGTGTTCATGATCCTTTGCGGCCGCTCGGCAGACCTGCGCAACGAACGCCGCTGGCATCTTGTAGTGCCGATGTTGATGGGCGCCGTCGGCCTGCTGATCGCAGTCAACTTCGCTGCCAACCCGACCATCGCCATCCTCGGCCTGTCGATCGCCACCATGGGCGCCCTCACCGGTCTGCCGATGTTCTGGCCGATGCCGACCGCGCTGCTCAGCGCCAGTGCGGCAGTGGCGGGCCTGGCGATCATCAACTCGGTGGGCCAGATGGCTGGCTTCCTCAGCCCGTACCTGGTCGGTTTCATCAAGGACCAGACTGGGTCGACCGATGCTGCGCTATATTCGCTGGCCGCGCTGATCGTGCTGGGTAGCGTGGTGGCTCTGCGGGTTACCAGGGCTCGCGCGCTGAGTGCTGCACGGGCCGATTAAGACGTTCGCGGCGGTTCGGGGTACCGAACCGCCGTGATAGAGGCAAAAAGCCCATATCCCCACCGATCGTCAGGTCAACGCATCCCCCTCCCGCCCCAGGCGTCAAATGGTTCCAAAGGCCCCTTTGGAGAAGCCCATGACCCAGCACGCCGTGGCCCGCCTCGAACAGCTCGACCCCAAGCGCCCCTTGCGCGTCCAGGCCGGCAATGAAGACATGATCCTCGTCCGCCAAGGCGATCAGGTCCATGCCTACCAGGGCAACTGCCCCCACGAAGGCGCGCCGCTGGAAGAAGGCGTGATCTGCGGCGGCCTGCTGGTCTGCCCCTGGCACAAGGCCGCGTTTGCCGTCGATGAAGGCGCGGTGTGCGAACCCCCGGCGCTGACGGGCCTGCGCCGGTATAGGGCATGGGTCAGGGAGGGTGAGGTATGGGTCGATGACCAGCCCTTACCACAGAACGACTCACCGCGACACAGCGATGCCCGCACCTTCGTGGTAATCGGTGCCGGTGCCGCTGGCTCGGCGGCGGTGGCCACGCTGCTCGACCACGGCTTCGGCGGGCACCTGATCTGGCTCGACCAGGAACGCCAGCCCGCTTACGATCGCACCGCCTTGAGCAAGTTCGTCATCGCCGGGGAGATGGCGCCCGACGAGGTGTCCGCCTTGCTGGAGCCCGATCAACTGCGCAAGGGCCATCTTGACCGGCGCTTCGGCAAGGTCCGTGCGCTGGATGCGAAAAAGCGCCAGATTACCCTCGCCGACGGCCAGCACATCCACTACGACGCTGCCCTGCTGGCCACCGGCGGCAAACCGTTGCGCCCGCAGCTGCCGGGCGTTGACCTGCCCGGCGTCATGACCCTGCGCTCGCGCGAGGATGCCGCGCGCCTGCTCGATGCCGCCGAACCTGGGCAGCCGGTGGTGATCGTCGGTGACGGCTTCATTGGCCTCGAAGCCGCGGCTGCACTACGCAAATATGGCGCGCAGGTGCATGTGGTCACGCGTCACGAAGTACCGTTGGCCAAACAGCTGGGCGAGCGTATCGGGCGCTGCATTCGCGAGCTGCATCAGCGCAAGGGCGTCGTGTTCCACGGCCCGACCGAAGTCGAGTGCTTTTTGGGTGAAGACAAGGTCGAAGCCGTGCAATTGGCCAATGGCGAGAAGCTGAGCACCTCTCTGGTGTTACTCGGAACGGGAGTAAAGCCGGCCACGGCGTTCGTGCAAGGTGTGCAATTGACCAAAGACCAGTCACTGCCGGTCGATGCCGAACTGCATGCCGCCGATGGGCTGTGGGCCGCTGGCGATATCGCCACCTTCCCCCACGCAGGGCAGCCGGTGCGCATCGAGCACTGGCGGCTGGCCCAGCAGCACGGAGTGATTGCGGCGGCCAACATGCTGGGTGAGCAACGCCGCTACAACGATGTGCCGTTCTTCTGGACCTACCAGCACGGCCGCACCTACGAGGTGCTGGGACATGCCCGGAATTGGGACCGCATCGAGTTCGTCGGTGAGCCGGAGAAAGGCGACTTCATTGCCCTGCAGTGTGTCGGAGACCAGGTCGAGGCAGCGATTGCCAAGGGTTACTCGGATGCCATGGCGACGCTGTCACAACGGATGAAACGCCCCCTTTGCTTGAGTGAAGCATTTGAGCTAATAAACAAGGGTGCATGACGACTTCCCATGCACCCAAGTGAGATTACCAACAGAACAATCAAGCCAGGCATGCACATGAAATTCCCGGCAAAACCGACAACCCTGCAATTATGCGCTCACCGCTGGCGCCTGATTTTGGAAATGATTTTCTTGACTAACTTTCTATTCAAATAGACAAATGTCCCCCCACTCGCTGTGAGGGCCGCAACTCCAGTCACAGGCACAGCGTACGGGCTGCCTTGCATTACATGTTTGGTGGCAAACCCTACAACCCACTCCACAGAAACTGTGGGCAAGAATGAGATGACCATTCGCACGGCGTCACGCCAGCCAATTTGTTGCGATGTTCCAGCTGCTATATGGGGATGCGGTAGAGCTGCTTCTCTATGTTGAGCCAGCGGAGCTACATCTTGACCTGACTCAACCATTGACCCTCTACCTGAATCGTTACTATCACGACGCGGAGGGGGCAGCCTCGCGCCCCGAAAATCCGGAAGTTCGAGTGCTTCAACCCTTAAGGCTTGCAGTTGGATTTCTGCTTGCGGAGCTTGAGCAGAACCACCAAATAGTCGGCGCTTGATATTCATCATCCATTGCGGCCAACGGCCAGTTGGGTCATACCTATTAATGGGATCCGCAAAGCAATAACTGTAGCTGTTCAATCCCCCTTTCCCAAATGGGGACAAAGCATCGGGTTGATTGAGTCGCATCGTGCGAGGATTGTAGTCACGGTTCCCATGGCCTAGTGGATAATTCCCTGTCAGCTTGTCCAGCCGCTGCCCCGTAAATGTTACCAACGTCGTCGACCTCTGAGGTTCCATGAATCCATAGGGAGAAAACATTTGAGCACGAGCCTTTCGACTGCTTCCCATGATGGTATTCGCTTGATCGCATTGAAACACTGCAGTGGCCGCATCGCGATTGCTTAACTGCCCGCAGGCAATAGCGCCGGCCCAAAGCAAGCGGGTGTTGGCAACACCCATTGCGATTGACAGGTTACTGCCTTGGTAAAAATAAAGTTCACATCGTGACGCTGTTTGGCGATTGTGCATGGCATTACTCCGCTGATTCATCTGCGATGGTGATCGACAGCGGTCATAACTGCTACTGGCAAAAACACCAGGTACTTGTTGCCGGGTCCGTGGTCTTCGTGGATACAGAGAACGCAACGATTGGGTCAACTCCCACACCGACGTGTCAGCCTTTCAAACCCCGTCGGTTCTGTGTAAAACAAGCGGATCATTCCCCGCAAAGGATACTCGGCATGATCTACCGTCCCCTGGGCCAATCCGGCCTGCAAGTCTCCGCCCTGACCCTGGGCAGCATGATGTTCGGCGAGCAGACCGGCACCGAGGATGCGCTGCGGATCATCGACAAGGCCTGGGACCAGGGCATCAACTTCATCGACACCGCCGACGTCTACAACGCCGGCCGCTCCGAAGAGATCGTCGGCGAAGCGGTGGCGCGCCACCGTCAAGACTGGATCGTCGCCGCCAAGGTCGGCATGGGCCCCACCGATGGCCTGCCCAACCGCAGCGGGTTGTCGCGCAAGCACATCTTCAATGGCATCGATGCCACGCTGACACGCATGCACCTGGACTACCTGGACATCTATTACCTGCACCGCGAAGACCACAAGGTACCGCTGGAAGAGACCGTGCGCGCCATCGGCGACCTGTTGCAGCAGGGCAAGATCCGTTACTGGGGGGTGTCCAATTACCGTGGCTGGCGCATCGCCGAGATCTGCAACCTCGCCGAGCGTCTGGGTGTTGCAAAGCCGGTGGTGAGCCAGCCGCTGTACAACATTGTCAACCGCCAGGCCGAGCCGGAGCAGATGACTGCCGCCGCGTATCACGGCCTGGGCGTGGTGCCCTTCAGCCCGCTGGCCCGTGGCGTGCTCAGCGGCAAGTATGCGCCGGGGGCAGCGCCCGAGGCCGGCAGCCGCGCGGCACGCCAGGACAAGCGCATCATGGAGGTGGAATGGCGCCAGGAATCGCTGACCATTGCCCGGCAACTGCAGGATTATGCCCAGGCCAAGGGCGTAGGCCTGGTCGAGTTCGCGATTGCCTGGGTGCTCAACAGCCAGCTGGTCAGCTCGGCCATCGTCGGGCCGCGCACCGAGGCACAATGGGATACCTATGGCGGGGCGCTGGAGGTGAAGATCACGGCGGAAGATGAGGCATTCATCGATTCGCTGGTGACGCCGGGGCATGCGTCGACGCCGGGGTTCAATGATGTGGCGCATTTTGTCAGTGGGCGGTTGGCTCGTCGTTGATCATTCTCTTGAACCGGCCCTTTCGCGGCTGAAGCCGCTCCTGCAAGGGACTGCGAATCCTTGTTGGAGCGGCTTCAGCCGCCAAGGGGCCGGTACAGGCAAAAAGACACTGGGGAGCTCTACGCCGGGGTCCCGGTCCCCCCTTTCCCCAATCATCCAGGTATTGTTCGCGCCATTGGTTTTCCTACCTCTGGAGCAACAATGAAACTCTTGCAACCCGTGCAGATCGGCCCCCTGACCCTGCCCAACCGCGTGTTCATGGCCCCGCTCACCCGCCTGCGCAGCCTGGAGCCTGGTGACGTGCCGACGCCGATGATGGCCGAGTATTACCGCCAGCGCGCCAGCGCCGGGCTTATCATCACCGAAGCCACGCAAATCTCCTTCCAGGCCAAGGGTTACTCCGGTTCACCAGGCATCCACAGCGCCGAGCAAATCGCCGCCTGGAAGGTCATCAACCAAGGCATCCACGCCGACGGCGGTCACAGTGCCGTGCAGGTCTGGCACACCGGCCGGGTTTCGCATACTTCGCTGCAGCCCGACGGCGAAGCACCGGTCGCACCATCGGCCCTGCCGGCCAACGCCCGCACCACCCTGCGTGACGAACAGGGCAACCTGATGCGGGTGGAGACCTCCACGCCTCGTGCCCTGAGCGAAGACGAGATTGCCGCCATCGTTGCTGACTTCGGCCAGGCCGCCGTCAACGCCCATGAAGCCGGTTTCGATTTCATCGAGCTGCACGCCGCCCATGGCTACCTGCTGCACCAGTTCCTTACCCCGAGCGCGAACCAGCGCGAAGACCGTTACGGCGGTAGCGTAGAGAACCGTGCGCGTATCGTTCTGGAAGCCGTGGACGCTGCGATCGCCAATTGGAGCGCCGAGCGCATTGGCATCCGCGTGTTCCCGCTGGGTGGTTTCAATGGCGTGGACAACGGCGAGGACCAGGAAGCCGCCGGCTTGTACCTGATCAAGGAACTGGCCAAGCGCAACCTCGCCTACCTGCACCTCTCCGAGCCGGACTGGGCCGGCGGCAAGCCGCTGCGCGATGAGTTCCGCGAACAGATTCGTGCCGCGTATCCAGGTGTGATCATCGCTGCAGGCGCCTATACCGCCGAGAAAGGCGAGGACTTGATCGGCCGTGGCCTGATTGATGCCGTGGCTTTCGGCCGCAGCTACATTGCCAACCCGGACCTGGTGGAGCGGCTGCGGTTGCAAGCGCCGTTGAACGAACACCGGGCGCAGTTCGACTATGCCAATGGGCCTGAGGGGTATACGGACTATCCGTTCCTCAAGCAGGCCTGATACTGAAAAGGGAGCCCGATGGCTCCCTTTTTTGTTGCCTGCGAAGAGGCCAGTGAGGTTTAACGCAATTCGGCCAATGCCCGCGCCGCATAAGCATGCGAGCGCAATCTGGCCAACGGATCATGGATCCGACAGTCGATCATCAACTCATCCGCCCCGGTCTGCTCGATCAACGAGCGCAGCCCTTCCCGCACCCGATCCGGCCCACCCGCAATGGTGCACGCCATCACTTGCTCCAATACCGCGCGTTCATGCCCCGGCAGACTCTGCACATACCCTTCCTGCGGCTTGGGCAGCAAGCCGAAGCGCCCGACATGCAGGTCCAGCATCCATTTGCGATGCGAGCTGGCCTGGTAATCGGCTTCGGCATCGCTGTCGGCGGCGAACAGGTTCACACCCACCATCACATACGGCTTGGCCAATTGCGCGGAAGGCTGGAAGTTGGCCCGGTAATGGGCGATCGCCTGCAGCAGGTAACGCGGTGCGAAATGCGAGGCAAAGGCATACGGCAGCCCCAGCTTCGCGGCTAGGTCGGCACCGAACAGGCTGGAGCCGAGGATCCACACCGGCACATCGTGTGCGCCCGGTACACCGCGGACCTGGCGCTTGCCGTTGTCGGCCAGGTAGTCGCGGAGTTCGGCGATGTCCTGGCTGAAGTCGCGCTCCGGCGCAGCACCGCGCAAGGCGCGTACGGTGGGCCCCGAGGTACCGGGCGCACGCCCCAGGCCCAGGTCGATACGGCCCGGATGCAACGTGTCGAGGGTGCCGAACTGCTCGGCGACCACCAGCGGTGCATGGTTGGGCAGCATGATGCCGCCAGCACCGACGCGAATGTGCTGGGTGGCATTGGCGATCTCGTTGATCACCAGCGAAGTGGCAGCCGAACCGATGCCGGGCATGTCGTGGTGCTCGGCGATCCAGTAGCGGCGGTAGTCATGTTGCTGGACGTGGCGAGCCAGCTGGCGGGATTCTTCGATCGCGTCGGCGAAGTTCTTGCCTTCGCCGATCATGACCAGATCCAGTACGGACAAGGCAGTCATGGGGTCTCCAGAGGGATTATCAGTGACGCCAGTGTCTGTGCTGCTGCGCCAGGGATAAACCCGAACTCAGGCACCAGATACGGGCCTGGCAGTCCCCAATCAGTCTTCCCAGGGCACTCCTTGCTCCCAGGTCGCCACCAGTAGGTCGATGAACCCGCGTACCCGTGGCGACAGGTGCCGCTTGCTCGGGTAGACCACGCGGATCGGGTCGGCCGGTGGGCGATAGTCATGCAGCACCTCCACCAGCGTACCGGCCCGCAGGTCATCGCCAGTGATATAGGTCGGCAGGTGAATCAGGCCGAAACCGGCCCGGGCGCCATCGAGCATCGCCTCGGAACTGTCGATGTTCAGCCGCCCGGGTTCCTCACACAGGTGCAGCCCTTCGTCGGTGTGAAAGCGCCACGGCATCGACTTCTCGCCACTGAGGAAGGCGATCTTGTCATGCCCGTAGAGGTCCGCCGGCACCTGTGGCACGCCGTGCTGGTGCAGGTACTCGGGCGAGGCGCAGGTGACGAACTGCTGCCAGGCGACCGTGCGGGTCAACAGCTGCGAATCTTCTTTCGGCGCGCCAATGCGTACGGCGACGTCGACGCCCTCCTCGACCAGATCGACATAACGGTCGGTGAAGCGAATATCGGCGCGCAGCTCCGGCCACTGCTTGAGGTAGGCATCCAGGATCGGCAGCACATGGCGCTGGCCAAACGATAGCGGCGCGGTCAGGCGCAGGGTGCCAGTAGGCTTGCCCCGGCGCAGGGCCATGGTGCTCTCGACCTCGTCCAGGTCATCGAGAATCTGCCGCCAGCGCTCGAAGGCCACCTGGCCCTCGTCGGTCAGGCTCAGCTTGCGTGTGGTGCGGTTTAGCAGGCGCACGGCCATGCGCGCTTCCAGCCGGGCGATGCTCTTGCCCACCGCCGAGCGGGTCAGGCCAAGGCTGGCTGCCGCTGCGGTGAAGCTGCCAGCCTTCACGGCACTCACGAAGGCGGCGATATCGCCGAAGCGGTTGGGTTCCATGGCGGGCTCCTGCGGATACGAAAGACCCGCTTAGATGGGTGCGATTTGCGCCATTGCAAGGGCTAATACCAGGACTTTGATGAGCAACAGATGCACAGGGTAGAACAGATAGCCCCAGCGCCGCACCGCTGGCACCGGCCAATGCTCGGCCCGCAGCAGCAGGCAGCCAACGGGAATCGCCAGCGCCGCAGCGGCCATGGTGATCAAGGTCACCGGAGCGCCGAGGTGTCCACGCAGCCAGCTGTTGGTCAGGTTTCCCGCCACGGCCAGCAGGCAAGGCAGCAGCCAGGCCAGTCCGCCCTGCCGACGCGCCACTAGCCAGCCGGCAGGTAGCATCACACCAGGCAGGCCGTACATCAGGCGCTCGCTGTAGAGTGCGGCGAGCAGAATGGCAGCAAGCCCGCCCAGCCGTACCCAAACCTGCTGATGATGCACACTCCATGCAACCAGCAGCCCCAGGGTCAGCGTGGGAATGATGCTGAAGGTCTGCGAGTCAGGGTCCAGCCAGCGATAAGGCGCTTCGGACAATACGGCGAACGCCAGCAACCAACCGAGGTAGCGCAGGTTGATATTGCCAGCACGCGCCACGTTGACCGCCATGGCCAGGCAGAACAAGGGAAATGCGAACCGGCCAACGATGAACAAGCCTTGTGCCGCAGGCCAGATGAACCGCACATGGTCGCCAATCATGGTCACGATCGCCACCCACTTGACCAGGTCCAGCCCCGCCGAGCGCACGCCTTAGTGCCCAGGCTCGCTGGCCTGCCCCAGGTATCTGCTGGTCCAGGCTGCCAATGGCAACGGCGGTTGCTGGTCGAGGATGCGCCGCCAGATCAGCGCCAGGTCGTCAGGGTTGAACATCGCGCCGCTGCCCTGCCACAGGCTTGGTCGGTCGACGATCCAGTGGCCCTGACCGTCACGGTGGGCCATGTTGAAGCGGAAGGTGTAGTTGCCCGGGATGCCCATGCGCAGGTCGGTGACCACCAACGCGTCACCGGCCTCGTCATAGCGCAGCCAATCGTCGGTGAACCAGCGCAAACGCTGGAGTAACGCAGAACCGCTCAGCGCCTTCGCCGCCTCCAGGTTCAGCGACAGACGCTGCATTTCCGGTGGTTCGCGGTCGAACGCGCTGCTGATGCCTTCGTAGTAATAGCCATCCGGAGTTTTCGCCAGCACCCGCCAGACCAGGCTGTTGAAGGCCATCGGCACTGCGCGCACTTCACTGACGATAATGCCCTGTGCATCGAGCGCGGTCTGCAAGCGCTGTTCGGCGGCCATGCGCCCGGCCAGGCCGAAGCCCAGGTAGGCCGTGCTGAACAGCAGTGCCAGGCCCAACAAGCGTATTGCCCTGCTTTGCAGGCCCTTGAATGCCGTGTAGATCACCGCAGCCAACAGTGGCACGGTATAGACCGGATCGATGATGAACACCGCGGCCCAGCTCAGCGGGGTGAATGGCAGCGGCCAGAACAGCTGAGTGCCGTAGACCGTGAACGCATCGAGGATCGGGTGGGTGACCAGCACCAGCCAGAACGCCAGGAACAGACGGGAAAAGGTGTAGCCCTTGTGGGGCCAGCGCGTTCGGGCGAGCCAGTTGACCAGCCAGGCCAGCAGCAAGGCGAGCCCGGTGAGAACGAAGAGCGAATGGGAAAAGCCGCGGTGATAGGTCATCTGCGACACCGGGTCGGCATAGCGGATAACCACGTCGAGGTCCGGCACGGTGCCCAACGCGGCGCCGTAGATGAGCGAGCGACGGCCCTGGACGCGGCCGAGAACCGTGCCTTGCAGCGCTGCGCCAAGCACGGCTTGAGTGATGGAATCCAAGGTCAGGCTTCCTCAGTGGCAATGAGGAAACCTAACCCTCCACACCCAGGTGACGCAATCGCTGCTGTGTGACAACAAATGGCTGACGATGCCTCAGAACAGCTGCCAGGTGTACACCAGCGTCAGCCGGTTTTCATCGATGTCACTGCGATAGTTGGACCGCGCCATGGCATTGCGAACCCTGATACCCAGCCCCTTGAGCACGCCGCTCTGCACGGCATAACCAATATCCAGGTCACGCTCGCGGTCCTTGCCTTCATAACCCTGGCCGGTGTCGACGTTGTTGCCGGTGATATAGCGCACTGTCGCCGTCAGCCCTGGCACGCCCATCGCCGCAAAGTTGTAGTCATACCGCACCTGGTACGAACGCTCGTCGGTGTAGGCGAACTCATAGGTCGGCACTTCGTTGCCCAACGGGGAGATGTTGGCAAACACCCGTGGGAACGGGCTGTCGCCATAGATGCCCTGGTAGCCGGCACCGAAGCTGTGGCCGCCGAGCCGGGCAGTGAACATGGAGAAGAACGCCTGGTTGTCGATCTTGCCCAGCAGCGCATCACCATCCTCGTGGGCGGTGAAATAGCCAAGGTTGGCGCTCAGCACCCAGTCCCCCATCGGCTTGCTGTGCTTCAAGCCCAGGAAACCCTGGTGGTAGATGTCTTCAAGCTGCCCATACCAGAGGCTGACGCTGCTTTGGTTGGCGTTGAACGCGTAGTCACCGCCCATATAGTTGAAGGCATCGCTTTCGGCCTGGCGCTGGGGCACATGGCCAAGCATGGCGTTCATCTTGCCGTCGCCGCCCTCATTGCGCAGGTGGGTGCTGGTCAGGTGCCCGGCCTGCACGGTCAGCCCGTCGATTTCTGCCGAGCTGATGCTGGTGCCCTGATAGGTCGGCGGCAGCAGGCGGATATCACTGAACGTCAGCACCGGCAGGTTGGGCTGCAATTCGCCCACGCGCAGCTCGGTCTTCGACAGCCGGGCCTTGAAGGTGGGCGCGATGCGGCTGTACTCGTCGGCGGCGCGACCATCGCCATGCACCGGCAGCAGGCCGGAGTTGACCCGGTCCGGGCTGCTGTCGAGCTTGATGCCGAGCAGGCCCAGGGCATCGACGCCGAAGCCGACCGGGCCCGGCGTGTAGCCGGACTTGAAGTCGAGGATGAAGCCCTGGGCCCACTCCTCGGCCTTGGACTGCTGGTTGACGCCGACGATGTCGGAAAAATCACGGCTGAAGTAGTAGTTGCGGGCGCTGAGACTGGCTTTGGCATCCTCTAAGAAGCCGCCTTCGGCAGCGAGCAAGGAAGGGCTGAGCAAGGTCAGCCCGATGGCGACGCAAGGGGTGTGGTTCATTCCGAAGCTCTCTTGATCTTGTTGTTATGGATAAAGCGCGGGGAACACGGGTTTTCAGGGGATGCGGCGCAGCACCTCGCGGGGTTGCGGGCGGCGCAGGCGCAGCAGCCCATGGGCCAGCAGGCCGAACAGCAGCCCCCAGAACGCTGCCGACAGGCCCAGGAAGGACACCCCCGAGGCGGTGACCAGGAAGCTGAACAACCCGGCATCGCGTTCGCTGGGTTCGGCCAGGCTGCGCGCCAGGGCCTCGCTGATGGCGCCGTACAGGGCAAGCCCGGCCAGCGCGGCGATCAACGCGGCCGGGAACGCGGCGAACAGCGACATCAGCGTCGCCCCGGCAACCCCCAGCAGCAGGTACAGCGCACTGCCGGCGAGCGCCGCGATGTAACGCCGACGCGGGTTCTCATGGGCTTCATGCCCGGTGCACAGGCTGGCGGTGACGGCTGCGAGGTTCAGGCCATGGCAACCGAACGGTGCGAGCAGCGCGCCGGCCAGTGCGCTGGCACTGATCAGCGGACTGGCCGGCGTGGCGTAGCCTGCGTTGCGCAATACCGCCATGCCCGGCATGAACTGCCCGGTCAGTGCGACCAGCACCATGGGCAACGCCAGGCTGAAGGTTGCCGCCAGGCTGAACTGCGGGGCGATCCACTGTGGCGAGGCCAGTTCCAGCACCAGCGCCTCGCTGCGAAAGGCACCGCTGGCCACGGTCACCAGAGCGCCGACACCAAGCACTGCCGCCACGGCATACCGCGGTTGCAGCCTGCGCATCAGCACGTAGGTCGCGAACATCGCCAGCACCAGCAGCGGCTGCACCGGCAGTGCCCGGAACACTTCGGTGCCGAAGCTGAACAGGATGCCGGCCTGCATGCCCGCCGCGATGGAGCCAGGCAGGTGCGCGATGATGCGGTCGAAGGCCCCGCTGATGCCGATCAGCAGCAGGACCAGGTTGGCGACCAGATACGCACCTACGGCCTGTTCCAGGCCAAGTTGAGGCAAGGCGGTGACCAGCAGCGCCGAACCCGGGATCGACCAAGCGATCACCACCGGCACCCGGTAATGCAGGCTGAGTACCGCACCGAGCACGGCGCTGCCCATGGACACGGCCCAGACCCAGGACGACAGCATGCCGTGGGACAGACCGGCGGCTTCGGCGGCATGGAAGATGATCACCAGCGGGCCGGCGTAGGAAATCAGGGTCGCGATGCAGCCGGCGACCAGGGCTGACAGGGACCAGTCCTTGATCAGGGTTTTCATGAGACGTCTCACAAGGCTTCGGCCGGCCTTGTTGGCTGGCTCTTGTTCTGTGTTGGCTTCTTCGCGGGCAAGCCCGCTCTCACAGATTCACCACAAGTCTCAAGGTCTGCGCCGTACCTGTGGGAGCGGGCGTGCCCGCGAAGAAGCCAGCGCGGTGTTTCAGGCCTCTTGCAACGCTCGCGGTCGCCCGCTGCGCTGTTCGTCCTCGGTCCCGTGCGCCTTCTGCAACTGGAAATCGAACTTCAACTCGGCATGGCGCCCTTCTGCCCCTTCATGGAACACCACCTCGCCCACCAGCCCGTCACGGGTGGCGTAGGCAAAGTCATCCCACAGATACTCGTCCCCGGCCAGGTTGATCTGGGTGGTCAGGTGGCGGTGCCCCGCTGCCGAAATGAAGAAGTGCACATGCGCCGGGCGCTGGCCGTGGCGGCCGAGCAGGTCCAGGCATTCCTGGGTCGGGCCCTGTGGATCACAGCCATAACCGGACGGCACGATGGAGCGGGCGCGATAACGGCCTTCGGCATCGGTGACGATACGGCGGCGCAGGTTGTACTCGGACTGGCTCTGGTCGAAGAACGAGTAGGTGCCACGGGTATTGGCATGCCACAGGTCAACGATCGCTCCGGCCAGTGGCTGGCCTTGCGGGTCGAGCACCTGGCCCTCGAGCAGCATGACGGTCGCCACACCCTCCTCGCTGCCGTCGTCCATGCGCACTTCACCCTGGGCCAGCGGCGCGCCGGCCACGTACAGCGGGCCTTCGATGGTGCGTGGCGTGCCGCCGGTCAAGCCGACTTCGGCATCCTTGGCATCCTGCAGCAGGTCGAGGAAGTGCTCGATGCCCAGGCCTGCCACCAGTAGCCCGGCCTCACCGCGACCGCCCAGGCGGTTGAGGTAGTCGACGGCGTGCCAGAACTCGTCCTCGGTGATTTCCAGGTCCTCGATCAGGCGTGCGGTGTCCTGCAGCACGCGCTGGATGATGCGCTTCAGGCGCGGGCTGCCTTCGTCATTGCCAAAGCCGGCGGCTTCTTCGAAAAAGGCCTGGATATCGGCAGTTTGGGAAATCTTCACGGTCATGATGGATACCTCATCTTGTTCTTGTGCAAAGGGTTGAATCAGCGGTCGTCACTGTGGATCGACGATGGGTGGCGGCACAGGCCGTCGACCTCAATGTCCATGTACGGAAACAGCGGCAACTGCATCAGCGTGTCGTGCAGCGCCTCGACGCTTTGCACGTCGAACACGCTGTAGTTGGCGTAGTGCCCGGCGATGCGCCACAGGTGGCGCCAGGTGCCCTCGCGCTGCAGACGCTGGGCCAGCTCCTTCTCGTCGGCCTTCAGTTGCGCGGCCTTGGCCGGGTCCATGTCGACCGGCAGTTTCACGGTCATCTTCACGTGGAACAGCATGTTGTTTTCTCCTGTCTTGCAAAGTGTTCAAAGGCGGGCACGATCCCCTGTGGGAGCGGGCTTGCCCGCGAAGCAGACAACGCGGTGGATGGCACCGGCTCTGCCGGTGTTCGCGGGCAAGCCCGCTCCCACAGGGGGGTTGTGTGTTCTTTCAAGCGCGGGCGAAACGCGCCAGGCGTTGTTCGTCCAGGGTCAGGCCCAGGCCTGGCGTACGTGGCACATGCAGCTGGAAGTCGTGGTACTGCGGTGGCTCGTTGACGATCTCTTCGGTCAGCAGCAGCGGCCCGAACAGTTCGGTGCCCCAGGTCAGCTGGCGCAGGGTGAGGAAGGCATGGGCCGAGGCCAAGGTGCCGATCGAGCCTTC
>NZ_JBKGGW010000012.1:0-137263 GCF_052041945.1 Pseudomonas sp. SMN11 | reverse complement strand
TGTCGCGAAAGGGCCGGCTCCTCAAGCCACCGCTCGTATAGGGCTGGATACAGACATGACTCCGAACAAACCCACCCTGCACCCGCGCAACCGCCACCAGGGCCGCTACGACTTCCCCAGCCTGATCAAGGCCCACCCTGATCTGGCCCGCTTCACCATCACCAACCCCCACGGCAAACCCAGCATCGACTTCGCCAACCCTGAAGCCGTGCGCGTGTTCAACCGTGCCCTGCTCAAGGCGCAATACGGCATCCAGCACTGGGACATCCCGGCCGACTACCTGTGCCCGCCAATCCCCGGCCGTGCCGACTACGTCCACGTGGCTGCCGACCTGCTGGCCGAGGACAATGCCGGCGAAGTACCCAGAGGCGCCCAGGTTCGTGCGCTGGATATCGGCGTAGGCGCCAACTGCATCTACCCGCTGCTCGGCCATAGCGATTACCGTTGGCGCTTCGTCGGCTCGGACATCGACCCGGTGGCGCTGGCCTCGGCCAAGGCCATCGTCCAGGCCAACGGTTTGAGCAAGGGCATCAGCCTGCGCCAGCAAGCCAGCCGCAAACACATTCTGAGCGGCCTGCTGCAAGCGGATGAGCGGTTCGACCTGACCCTGTGCAACCCACCCTTCCATGCCTCGCGTGAGGAAGCCACCCGTGGCAGCCAGCGCAAATGGAAGAACCTCGGCAAGCAAGACCCCAAGCGCAAGCTGCCGGTGCTCAACTTCGGCGGGCAGAACAACGAACTGTGGTGCGAGGGCGGCGAGATCCGCTTCGTCACCCAGCTGGTCGACGAAAGCGCGCAATACGCACAGCAGGTGCTGTGGTTCACCAGCCTGGTGTCGAAGGCCAGCAACCTGCCTGGCATCGAGGCGGCGCTGAAGAAAGCCGGGGCCAAGGCGGTGCGCATCACCGAGATGGGCCAGGGCCAGAAACAGAGCCGCATGGTCGCCTGGAGCTTCCACGACGACATCGCACGCCAGGCCTGGCAGGCCGGGCGCAAATCGCAAGCATGAAAAAACCGCGCCCGGGCAAGCCGGGCGCGGTTCTGGTCAACGCATCAACAATTACTTGTTGATGGAATCGTTCAGGGCTTTGGCCGGAACGAACTTGACGACTTTCTTGGCAGCGATTTCGATGGCAGCGCCAGTCGAAGGGTTGCGGCCGGTACGGGCAGGACGCTCGCTGACTTTCAGCTTGCCGATGCCTGGCAGGGTGATTTCAGCGCCGTTTTCCAGTTGGTCGGCAACGATCTGGCCCAGTTGCTCCAGAGCGTTACGAGCGGTGGTTTTTGGCGCGTCGATGGCTTCAGCGATATCGGCAATCAGTTGGTCTTTGGTCAATGCCATGGTGGTGTTCCTTCCCTATCTAAATCAGTGGTTATGCAGCGTTCTACGACGTTATCGGGCCAGCCCCTGGATTCTGGAGGGCCGCGCCAATCGCGAATGTAGATGCGTAAATCGGCGTTTGGTTCGACACGGCATGAGCACGCTGCCAGCAATGCGCCACACACGGGGCGCAAGACCGCGCAAAGCTACCACAGGAATGGATAAATATCCGCTACCCGCTTCGATTTAGTGCAGGTTTTTCGGGGGTTTCAGCCGAAAACCTACAAATTTGAACAAAAAACGAACAACCGGCATTTCTGCCAACATCCGGCCACTGCAGCGTCTGTTGTCTGGGGTAAACTGGACGACTTTTGCAGCGCGGCCCGAGGCCGCCCCGGACTCACCGAGAATTCCATGCCAATCCGTCATTGCATCGTTCACCTGATCGACAAGAAGCCCGATGGCAGCCCCGCCGTGCTCCATGCACGGGATACCGAGCTGAGCGCGTCGGACGCCATCGAAAACCTGCTGGCCGACCTCAACGACAGCTACAACGCCAAGCAAGGCAAGGCCTGGGGCTTCTTCCACGGCGAGTCAGGTGCCTACCCGCTGAGCGGCTGGCTGAAACAGTACCTGGAAGATGAGAAAGACTTCGCCGCGTTCAGCCGGGTGGCGGTCGAGCACCTGCAAAAGCTGATGGAAGAGTCGAACCTTTCCACCGGCGGCCACATCCTGTTCGCCCACTACCAGCAAGGCATGACCGACTATTTGGCCATTGCCCTGCTGCACCACAGCGAAGGCGTGGCGGTGAACGCCGATCTGGACGTGACTCCGTCGCGCCACCTCGACCTCGGCCAGCTGCACCTGGCGGCGCGCATCAACCTGTCCGAGTGGAAGAACAACCAGAATTCCAAGCAGTACATCTCGTTCATCAAGGGCAAGAACGGCAAGAAGGTCTCGGACTACTTCCGCGACTTCATCGGCTGCCAGGAGGGCGTCGACGGCCCGGGCGAGACCCGTACCCTGCTCAAGGCCTTCAGCGACTTCGTCGAAAGCGAAGACCTGCCGGAAGAGTCCGCCCGCGAGAAGACCCAGACCCTGGTCGAATACGCCACTTCCCAGACCAAGCTGGGTGAGCCGGTAACCCTGGAAGAGCTGTCGAGCCTGATCGACGAGGACCGCCCGAAGGCGTTCTACGATCACATCCGCAACAAGGACTACGGCCTGTCGCCGGAAATCCCCGCAGACAAACGCACACTTAACCAGTTCCGCCGCTTCACCGGGCGCGCCGAAGGCTTGTCGATCAGCTTCGAAGCGCACCTGCTGGGTGACAAGGTGGAATATGACGAGGCAGCCGGTACCCTGATCATCAAAGGCTTGCCGACCACACTGGTGGATCAGCTCAAGCGCCGCAAGGACTGATCAGACGGCCACATAGGAGGCGACCAGCGCCTCCTTGGCCGACTTGCGCAACTTTTTCACCAGACGCTCCTGGCGCAGCGCCTCGCCCTTGTCCGGCCACTGCTCGACATAGACCAGCGCCTGCGCCGGGCTGGTCTTGAAATACCGGGCGCCCTGCCCTTTCTGGTGGGCAGCGAAGCGCCGCTTAGGGTCATCGCTGACACCACAGTACAGCGAGCCGTTGGCCGCCCGTACCAGGTAGACATACCAAGGCTTGCACAGCGGTGTTACGGTGACTTCATTGACGATGCTCATGGCCGACAGCTTAACCGCTCAATTCACTTGCTGGAACGCTCGCAGCCCTTTGAAAGCCTGCTGGCGCACCTTGTTCTGCAGCATCGGCGACCAACCCAGCAACAAACCTGGCGTCCCTAGCGCCTGACGCGACCAGCGCCACAGGTCGAAGCTGTCGTCATGCTGGCAGATCAGGTTGTCGCGAATGACGAAGCGCGCCTGGATATCGTTGACCACGGTGCGGCCGGTCTGGCTGAACAGGTAGGTTGCAACCCAGTGCGCGCAGCCGCTGCGATGGTCGGCCCGGATCTGGTCGAAGGTCAGCGAGAAATCCTTGGCGCGAGTGGTCAGCATGCGCCACATGTCACCCACTTCGCGGCCGCGCAGGGTGCCGAACACCGGGTCGCTGAAGACGATGTCGTCGCTGTAGCAGGCCACCATGGCCTCGGCATCCAGGCGCTGGAAGGCCTGGTAGAAGCGGGTGATCAGGTCACGGTTGGCGTCAGTCATGGAGGCAGATCCGTCCTGGGAGTGGGAAGCTGCACGATAATCTGCCAATAATGCTTTCGCCAGTACCGGCCTCAATGTCAGAGTTTTTCGCTGCTCACCTGCACATGCAGCGCTCGCCCGGCGCCTAGCCCGAACACGATCGCGCCGACACCCAGCACTGCGAAGATCCAGCCGACCGCCGCCCAGCCCCCGGTCAGGTCATGCACCAGGCCAACGGCGAATGGGCCCATGGAGGCCAAGGTATATCCCACGCCTTGGGCCATGCTCGACAGGTTCGCCGCCACATGGGCATCTTTCGAGCGCAGCACGATCAACGTCAGGGCCAGGGCGAAAGTACCGCCCTGCCCCAGACCCAGCAGCACCGCCCAGCCCCACAACCCGTCGATCGGGGCATACAGACATCCGAACAGCCCTGCCAACGTCACCAGCATCACGATCACGATGGCCAGCCGTTGGTCCCTGCCGCGGGTCGCCAGCCAGGGTGCGCCCAGCGAGCTGATCAACTGCACGATCACCGAGCCGGAAAGCACCAAGCCGGCTTCGGTCGGGCTAAGACCGCGGCCAATAAGGATCGATGGCAACCAGCCAAAGACGATGTAGGCCAGCGACGACTGCAGCCCCATGTACAACGTGACCTGCCATGCCAGCGGGTCACGCCACAGCCCGCGCACGCGGTAGGCAGCCTTGTGCAGACCGTGGCCCTGGCGCGCTTGCGGCAACCAGACGAGCATGGCCAAAAGCGCCGGTAGCATCCAGAAGCCCAGGCCAAAGGCCCAGTTGTCATCGAAATGCCGAGTCAGCGGTACTGTGGCCCCGGCAGCCATGGCCGCCCCCAAGCACAGGGCCATGGTATAGACCCCAGTCAGGGTGCCCGCATGCTGCGGGAAGTCGCGTTTGACGATACCGGGCAGCAGCACGCCGATGATGCCGATGCTGGCACCTGCCACCACGCTGCCAATGAACACACCGGCAGCCCCCAGGGCGCTGCGCACCACGATCCCCAGCGCCAGGGTGAGCAGGATGCCCAGGATCACCCGCTCACTGCCGAAGCGACGCGCCAGCATCGGCGCCAGGGGTGCGAATAGACCCAGGCAGAGCACCGGCAAGGTGGTCAGCAGTCCCGCTTCGGAGGCATTCAGGCCCAGCCCTGCAGAGACCTGCCCGAGCACCGGTGCCATGCTCGACAGCGCCGGGCGCAGGTTCAATGCCACCAGCACCAGGCCCAGCAGTAACAGCCAGGGCCGTTGCAGGGCCGGTGGTTGTTGCTGCACCTGGGCATCGTCGGCCTCGGCATCGATCAGCAGTTCTTCCAGTTCGCGCTCGCGAGCAGGCGCGTCTCGGGTCATTGGTTCAGCCATGGCTTTCTCGTCTTCAGGATTCGATGAGTTTCCGACTCAGGCCCTTGGCCCGTTCCGGATCGCGTTGTTCAATGGCGTCGAGGATCTGCCCGTGCAGGTCGAAGGTCGCCTGGCTGCGCGGCACGGTTGCCATGTTGTGTTGCAGCGCTGCCGCCACGACGCCAGAAAAGTAGCGGTATAGCTCACTCAGCGCCGGGTTGTGCGCGGCGTCGATCAGGCGCTGGTGAAACACCAGGTCGCAGCTGACATAGGCATCGACATCACCGTGAAAGTGCTCGGCACTGCCCGTCAGTGCTGCACGCAGGCCTCGCAGGTCCTCTTCGGTACGGCGCAACGCCGCCAGGCCGATCGCCTCGGACTCGAGGATGTGCCGTGTCTCGCGGGCCTGCTCCAGGGTGCAGCGCGCCATGGCTTGCACAGCCTGCAATGGGTCCTGGCAGGTGCGCAGATAGCTGCCGTCACCCTGGCGGATTTCCACAAGGCCGCTGAATGCCAGCACGCGCATGGCTTCGCGCACGGTATTGCGGCTGATTCCCAGCTCGAGTGCCAGTTCCGGCTCGGTCGGCAGGCGTTGCCCGACTTGCCAGTCGCCTTGCAGGATGCGCTCTCGCATGCGTTCGACCGCAAGTTCGACCAGAGAACGCTTGGTCAATTCGCTGCTCACTTCATTATTCAACCAATCATCCGATGAATTAACAGAGCTTAATGGAACGCCTTCCGGACATCAATTCAACTGCCATTTCTACCAGTTGTCAGCCAAGTACCTTGTTGCAACGCTAGGCACGACTTCATCAAGGCCCCTTTCATGTCCATGTGCAAAACATTGTGGTTGATTGCCCTGATTACAGCCGGCCTGCTGCTGGTCCTGCTCTTTAAAGGATTTGATGCCAGACAACCGCCAATGCAGCCCAAGACGCTGATCATCGGATTGGACGGCGTTCAATTGCAGCACTATGAACAACTGGGCGGCGATACCAACCTGCAGAAGCGTCTGATCTACGGCAAGGCCTATGCCGGCGGCATCAACGGCCGCGCCAGCGAACAGGCGACTAACAGTGGGCCGGGCTGGATGACTTTGCTCACCGGGGTATGGGCCAACAAGCACAGGGTCATTTCCAATAATGAATCCTTGCGGGTCGACCCGGAGTTCCCGAGCTTGTTCAAACGGCTGCGTGAAGCCATGCCGAATGCCTATCTATCCAGCATCGTCAACTGGTCGCCGATCAACACCGCCTTCCTGCTCGAGGATGCTCAAGGCAACAATGTGCGCGAAAGCGGCCTGAACGATGAGCAAGTCACCGTGCGAACCCTGGAGATCCTCGAAAACACACCTGCCGACTTCACCTTCATCCAGCTCGACGAGCCCGATGAAGCTGGCCACACCAACGGTTTCGGCCCGGCTTACCAGGTCGCCTTGCGCAGAGCTGACGACAGACTGGGGCGCCTGCTGGACAAGGTCGCGGCGCGTGCCTATAAGAACCCGCAGGAATACTGGCTGGTGATCGTCTGTACCGATCACGGTCGAGATTACTGGGGCTCAGGCCACGGTGGCGTGACCGAACAGGAGAAGACGGTTTTCATAGCCAGTAACAAGCCATTGAATGAAGAGCTGAACCAACCGAGCATTCCAGAGGACAACCCGGGGCCCAACAACTTGTATGGCTATGCAGCGCAGACATCGGTGGCCCCGACCGTGCTCCGGCACATGGGGCTCGACCTGCTGCCAGAATGGAGGCTCGATGGCACGCCACTGCTGGGTGCTACCGGAGTACGTAAGGCACGGGCCATTGAAGGCGAAGCCAAGTTGCTGTGGAACAGCGATTCACTAGGCACTGTGACCATTCATAGAAATGGCCAATTAGCTGCGACCGTGCCGGCTTACTTGCAGCAATGGACTGATCCGCAGGGCATGCGCCAGACCAGCGACTATGTACTCGAGCTGGATGACACACCGATAGCCGTGCGCACCCGGCCTGTCAGCAAGCCATTCATCATCGAGGAAATCAGCTACTGATGTGCACGGCACAACCTGCAGGAGCGAGGTCACATGCTCCTGCAGATCTTCGCGATCAGTTCAGCGCATCGACCAACGCCTGGTTCATCTCCGGTGTGCCAATGGTGATACGCAGGAATTGGGCAATCCGCTCCTGCTTGAAGTGACGCACGATCACCCCTTGCTCACGCAGACGCGCCGCCAGTTGCGCGGCATCCTGCTGCGGGTGGCGGGCAAAGATGAAGTTGGCAGCCGAAGGCAGCACTTCGAAGCCTTTTGCAACCAGCTGCTCGACCAGCGTTTCACGGCTGTCGATCACTTTGCGGCAGGTTTCCTCGAAGTAAGCCTGGTCTTCGAACGCCGCCGCAGCACCCACAATGGCCATGCGGTCCAGCGGATAGGAGTTGAAGCTGTTCTTGATCCGCTCCAGAGCCTCGATCAGGTCCGGATGGCCGACGGCCAGGCCGACGCGCAGCCCGGCCAGCGAGCGCGACTTCGACAGGGTCTGGGTTACCAGCAGGTTGTCGTAGCGTTCCACCAGGCTGATGGCAGTCTCGCCACCAAAGTCGATGTAGGCTTCATCCACCACCACTACTGAATCGCGATTGACTTGCAGCAGCTGCTCGATCGCTTGCAGCGGCAGCAGGCAGCCCGTTGGCGCGTTGGGGTTGGGGAAGATGATCCCGGCGTTGGGCTTGGCGTAGTCGGCGATGCGGATCTGGAACTGCTCGTCCAGCGCCACCTGCTCGAATGGAATGCCGTACAGGCCGCAGTAGACCGGATAGAAGCTGTAGCTGACATCCGGGAACAGCAGCGGGCCACGAGCGTGCTGGAACAGACCGTGGAAGATGTGCGCCAGCACCTCGTCCGAGCCGTTGCCGACGAACACCTGGGCCGGAGTGACGCCGTAATACTCGGCCACTGCCTGCTTGAGCCGGTCACTGTTCGGATCAGGATACAGGCGCAGGTTGTCGTTCAGCTCAACGCGCATGGCTTCCAGCGCCTTGGGCGACGGACCATACGGGTTCTCGTTGGTGTTCAGCTTGACCAGACGGGCCAGCTTGGGCTGCTCGCCCGGCACGTAAGGCACCAGCGCCTTGACGAAGGGGCTCCAGAATCGACTCATGCTCAGTTCCCCTTGTCTTGGGTCAGGATACGGTATTCAGCACTGCGGGCGTGGGCGGTCAGCGACTCGCCACGGGCCAGGACCGAGGCGGTATGGCCGAGCTCGGATGCGCCCTGTTCGGAGCAGAAGATGATCGACGAGCGCTTCTGGAAGTCATACACCCCCAGCGGCGACGAGAAACGCGCAGTACCGGAGGTCGGCAACACGTGGTTGGGGCCAGCGCAGTAATCGCCCAGCGCTTCGCTGGTGTGGCGGCCCATGAAGATCGCACCGGCGTGGCGAATCTGCGGCAACCAGGCCTGCGGGTCGGCGACGGACAGCTCGAGGTGCTCGGGGGCGATGCGGTTGGCCACTTCAATGGCCTGCTGCATGTCACGCACCTGGATCAGCGCACCACGGCCGTTGATCGACTTCTCGATGATCTCGGCACGTTCCATGGTCGGCAGCAGCTTGTCGATGCTGGCGGCCACGCGGTCGAGGAATGCTGCATCCGGGCTGACCAGGATGGCCTGGGCGTCTTCGTCGTGCTCGGCTTGGGAGAACAGGTCCATGGCGATCCAGTCCGGATCGGTCTGGCCGTCGCATACCACGAGGATTTCCGACGGGCCGGCGATCATGTCGATACCGACCTGGCCGAACACGTGGCGCTTGGCGGTAGCCACGTAGATGTTGCCTGGGCCGACGATTTTGTCTACCTGTGGCACGCTTTCGGTGCCGTAGGCCAAGGCGGCTACGGCCTGGGCTCCGCCGACGGTGAACACCCGGTCGACACCGGCGATGCAGGCAGCGGCCAGCACCAGTTCATTGACCTCGCCACGCGGGGTTGGCACCACCATCACCACTTCGGCGACACCGGCGACCTTGGCGGGAATGGCATTCATCAGCACCGAAGACGGGTACGATGCCTTGCCACCCGGTACGTACAGGCCGGCACGGTCCAGCGGGGTGACCTTCTGGCCGAGCACGGTGCCGTCGGCCTCGGTGTACTGCCAGGAGTCCTGCTTCTGCCGCTCGTGGTACAGGCGCACGCGATTGGCAGCCTTCTCCAGGGCTGCACGCTGGGTGTCGGTGATGCGGGTCAGGGCCAGCTCCAGGCGCTCGCGGCCGAGGATCAGGTCATCAATGCTTTTGGCGTCAACACCGTCGAAGCGCTGGGTGAATTCCACCAGCGCGGCGTCACCGCGCTCGCGCACGGCCTTGATGATGTCCAGCACGCGCTGGTTGACCGCGTCATCGGACACACTTTCCCAGCTCAGCAGATGATCCAGATGTCGGGCGAAATCCGGATCAGCAGCGTTGAGACGGGCAATTGCAGTGGACACGGTCATGGCGAGGGCCTCGATTATTAGCGAATGCTCAGGCGCCCTAGGCTACCAGTCCATCCGCGCGGGCACCTGAGAAAAATGGCTATGACGCGGATAGACGGGCGCGACAGCGAAGGTCGCGCGCAGGACTCAGCCGCGGTGTCGCGATTCGACCGCTTTGCGCAGCGTGTCGATCAGGCTCTGGATGCGCGCGTGCTGCATCTTCATGGAGGCTTTGTTGACCACCAGGCGCGAGCTGATCGTGGCGATCAGATCCTGGGGTTCCAGGCCGTTGGCGCGCAGGGTGTTGCCGGTGTCGACCACGTCGATGATCTTGTCGGCGAGATTGATCAGCGGTGCCAGCTCCATCGAGCCGTACAGCTTGATGATGTCGACCTGGCGGCCCTGCTCGGCGTAATAACGCTTGGCCACGTTGACGAACTTGGTGGCGACGCGCAGGCGGCCCTTGGGCTCCGGCGCACCGACCGCACCGGCGGTCATCAGCTTGCACTTGGCAATCTGCAGGTCCAGCGGTTCATACAGGCCCTGGCCGCCGTACTCCATCAGCACGTCCTTGCCAGCCACACCAAGGTCGGCGGCACCATGCTCGACATAGGTCGGCACGTCAGTGGCACGCACGATCAGCAGGCGCACGTCGTCCTGCGTGGTAGGGATGATCAGCTTGCGGCTCTTGTCCGGGTTCTCGGTCGGCACGATACCGGCCTCGGCCAGCAACGGCAGGGTATCGTCGAGAATACGGCCTTTGGAAAGCGCGATGGTCAACATTGGAACGTCGGTCCTTAAGCGGCTACTGCCGGCCGGGCTACTACAGCCCGACCGCATTCAATTCGAATGGCACGTCCGTGTGCCAGCGGGCAACTAGCCCGGTACGCGGCGGATTTTCGCGCCGAGCATTTGCAGTTTTTCTTCGATGCACTCGTAACCACGGTCGATGTGGTAGATGCGGTCGATCAGGGTGTCGCCTTCGGCGACCAGCGCCGACAGCACCAGGCTGGCGGATGCACGCAGGTCGGTGGCCATCACCGGAGCACCTTTGAGTGCCGGCACGCCGGTGACGATCGCGGTGTTGCCTTCGACCTGGATCTGCGCGCCCATGCGGTGCATTTCGTATACGTGCATGAAGCGGTTTTCGAAGATCGTCTCGATGACTGCGCCAGTGCCTTCGGCGATGGCGTTCAGCGAGATGAACTGCGCCTGCATGTCGGTCGGGAACGCCGGGTACGGGGCGGTGCGCAGGTTGACGGCTTTCGGCCGCTTGCCGTGCATGTCCAGCTCGATCCAGTCCTCACCGGTGGTAAGTTCGGCGCCTGCTTCCTTCAGCTTTTCCAGCACTGCCTCGAGGATGGTCGGGTCGGTGTCCTTGACCTTGACACGGCCGCCGGTAACGGCAGCGGCGACCAGGTAAGTGCCAGTCTCGATACGGTCGGGCATGACACGGTAGGTAGCCGAAGCCAAACGCTCGACGCCATCGATGGTGATGGTGTCGGTACCGGCGCCCTGGACCTTGCCGCCCATGGCGTTGATGAAGTTGGCCAGGTCGACCACTTCAGGCTCGCGCGCGGCGTTCTGCAGCACACTGCGGCCTTTGGCCAGGGCAGCGGCCATCATGATGTTCTCGGTACCGGTGACGCTCACGGTGTCAAAGAAGAAGTGCGCACCGCGCAGGCCGCCTTCAGGCGCCTCAGCCTTGATGTAGCCGCCTTCGACTTCGATCTTCGCCCCCATGGCCTCGAGGCCACGGATGTGCAGGTCGACCGGGCGCGAACCGATGGCGCAGCCGCCTGGCAGGGCCACTTCAGCCTTGCCGAAGCGCGCGACCATGGGGCCGAGCACCAGGATCGAGGCGCGCATGGTCTTGACCAGCTCGTAAGGGGCTACCAGAGTCTTGATGGTGCGCGGGTCGATTTCCACCGCCAGCTTTTCGTCGATCACAGGCTCGATGCCCATGCGCCCGAACAGCTCGATCATGGTGGTGATGTCGTGCAAGTGCGGCAGGTTGCCCACGATGACCGGGCCATCGGCCAGCAGGGTCGCCGCCAGAATCGGCAGGGCCGCGTTCTTCGCGCCGGAAATGCGGATCTCGCCGTCGAGACGAGCGCCGCCAGTAATAATCAGTTTGTCCATTGGTGTCTCGCCGCCAAGTTGGCTCAGGTGCGCTCAGCCCAGGCTGCGCTGCTGAAAAATTTCATGGTTACCGCATGGATGCTGCCATTGGCGATCCACGGATTCAGGTGAGCATAGATCGCCTGTTGACGTTTGACCGGGCTCAGGCCAGCCAACTCGTCGCTGATCACGTTCAACTGGAAGTTGCAGCCTTCGCCTTCAACTTCGACCCGGGATCCCGGCAATTTCTCTTCAAGGAAGCTCTTAACTTCTACGGCCTGCATGCTCAACCTCAATCGGCGCCCGATGCGCACGGGTCGGCCATCATACAAAAAAGCCCCTCGCCTGCGAAGCCCAACGAAGGGGCGCGCGACCGAGGGGCCTCACATCACTGCCAAGCCATCAGCTTGCCAGCACCTCATCCAGGTCATAGACCCCGGCGATTTCCCGCATGTCGTCGGGCATGCCACGCACCTCGACGGCCTTGCCGGCTGCCTCGGCGTCACGGATGAACGCCAGCAGCAGCGACAGGCCGACACTGGTGGAGCGCGCCACGGCCGAGCAATCCAGCACTAGGCGCGCCTCGCGGCAGGCGCCGACCAGCGCCTTGCCCTGCTTGCGCAGGGCCGGCCCGCTGCGGTAATCCAGTTCGCCGGCCAGGCGCAGCACGCCCGGCTCGGCCATGGTTACAGCGGCCTCACTCATTTGACGGTCTTCTCTGGCGATTCGTCGGCCTTTTCCTTGGCTTTGGCCACTTCGCCGGCCCAGCCGTCGATGGTCTTGTCCAGGTTGTTGCCGTTGCGCTGCATGGCATCGGCGAACTGGTCGCGGAACAGCTTGCCGATGTTGATGCCGTTGACGATGACGTTACGCACCTTCCACTCGCCACCCAGGTTTTCCAGGGTGTACTGCACCGGGTACACGGCACCATTGTTGCCGGTGACCTTCATGCCTACAGAGGCGCGCTTGCCGTCATCGGCCTTGGCCGGATCTACGACGATGCCCTGGTTGTTGTACTCCAGCAGCGCGTTACCGTAGAACTGAAACAGGCTGCGCTTGAAGTTTTCCTGGAAGCGCTGCATCTGCTCGGGCGTGGCCTTGCGCGAATACTTGACGGTCATGATGCTCTTGGAGATACCGTCGGCATCGACCACCGGCGCGAGGATCCGGTCAAGGGTGTCGTAGAAAGCTTGCGGGTTGGACTTGTACTGCTCCTTGTTGGCCTTGAGCTCACCCAGCAGTTCGGTGGTCGTGCTCTGCACCACGTCGTGCGGCGACTGGGCAGCCAGGGCAAACAGGGGGACGGCCGCCAGCAGCACCAGCAAGCCACGTCGCAGGATCGAAATCATGGAAACTCCTTAATTAGCCGGTTGCGCTTCTTTGGGTTCCTTGCCAACGGAGTTGAGCAGGAACTTGCCAATCAGATCTTCCAGTACCAGCGCCGACTGGGTGTCATGGATGGTCGAACCGTCCTTGAGCACGTCTTCTTCACCGCCCACGCTGATACCGATGTACTTCTCGCCAAGCAAGCCGGCGGTCAGGATCGAAGCAGTGGAGTCGGTCGGCAGGTTGTTGACCGCCTTGTCCAGCTGCAGCGTCACCCGACCGGTGTAGGAATCACGGTCCAGATCGATGGCGGTGACCTTGCCGATCGTTACACCGGCCATGGTCACTTTAGCTCTGACCGTCAAACCGGCGATATTGTCGAAGTACGCATAAACTTTATAGGTATCGCTGCTCGGGCTGGCCGACAGCCCGCTGACACGCAGGGCCAGCAGCAGCAGCGCCAGGATCCCGGCCAGGAGGAACAGGCCGACACCGATTTCCAGGGTGCGGTTTTGCATCAGAAATCTCCAAACATCAAGGCGGTCAAAATAAAGTCCAGACCCAGCACTGCCAACGAGGCATAGACCACGGTCTTGGTGGTGGCGCGGCTGATCCCCTCTGAGGTGGGTTCGCAGTCGTACCCCTGGAACACGGCAATCCAGGTCGTGACGAAGGCGAACACCAGGCTTTTGATCAGCCCGTTGAGCACGTCGTCGGTAAAGGAAACGCTGTTCTGCATGTTGCCCCAGAACGAGCCTTCGTAAACGCCCAGCCAGTCGACTGCAACCCATGAACCACCCCAGATGCCGACCACGCTGAAAATCAGCGCGAGCAGCGGCAGCGAGATGAAACCGGCCCACAGCCGTGGTGCAACGATGTACTTGAGCGGGTCGACGCCGATCATTTCCAGGCTCGACAGCTGCTCGGTGGACTTCATGTTGCCGATTTCGGCGGTCAGCGCGGAACCAGCGCGGCCGGCGAACAGCAGCGCGGTGACCACCGGGCCAAGCTCACGCAGCAGGGTCAGGGCGACCATTTGCCCGACCGCCTGTTCGGAGCCGTACTTGGTCAGGATGCTGTAGCCCTGCAGGGCCAGCACCATACCGATGAACACGCCGGATACGACAATGATCGCGAGCGACAGCACGCCGACCGAGTACAGCTGCTTGGTCAGCAGCTGGATACCACCGCCAATGCCACCACGGCCGATCAGCGCATGGAACAGGAACAGGCACGAGCGCCCGAGCACGGCCAGCACGTCGATCGCCGAGCGCCCGAGCAGGCGGATACGTTCGAGTAAGGATTTTCTGCGCATCACCGCGCCCCCAGCAGATCGGCGCGGTAGTCAGGCGCAGGGAAGTGGAATGGCACCGGGCCGTCCGGGTCGCCTTTCATGAACTGGCGAATGCGCGGATTGTCCGAGCCCATCAGCTCGTCGGGCGTACCCTGGCCCAGCACCTGGCCATCACCGACCACATAAATGTAGTCGGCAATACTGGCGGTTTCGGCCAGATCGTGAGAGACCACGATACTGGTAATACCCAAGGCATCGTTGAGCAGGCGGATCAAGCGCACTAGTACGCCCATGGCAATCGGGTCCTGGCCGACAAACGGTTCGTCGTACATCAGGATCTGCGGGTCCAGGGCAATCGCCCGGGCCAGCGCCACCCGGCGTTTCATGCCGCCGGACAGCTCGTCCGGCATCAGGTCGATGGCACCGCGCAGGCCGACCGCCTGCAATTTCATCAACACGATGTCACGGATCATTTCGTCCGAAAGCTGGGTATGTACGCGCAATGGGAAGGCGACGTTTTCGAACACGTCGAGATCGGTAAACAGCGCACCGCTCTGAAACAGCACCCCCATCTGCTTGCGCGCATCGAACAGGTCGCTACGCGAGAGGCTCGGCAGGTTCTGCCCGGCCACCCACACTTCACCGGCCGACGGGCGTAGCTGCGCGCCCATCAGGCGCAGCAGCGTGGTCTTGCCGCAACCCGACGGCCCCATGATCCCGGTGACCTTGCCACGCGGGATACGGATGTCGACATTGCTGAAAATGCTGCGCGAACCGCGCTTGAAGGTGACTCCCTTCAACTCGACCGCGTAGGCGCTATCCACACTCATCTAGACTCCT
This sequence comes from Pseudomonas sp. SMN11, assembly GCF_052041945.1. Taxonomy (NCBI): domain Bacteria; kingdom Pseudomonadati; phylum Pseudomonadota; class Gammaproteobacteria; order Pseudomonadales; family Pseudomonadaceae; genus Pseudomonas; species Pseudomonas sp. SMN11. The sequence continues at coordinate 122,372 of NZ_JBKGGW010000012.1, read as the reverse complement.
TGCTAGTGCAGCCTCGCACTAATGGACGCCGGCCCTCATCGTGAAGGCACACACACCCTTGGCAGGCCGAATAGCGGCGAACTATAGCACCGCTGCCCCTGCGCCCCCAAGGGTATGGAAACAGGTCGTTCAGGCCAGCGACAGGCTTTGATGACATTTGAGAGGGCAATCGAAAGGATGAGGCTTTCTTGTATTGCGGCTATAATCGCCGCCTTTTAATCAGGCATTGCTTTTCGACATGAGCCAATCCAGCGAGCTGATCCACTCCGCCCAGCGCACCCTGCGCCTGGAACTCGAGGCCGTAGAAGGCCTGGTGGCCCGCATCGACGCCAATTTCGTCAAGGCCTGCGAACTGATCCTGGCGAGCAAGGGTCGGGTCGTGGTGGTAGGCATGGGCAAATCGGGGCATATAGGCAACAAGATCGCCGCCACCCTGGCCAGCACCGGCACGCCAGCGTTCTTCGTGCATCCGGCTGAAGCCAGCCATGGCGACATGGGCATGATCACCCGCGATGACGTCATCCTGGCCCTGTCCAACTCCGGCAGCACCGCCGAGATCGTGACCCTCCTGCCGCTGATCAAGCGCCTGGGGATCCAGCTGGTCAGCCTGACCGGCAACCCGGACTCGCCCTTGGCCCAGGCCGCCGAGGTCAATCTCGACGCCAGCGTCACCCAGGAAGCCTGCCCGCTGAACCTGGCCCCGACCTCCTCCACCACCGCGGCACTGGTGCTGGGGGACGCACTGGCCATCGCCCTGCTCGAAGCCCGTGGTTTCACCGCAGAAGACTTCGCCTTCTCGCACCCTGGCGGTGCGTTGGGCCGTCGTCTGCTGCTGAAGGTCGAGAATGTCATGCACGCCGGTGATGAATTGCCCCAGGTGCAGCGCGGCACACTCCTCAAGGACGCGCTCCTTGAAATGTCCCGCAAAGGTTTGGGCATGACCGTGATCGTGGGCGCCGATGGCAAGCTGGCCGGGATCTTCACCGACGGCGACCTGCGCCGCAGCCTGGACCGCAACATCGACGTGCACACCACTCTGATTGACCAGGTGATGACCGTGCACGGCAAGACGGCTCGTGCCGAAATGCTCGCCGCCGAGGCCCTGAAGATCATGGAAGACCACAAGATCAGCGCCCTGGTGGTCGTGGACAAGGACGACCGCCCGACCGGCGCCCTGAACATGCACGACCTGCTGCGCGCCGGCGTGATGTAAAGGAGAACCAATCGATGACCCAAGATCTCATGCAACGCGGCAAGGCAATCAAACTCGCCGTTTTCGACGTTGACGGCGTGCTGACCGACGGCCGCCTGTACTTCCTCGAAGATGGCAGCGAGTTCAAGACCTTCAACACCCTTGATGGCCAGGGTATCAAGATGCTCATGGCCTCGGGCGTAACGACGGCAATCATCAGCGGGCGCAAGACCCCAGTGGTGGAGCGCCGGGCGAAAAACCTCGGCATTCCTCACCTTTACCAGGGTCGCGAAGACAAATTGGTAGTGCTCGACGGCCTGCTCGCCGAACTGGGCCTAAGCTATGAACAGGTAGCCTACCTGGGCGACGACCTCCCCGACCTACCGGTAATCCGCCGGGTCGGCCTGGGTATTGCCGTAGCCAACGCCGCACCGTTCGTTCGCCAGCACGCCCACGGCGTAACCCAGGCACGCGGCGGCGAAGGTGCTGCACGCGAGTTCTGCGAACTGATCATGCAGGCCCAGGGCACCCTGGACGCTGCCAACGCCAACTATCTGTAAGGTTGCCCATGTTCAGCAAGAAAGCCCGCAACATTGCGTTGCTCGCGGTGATCGCCGCGGTGCTGGCAGCAGTCGGCTACTGGAATGTCAGCCCCGAGAGCTTCCTCGAAAAGCCGGTAGCCCAGGTTGACGAAAGTGCCATCGACTATTACGCGATCAACGCGCACAGCGTGCAGTTCCTCCCCGACGGCAAGCTGCAATACGAAATGACTGCCGACAAGGTCGAACACCTCAAGGCCAGCGAGGTCACACTGGTGACCGCGCCCGACCTGCACATGTACCGCGGCACTCAGTACCCATGGCACGTGCAGAGCGTGCGCGCCGAGGTCAACCCTGACGGCAGCGAAGTCGAACTGATCGACCAGGTACGGATTGCCCGCACCGACGAAAAACAGCGCGATACCATCATTACCAGCTCGCGCATGACCGTATTCCCGCAGAAGCAATATGCGCAGACCGAGCAAGCCGTTAGAATCGACGGCGCCGGTGGCACAACCACAGGCAAGGGAATGAAAGCGTATTTGAAAGAAAGCAAGATCGACTTGCTCTCTAACGTAAGAGGACAGTATGAGGCTCGTTAAAACCCTCCCCCTTTTGCTCAGCCTGAGCGCAGCAGCACTGGGAAGCGCGAGCGCCTTCGCCCTGCCGAACGACCGTGACCAGCCCATCCGCATCCAGGCCGACAACGCGCACCTGGATGACAAGCAGGGCGTGGCCACCTACACCGGCGACGTGATCATCACCCAGGGCTCGATGATGATCAAAGGCAACACCGTGACCATGACCCGTGCCGCCAATGGCGACATCGACGTGGTGACCTCGGTGGGCAACCTGGCGTACTTCGAGCAGCAGCAGACTGCGGCCAAGCCTGACAAGATGAAAGGCTGGGCGGTAACCATCCAGTACCAGGCGCAGAAAGACACGGTGATCCTCACTGACCGCGCCAAGGTCGAGAACGAAGGCAATACCACCGAAGGCGAAAAGATCGTCTACAACACCAAGACCCAGGTTGCGACCGCCGGTCGTGGTGGCAACGTGACTCAACCACGTCAGCGCATCGACATGGTGATCCAGCCGAAGAAGAAGGCCGAGTAAATGGCAACCCTCAAAGCCCAGCACCTGGCCAAGAGCTACAAGGGGCGGCAAGTCGTGCGTGATGTCAGCCTGTCGATCGACAGCGGGCAGATCGTCGGCTTGCTCGGCCCCAACGGCGCCGGCAAGACCACCTGCTTCTACATGATTGTGGGGCTGGTCCAGGCCGACCAGGGGCGCGTACTGATCGACAACCTCGATGTCAGTCACCAGCCTATGCACGGCCGCGCCCGCGCCGGTATCGGCTACCTGCCGCAGGAAGCCTCGATCTTCCGCAAGCTGTCGGTGGCCGACAATATCATGGCCATTCTCGAGACCCGCAAGGACATCGACCGTGAAGGCCGACGCAAGGAACTGGAAAGCCTGCTGCAGGAGTTCCACATCAGCCACATCCGCGACAACCTCGGCATGAGCCTTTCCGGTGGCGAACGCCGCCGCGTCGAAATTGCCCGGGCCCTGGCTACCGCACCGAAGTTCATCCTGCTGGACGAACCGTTTGCCGGTGTCGACCCGATCTCCGTCGGCGACATCAAGCAGATCATCCACCACCTCAAGGCCAAGGGTATCGGTGTGCTGATCACCGACCACAACGTCCGTGAAACCCTGGATATCTGCGAGACCGCCTACATCGTCAACGACGGTCGACTGATCGCCGAAGGCGACGCCGAGACCATCCTTGCCAACGACCTGGTCAAGGAGGTCTACCTGGGCCACGAGTTCCGACTCTGATCCCCGGGACCTGCCTGGAGCACTGGCATTAACGCCCTGTCGGGGCTTAAGTTGTTACAGTGCTCTAGGCAAACGCTACAATTTGAGGCATAAAACTTGCTTGAATTTGGCGCTCCGGCGCCCTCGTGTAGTGGATGGCGCATGCGCGCCGGCGAACAAGGTATTAAGCCCCAGCCATGAAACCATCGCTCGTCCTAAAAATGGGCCAGCAACTGACGATGACCCCGCAGTTGCAACAGGCCATCCGCCTACTTCAGCTCTCTACCCTGGACCTCCAGCAGGAAATCCAGGAAGCGCTGGAGTCCAATCCGATGCTCGAACGTCAGGAAGACGGCGACGACTTCGACAACAGCGACCCGATGGCGGACAACGCCGAAAACAAGCCGGCCGCCGAAGTCCAGGAAAACAGCTTCCAGGAAAGCACCAGCAGCGCCGAAACCCTGGAAGACGGTGAGTGGAGCGAGCGAATCCCTAACGAGCTTCCAGTCGACACCGCCTGGGAAGATATTTATCAGACCAGCGCCAGCAGCCTGCCGAGCAACGATGACGACGAGTGGGACTTCACCACCCGCACATCGGCCGGCGAAAGCCTGCAGAGCCACCTGCTGTGGCAGCTGAACCTGGCCCCGATGTCCGATACCGACCGCCTGATCGCCATCACCCTGATCGACAGCATCAACGGCCAGGGCTACCTGGAAGATTCCCTCGAAGAAATCTGCGAAGGCTTCGACCCGGAGCTGGACATCGAACTCGACGAGGTAGAAGCGGTACTGCACCGCATTCAGCAGTTCGAGCCGGCCGGTGTCGGCGCCCGCTCCCTGGGCGAGTGCCTGCTGCTGCAATTGCGTCAACTGCCTGCCGGCACGCCCTGGATGAGCGAAGCCAAGCGCCTGGTCACCGACTTCATCGACCTGCTCGGCAGCCGCGACTACAGCCAGCTGATGCGCCGCATGAAGCTCAAGGAAGACGAACTGCGCCAGGTGATCGAGCTGGTGCAGAGCCTCAACCCGCGGCCCGGTTCGCAAATCGAGTCGAGCGAGCCGGAATACGTGGTGCCTGACGTGATCGTGCGCAAGGACAGCGACCGCTGGCTGGTCGAGCTGAACCAGGAAGCGATCCCGCGCCTGCGGGTCAACCCGCAGTACGCAGGTTTCGTTCGCCGCGCCGACACCAGCGCCGACAACACCTTCATGCGCAACCAGCTTCAAGAGGCACGCTGGTTCATCAAGAGCCTGCAAAGCCGTAACGAAACGCTGATGAAGGTCGCCACGCAGATCGTCGAGCACCAGCGCGGCTTCCTCGACCACGGCGACGAAGCGATGAAACCGCTGGTCCTGCATGACATCGCCGAAGCAGTGGGCATGCACGAGTCGACCATTTCGCGGGTGACCACGCAGAAATACATGCACACCCCGCGTGGCATCTACGAACTGAAATACTTTTTCTCCAGCCACGTCAGCACCGCCGAAGGCGGAGAATGCTCATCTACGGCTATCCGCGCGATCATCAAGAAACTGGTTGCCGCGGAAAATCAGAAAAAGCCATTGAGTGACAGCAAGATCGCTGGTTTACTGGAGGCACAAGGCATCCAGGTAGCCCGTCGCACCGTCGCCAAGTACCGCGAGTCCCTCGGCATCGCACCGTCGAGCGAGCGCAAGCGACTGATGTAGCCCCCGGATGTGCCACAGCGTTTGTGGGGCAGGTGCAAGACCTGCCTCTTTATGCACGGGCAACAAAGGAGAAGCTGTATGCAAGTCAATATCAGTGGACAGCATGTAGAAGTCACCCAGCCACTGCGCGATTACGTGCTTGAAAAGCTCGCTCGCGTGGAGAGTCACTTCGACAAGATCACCAACGTGCAGGTCATCATGAAAGTCGAGAAGCTGCAGCAGAAGGTCGAGGCGACCCTGCAGATTCCAGGCGGTGAAGTGGTTGCCAACGCGGAACACGAAGACATGTATGCAGCGATCGACGCCTTGGCCGACAAGCTCGACCGCCAACTGAAAAAACACAAGGAAAAACAGCAAAGCCTGCTGCAAGGTGCAGCCGCCCGCTGATCCCTCTCATCCATGATCCGACTTGAAACCATCCTGACCCCCGGCCGTTCCCTGGTGAACGTGCCGGGCGGCAGCAAGAAGCGCGCCCTGGAAAAGGTCGCCAACCTGATTGCCGAGCAAGTGCCCGAGCTTGCGATGCAAGACGTCTTCGAAAAGCTCATCGCTCGCGAAAAACTGGGTTCTACCGGCTTTGGCAATGGCATTGCCATTCCCCACTGCCGACTTGAAGGCTGCTCTGCCCCGGTAAGTGCACTGTTGCACCTGGACGCGCCGATCGACTACGACGCCATCGATGGCGCCCCGGTGGATCTGCTGTTCGTCCTGCTGGTGCCAGAGGCGGCCACCGATGCCCATCTTGAACTGCTGCGCCAGATCGCCAGCATGCTCGATCGCAAGGAGGTCCGCGATCGCCTGCGTGCCGCCGGTAGCAGCGAGGCCCTGTACCAGGTTGTCCTGGACGCACAGAACGAGCACTGAATATGCGCCTGATCATCGTCAGTGGCCGGTCCGGCTCCGGCAAGAGCACCGCCCTCGATGTACTGGAAGACAACGGTTTCTACGTCATTGACAATCTGCCGGCCGGGCTGCTGCCTCAGCTGGCAGAGAACGCGCTGATGAACACCGAGCTGTTGCAGCCTCGGGTGGCGGTCAGTATTGATGCACGCAACTTGCCAAGCCATCTGTCACGCTTCCCCGAACTGCTCGAGGAGGCCCGCGCACGCCACATCCAGTGTGATGTGCTTTATCTGGATGCCGACGAGGACACGCTGCTCAAGCGCTTCTCGGAAACCCGCCGTCGCCACCCGCTGACCAATGCCGACCGCTCGCTCGCCGAAGCGATCCGGGTAGAAAGCGAACTGCTGGGGCCGATTGCCGACCTTGCCGACCTGAAGATCGACACCACCAGCCTCAACCTCTACCAGCTGCGCGATTCGATCAAGCTACGCTTGCTCAATCAGCCCGAGCCCGGCACTGCCTTCCTGGTCGAATCGTTCGGCTTCAAGCGCGGTATGCCGGTCGATGCCGACCTGGTGTTCGACGTACGCTGCCTGCCCAACCCGTACTGGAAGCCAGAGCTGCGCGAGCATTCAGGCCTGGAGCAGCCAGTCATCGACTACCTCGCCGCACAGCCGGACGTGGAAGAAATGTTCAACGATATTTCCAGCTACCTGCTCAAATGGCTGCCACGCTTTGCTGCCAGCAACCGCGCCTATGTCACCATCGCCATTGGCTGCACAGGTGGTCACCACCGCTCGGTCTACATCACCGAACGCCTCGGCCAGCTGTTGCAGCAATCCCTGAAAAACGTCCAGGTTCGCCACCGCGACCTCTAGCCCACAGGATCCACCGCACGATGCCCGCCCGCGAAATCACCATCATCAACAAGCTGGGCCTGCATGCCCGGGCGGCAGCCAAGTTCGTCGGCGTGGCCGGCAAGTATCCCTGTCAGGTCCGCGTTGGCCGCGCACCCGACAAGATGGTGGACGGCAAAAGCATCATGGCGGTGATGATGCTGGCGGCGGGCAAAGGTACTCAAGTGCACCTGCTGACCGAAGGGGAGCAGGATAACGATGCGCTGGAAGCGCTGGTGGCATTGATCAACAACTATTTCGACGAAGGCGAGTAGCCAAAAAGGTGGCTTGGCATCTGTAGGAGCGGCCTTGTGTCGCGAAAGGGCTGCGAAGCGGCCCCAGCAATTTTGCATCCGTGCTGAAATCCTGGGGCCGCTTCGCAGCCCTTTCGCGACACAAGGCCGCTCCTAAAGGAATCACGACATCGCGGTATCCATCACCATCATCAAGCAAAAGCCGATGCACAGCCCTAGGCTGGCCAAGCGGTGATTCCCGTTGCTGCGCGACTCGGGAATGATCTCCTGGGTCACCACCAGCAGCATCGCCCCGGCCGCACAGGCCAGGCCCACCGGTAACAGCAACTCCGCCATGTTCACCAGCCAGGCACAGACCACTGCAGCCAGCGGCTCGACCAGGCCAGAGGCGGCACCGATCAGGAATGCCTTGAACCGTGGCATCCCTGCTCCCGCCAGTACCAACGCTATCACCAGCCCCTCAGGCACATCCTGCAAGGCTATGCCCATGGCCAGGCTATCAGCGTCGGCCATGCCGCCCCCGGCAGACACACCGATGGCCATGCCTTCGGGAATGTTGTGGGCAATGATGGCGATCACGAACAACCAGATCCTCGCGGCGATGACCGGCTGATTTTCGGTGCCGACCAGCGCCTCCGGGGAAGCACCGGAGACCTTGAGGTCGACCAGGAACAGGCACAGGGCGCCGAGCATCAGGCCGAAGCTGATCAGGCCACCGGCGCCCCAAGGGCTGAAACCGATGGCCTTGGCGGCATCCAGCCCAGGGATGATGAGCGAGAACGCCGTCGCCGCCAGCATCACTCCCGCCCCAAAGCCCAGCAAGGTATCGGCCAAGGCCACCGGCATGTTGCGAATCACCAGCACCGGTACTGCGCCCAGCGCCGTACCCAATGCGCACAGTGCACCGCCCTCCAGGGCACGCAACATGCGCGGTTCCAGGTCCAGCCAGGCAATGCCACGGGCCAGCAGCAGCGCTGTACCGGCCAGCAGCAGCAAGGTTCCCAGCGCCAAGCGGAACAGGCGCACACTGCTGACAGACATCACCTCAGAGCGCATACCGGGCCGACTCACTTCAGAGCTTCGTGATAGCGGCGATCCACTTCCGCCCAGTCAATCACGTTGTAGAAGGCGCCAATGTATTCCGGGCGACGGTTCTGATACTTCAGGTAATAGGCGTGCTCCCACACGTCCAGGCCGAGGATCGGCGTATTGCCGTGCATCAGCGGGCTGTCCTGGTTGCCACTGCTTTCCACCACCAGCTTGTTCTGCGGGGTGACACTGAGCCACGCCCAGCCGCTACCAAAACGGGTCAGCGCCGCTTTGGTGAAAGCCTCCTTGAATGTTTCGAAGCCACCCAGCTCTGCTTCGATGGCCGTGGCCAGCTGGCCTTGTGGCTGACCACCCCCGTGGGGCGACATGACCGTCCAGAACAGGCTGTGGTTGGCGTGGCCCCCGCCGTGATTGGTGACTGCACCACGCAGGTTCTCAGGCAGATGCTGGACCGCTGCGACCAGTTTTTCGACCGGCCATTCGGCCCACTCAGTGCCCTCGATGGCCGCGTTCAGGCCATTGACGTAGGTTTGGTGGTGCTTAGTGTGGTGGATCTCCATGGTTTGCGCGTCGATGTGTGGTTCCAGCGCATCGTAGGCGTAAGTCAGTGCAGGCAAGGTATGCGGCATATCAATGGATTCCGTAGGCAGGGGTTCTGGGCGCCAGGTTCGGCGCGGTAGCGAGCTCACTGGTCTCGGCGCCGTGGCGGTTGAGCAGGCGCTCGGTACGCGGGTACTGGCCGTACTCGGCAATGAAACTCAGCAGTTCGGTGTAGGTGCGGCCGCTGTGGCGCAGCGCGGCATCACGCAGCGCCTGCGGCAAGCGGGCTTCCTGGCTGGCCTGGAGCAATCGCTGATGGGCGGCACACAGGTAGTCGGCACTCTCGTGCGGCTGGTTCAGGCGCAGGTGCAGGTCGGCCAGGTTGTGATGGGCGATGACCAGCGCGGCCACCGCCTCATCGACGTCATGCCAGCGCTCGAACAGCACCTGAGCCAGGGCCAGTGCTTGCAGGTAGTGCTCCCGGGCGTCGACCAGCTCGCCCTGTTCGAACAGGCGGTTGGCCGTCTCGGTCGTGCGTTTCCAGTGCTGCATGACGATGTTTCCTCTGGGCGCTGTGACGTGTCAGATGCCACCAGCGGTGAGCTTTTCCGGGTCCAGCAGTGCCTCGAGCTGATCGCGCGACAGGTCGGTGTGCTCCAGCGCTACATCAATGATCGGGCGGCCCTGCTGGTAGGCGGTCTTGGCGATTTCGGCGGCCTTGAGGTAGCCGATAATCGGATTCAGCGCGGTAACCAAGATCGGGTTGCGGGCCAAGGCCTCCTTGAGCTTGCCCTCGTTGACCTTGAAGCTGGCAATGGCTTTGTCGGCCAGCAGGCGGCTGGCATTGGCCATCAGCTCGATGCTCTCCAACAGGTTGCGGGCGATCACCGGCAGCATCACGTTCAGCTCGAAGTTGCCCGATTGGCCGGCCACAGCGATGGTGGCGTCATTGCCGATCACCTGGGCAGCGACCATGGCAGTGGCTTCCGGGATCACCGGGTTGACCTTGCCCGGCATGATCGAGGAGCCCGGCTGAAGGCCCTGAAGCTCGATTTCACCCAAGCCGGCCAAGGGGCCAGAGTTCATCCAGCGCAGGTCGTTGGCGATCTTCATCAGCGCCACGGCAGTCGTTTTGAGCTGGCCAGACAACGCCACGGCAGTGTCCTGGGAGCCGATCAGCGCGAAGAGGTTATGGCCGGGGGTGAACTCGACCTTGGTCAGACCGCTCAACTGCCGTGCGAAGCCAGCAGCGAACTGCGGGTGGGCGTTGATCCCGGTGCCTACCGCGGTGCCGCCCTGGGCCAGAGCCTGCAGGCTTGGCAGGGTCGCTTCCAGGTGTGCCTTGGCGCCATTGATCTGCGCAGCCCAGCCGTCGAGAACCTGGCTCATGCGCACCGGCATGGCATCCATCAGGTGGGTGCGGCCAGTCTTCACATACTGATGCACCTGGGACGACTTGGCCTCGATCACCTGAACGAGGTGGCTCAGCGCAGGCAACAGCTGCTCACGCAACGCCAGCGCGGCACTGACATGGATGGTGGTGGGGATGATGTCGTTGCTGCTCTGCCCGCAGTTGACGTGGTCGTTGGCGTTGACCGCTTCACCGAGCACGCGGCTGGCCAGGGTGGCGATGACCTCGTTGGCGTTCATGTTCGAGCTGGTGCCGGAGCCGGTCTGGAACACATCAACCGGGAAGTGCTGGATGAAATCTTCGGCCAGCAGTTGCTCGACCGCCTTGACGATGGCCTGGCCCTGCCCTGCCGACAGCTGCTCCAGCTCGATGTTGGCCTTGGCCGCAGCGGACTTGGCCAGCAACAGGGCGCGGATGAACTGGGCCGGCATGCGCTGGCCGCTGATCGGGAAGTTGTCGACCGCGCGCTGGGTCTGGGCGCCGTACAGGGCCTTGGCCGGTACCTGCAGCTCGCCCATGCTGTCACGCTCGATACGGGTATCACTCATCTTCAAATCCTTGCATCAGTTCATCGGGAGAAATCGACGGCAGCAGCCGGCAGTTGGCCAGCTGCAAGGCATAGGGCTGCCAGCGCTGGTTCTGCTCGCGGCGATCGAGGTTGCGCAGATCGAGCAGTGGGCGCCAGGCCTGGTCCAGGCACAGGCAGCGCCAGTGCCACGGCAACATGCGGTCGCAGGCGGTATCCAGCAGCAGGCGGAAGGAGGTCAGTGCGACGGTCCATGGCGACGTTTCGGTGCAGCACACTAGGTAACGGCCTTCGGCCAGGTAGTGCTCGATCAGGCGCGGTTCGTCGGGTTCTAGCGCGCAGCGGATGCGCCGGCTGAGCCAGCGCCAGTTTTCCAGGTAGGGCAGTTCGCGGAGGACGGGTTTCATGAACATCATCGCCGGGTTACTGGATAATGATATTCATTATTAGGTGATAAACAGAATCACTTCAAGAGGAAGGTGATGAAAGAAAAAACCCGGCGCGAAGGCCGGGTTTCAATGTCGGTGGGCTTTTCTGGCGATGTCAGCTACCAGCGACGGTCATCCGCTCGATCAGCACCGACCCTGTGTGGATATTGCTCCGCGTTTCAAGATCACTGCCAATCGCGACAATCTGCTGGAACATGTCCTTCATATTGCCGGCAATGGTCACTTCCTGCACTGCATGCTGGATCTCGCCATTCTCGACCCAGAAGCCCGCCGCGCCGCGCGAATAATCGCCGGTGACCATGTTCAAGCCATGGCCCATCAGCTCGGTCACCAGCAGGCCACGGCCCATGCGCCGGATCAGCGCCGCCTGGTCTTCTACGCCATGGGTGACATACAGGTTGTGCACGCCCCCGGCGTTGGCAGTGCTCGGCAAGCCCAGTTTGCGCCCGGAGTAGGTACCCAGCAGGTACGACACCAGTTCGCCTTTGTCGACGAACGGCTTGGCGTAAGTCGCCAGCCCGTCACCGTCGAATGCAGCGCTGCCCAATGCCCGCGGGATGTGCGGACGCTCGTCGAGGGTGAGCCAGGACGGGAACAGGCGCTGACCGATGCTACCCTCGAGGAACGAAGACTTGCGGTACAGGTTGCCGCCCGAGATGGCCGACAGGAAACTGCCGAACAAGCCACCCGCCAGCTCGGCGGAGAACAGCACGGGGACCTCGCAGGTCGGCACGGGGCGCGCACCGAGGCGGCTGGCGGCACGCTGGGCGGCGCGCACGCCAATGCTGCGCGGGTCGGCCAGCAAATTGCCCTGGCGGTTCACGTCATACCAGTAGTCACGCTGCATCTGGCCGTCGCCTTCGGCGATCATCACGCAGCTGAGGCTGTGCCGGGTCGAGGCGTAGCCACCAATGAAGCCGTGGCTGTTGCCGTACACGCGGCAACCCTGGTGAGTGTTCAACGTGGTGCCATCGGCATTGAGGATGCGCTTGTCGGCATCGAATGCCGCAGCCTCGCAGGTCAGCGCCATCTCGATGGCCTTCTCCGGCTCGATATCCCAGTCGTGATAGAGGTCGAGGTCGGGGATCTCGCGGGCCATCAGCGCGGCGTCAGCCAGGCCCGAGCATTCGTCCTCGGAGGTATGCCTGGCAATCGCCAAAGCGGCGGCCACGGTTTCACGGATGGCATCCGGGCCACTGGCCGAGGTGCTGGCCGAACCCTTGCGCTGGCCGACATAGAGGGTGATGCCGAAGCCCTGGTCGCGGTTGAACTCGACCGTCTCGACCTCGCGCTGGCGCACCGTGGTGGACAGGCCCTGCTCCAGCGACACGGCCACTTCGCAGGCACTGGCGCCTTGCTTGCGTGCTTCTGCAATGATCGCCTCGACCTGCTCCTGCAACGCTGGCAGGTCCTTGGGGCCTACGCTCTGGACTGCACTCATGGTTTTCTCCACTCAAATTCTGCGTTCGGCAAAGGTCATTCTACGACCGGGCCGGACAAGCGGCCCCCGACTGGTTATCATGGCGGCGATTTCTAGCGGACTGCCACCATGGTTGATTCATACGACGACGCCTTCGACGGCGAAAAAAGCAAAACCCAGATCAAGCGCGAGCTGCATGCGCTGGTCGAACTCGGCGAGCGCCTGACCACGGTCAAGGCCGATACCCTGGCGCGCCTGCCGCTCACCGACGAGCTGCGCAAGGCCCTGGCCGATGCCAGCAAGCACACCGCCCACGGTGCACGCAAACGTCACATGTCGTTCGTCGGCAAGCTGATGCGCGACCAGGACCTGGACGCCATCCACGCCGTGCTCGAGCAGATCGACAGCTCCAGCCGCCAGTACAACGAGCGCTTCCACAACCTGGAGCGCTGGCGCGACCGCCTGATCGACGGTAACGACGAAGACCTCGAGCGTTTCGTCAACGAATACCCCGAGACCGATCGCCAGCAACTGCGCTCGCTGATCCGTCATGCCCAGCACGAAAAGGCGCGGAACAAACCGCCTGCCGCTGCGCGCAAGGTGTTCAAGTACATCCGCGATCTCGACGAGATGCAGCGCGGTCTGCGCTGACTCTCGCCGTCTGGGGCTGCCTTGCAGCCCCCGGACATCCATCAAGCGCCAGTACCGCCCACGGTAATCGCATCCAGCTTCAAGGTCGGCTGCCCGACGCCTACCGGCACCGATTGCCCATCCTTGCCGCACGTTCCCACACCACTGTCCAGCGCCAGGTCATTACCGACCATCGACACCCGGCTCATGGCCTCCGGCCCGTTGCCGATCAGGGTCGCGCCCTTCACTGGTGCAGTGATCTTGCCGTCTTCGATCAAATAGGCTTCGCTGGTCGAGAACACGAACTTGCCGCTGGTGATATCGACCTGGCCACCGCCGAGGTTGGCGCAGTAGATACCCTTCTTCACCGAAGCGATGATTTCTTGCGGATCGCTCTTGCCGGCCAGCATGTAGGTGTTGGTCATGCGCGGCATCGGCAGGTGCGCATAGGACTCGCGGCGGCCGTTGCCAGTAACCGCCATGCCCATCAGGCGTGCATTGAGCTTGTCCTGCATGTAGCCCTTGAGAATGCCGTTCTCGATCAGCGTGGTGCATTCGGTCGGCGTGCCTTCGTCATCGACACTCAACGAGCCGCGGCGACCTTCGAGGGTGCCGTCGTCGACAATGGTGCACAGTTCCGAAGCGACCTTCTCGCCAATCCGCCCGCTGAATGCCGAGCTGCCCTTGCGGTTGAAGTCGCCTTCCAGGCCATGGCCGACCGCCTCGTGCAGCAGTACGCCCGACCAACCGGAACCCAGTACCACCGGCAACGTGCCGGCCGGGGCCGGGATAGCTTCGAGGTTGACGAGCGCCTGGCGCAGCGCTTCGCGTGCATAGCCCATGACGCGCTCTTCAGTGAAGAAGCGGTAGTCAGTGCGCCCGCCACCGCCCTGCCCGCCACGCTCGCGGCGGCCATTCTGCTCGACGATGACGCTGACATTGAAACGTACCAAGGGGCGCACATCGGCGGCCAGGCTACCGTCGGCGGCAGCAATCAGGATGCGCTCCCAGACCCCGGCCATGCTCACGCTGACCTGCTGGATACGCGGGTCGAGGGCGCGGGTGGCAGCATCGACACGCTTGAGCAGCTCGACCTTTTCGGCACGGCTGAGCACATCCAGCGGGTTGTCCGGCGCATACAGCGCAGTGACGTCCTGGCTGCGGAACGCCTGCACCGTGCCGTTCTGGCCGGCACGGGAAATCGAACGTGCAGCACGGGCCGCCGAGGTCAGCGCCTCGAGGTTGATCGCATTGCTGTAGGCGAAGCCCGTCTTTTCACCGGACTGGGCACGCACACCCACGCCCTGGTCAAGGTTGAAGCTGCCTTCTTTGACGATGCCGTCCTCCAGCGCCCAGGTTTCCGAGATCTGGCCCTGGAAATACAGGTCCGCGGCGTCGATGCCGGGGCCGGCCAGTTCGCCCAGCACGCTCTGCAGGCTGTCGAGGGTGAGTCCGCCCGGGGCCAGGAGCTGCTCGCTGACGGTGGATAACATCTGGCTCATAGTCACTCCGAGGTGTGCGCAGGCCGCAAGGCGTCCTGCGAGAAAAAGCGCCGGTGCGTGGTTACCGGCATGCGCGCCCGGATGGACGCCTGTTCATCAATGTCGCGCTCGGCGAGCAATACCGCTTCGCCGTGCGCCTGTTCTGCGACGATCCGCCCCCAAGGGTCGACGATCGCCGCATGGCCGTGGGTTTCCCGCGGGCCTGGATGGGTACCGCCCTGGGCAGCCGCCAGCACATAGCACTGAGTCTCGATAGCCCGGGCACGGATCAGCACTTCCCAATGCGCAGCACCTGTGACCGCAGTAAAGGCGGCCGGTGCCGTGATCAACTCCGCGCCTGCACCGCGCAATGCGCTGTAAAGCTCGGGAAAGCGCAGGTCGTAACACACGCTGAGCCCCAGGCGCCCTACCGGCGTATCGGCCACCACCACCCGGGCACCGTGGGCGTAGTCATCGGATTCGCGGTAACGGCCACGGTTGTCGGCCACATCCACGTCGAACAGGTGCAGCTTGTCGTAGCGCGCCACCACTTCGCCCTGTTCGTCGATCAGCAGCGAACAGGCATGGGCCTTGGCGTCTGGCTGGCCTTGTGGCGGCAACGGCAAGGTACCGGCAACAATCCATAATCTGAGGTCGCGTGCGGTGCGTTTCAACCATGGCAGGATCGGACCTTCGCCCATGGCTTCGGCGCGGCCGATGGCAGAGGCGTCCTTGCGCCCCATTGCCGCGAAGTTTTCCGGCAGCACCGCCAGCCGTGCACCGCCCAAGGCCGCCTGTTCGAGCAGTGCGCCCGCACGCTGCAGGTTGGCCAGCACATCGTCCTGGCTGACCATCTGGATGACCGCTGCCTTCATGGACACTCCCGAAGTTATTTATCGAACGGTTTCACAAAGGTGATTTTAGGCTCTTTCACCGGGCCTTCGACGCGATAGTGCACGCTGGCGAAACGCGACACCCGGTCGCCGATCAGCCGATCGACCAGGAACAACGCGCCACCGACCGCTGGCGCACCGACGATCAGCGCGGCGAGCGGGAGGTTGTTGGTCACCGGCAGGGTCACCTGCAGGTTGGCCGCGACCCGATCGCGCACCAGGTCCAGGGTGCCATCGAGTTCGAAGTTGCTCGAAGGCCCGGTCACTGAGATCGGCTCGCGGGTGACGTAGACACCGCTGCTGGCCACCAGCAGACCCTTGACCCGGTCGTAAGCCAGGCCCTTGTCGAACAGGTCGGAGAAGTCCAGGCGCAGACGCCGGCCAATCGAGTTGAAGTTGAGCAAGCCGAACACACGCAGGGCCTGGGCGCCACCTTCCACTTCGACGAACTGACCGCTGCGCAAGGCGGCATCCATGCTGCCAGAGAAGCGCTTGAGGCCGACCCAGGCCGGCGAACCGGGCCAACGGCCGTCGACATCCAGGCGGAAATCGCGGCTGGTTACGGTCGGCGCGAAACCCCAGGCCTTGAGCACATCGGCGAGGTTCTTGCCATCGAGTCGGCCTTTGTACCAGCTGCTGGTAGCCCCGGTTTCGCCTTCCCAACCACCACTGCCATCGACATGCAGGCCTTTGAAATCCAGGTCGATATCCTGTGCCGTCACCCCCCGTGCAGTCGGGCGCAGCTTCAGCGCGGCATTGCCGAACAGATCGTCGCCGCGGTACAGCTTGTCGATGCTCAAGTCCAGGGCCGGCACCTTGCGCGGGTCGAACGAGGCCAGCGGGTCAGGGCCTTCTTCCGATTGCGTCTCAGCCGGGTCGGCCGGCGGCAGGCGCAAGGTCTGCAGGCGCACGACCATTGGTGCAGCCTTGGCATCCGGCACGCGCGCGTTGCCGATGACTTCCTTGCTGTCCAGGCGCAGGTCCCAGGCGGCGCCGCCTCGGGCCAGGCGCACCACGGCCTGGTTCAGGCTCATGCCGAAGGCTTTCAGGTGGCCGATGCTCAGGTCGACACCCTGCAGGTTCTGCCGGGCATTGCCACCGGGGTCGTCACCGGCAAAGCGTGCGGCCTGCTCCTGCCAGGGGCCCAGGTCCAGGCTTTCCAACCGCCCTTTCACCCGCAACCCTTGGGCCGCTGGCAGTTGCGCCTGCCCGGCGCCAAGCAGCAACTCGCCCCGGCCCTGGCCCAGCTTGTCGGCCGGTGCAGCGTAGGCGAAACGGGCCAGGTCGGCGTAAGCCACATCAAAACGCCGCTCAGGCCCTTGCAGGTTCATGCTGAAACGCGTGTCCCGGATATCCGCTGCCGCCTTGCCGAAGGGGGCCGGCAGGTCGATGATCAGCCCCTTGAGCGAAGAACTGACATTCAAGCTGTTATCACGGCTGCCCAGATTGACCTGCAACTGGTACGGCAGATCGCCAGAGGCGGGCAAGGTCTGCTTGAACTGCAGCCAGTCGGTCAAGGATTTTAGCGAAGCCTGGCCACTGGCGTTGATGCGCGTCTGCATCTGCCCGGGCTGGCCCTCGGCACTGATCTGCGCAGTAACCGGCTTGCCGAACACTTGCAAGCTGATGTTCTTGCCGCTCAAGCCCTTGTCGAAGTCGAAGTTGAATTCGCCCTTCAGCCGCGTCAGGTCCAGGCTGGGCGGGGCGACCTTGAGGCGTGCGTCGGCAGTGGCGAAGTCCACCAGCACTTTTGGCCGCTCGCCGTGGGCCAGGGGTACGTCGAGCTTGAGCTTGCCCTCGAGTGGGCCCTCGCCTTCCCAGCCGGCGAAGATCTCGCCCGTGCCGATCGGTGCTTCCTTGAGAATCTTCAAGCCATCGCCGAGGCTGCCGTCGAAATTGCCGTCAAGGTACAGGTGGCTGTGCTGCCCGCTGTCGACATGGGGAATGTTCACGCTGACGTCGCTGACCTTGGTGTCGAGCAGCAGGCCCTTGCTGGCCTTGATGCGCACGCCGCTGTCTTCGATCAGCACATCGCCATCCACCTGCTGCACCTGCGGCCAGCCTGGCTGGAAGTCGAGTGCGGCATCGTGGACCTTGAAGAACAGGCTGATGCTGCGAGATTCCGGCGTGGCACCGTGGTTCAACGAACCCTGGTACTGGAAGTAGCCCTGGTCGACGTTGCCTTTGACGATGGCGCTGCGCAGCCATTCATCGAGGGCCGGGCTCAGCACTTCCGGCAGGTACTTGGCGGTGTAACGACCATCGCCTTCGGTCAGGCCGACGCGCAGGTCCATGTAGCTTTCGGCGCCTTCGTCGAACAGCAGGCGAATCAGGAAATCGCCGGCAATCTTGCCTTCCTCGCCCAGCACCTTGAGGTAGGGTGCGATGAGGGTGAAACCGTGCTTGTCCAGTGCCCAGGTCAGGCGCGCATTGGCCTTCTGGTACTGCCAGGGTTTGGCGAAGATCGGATACAGGTGCAGCATGAATGCGTCAGTATCCAGGCGCAGTTCGCCATGCCCCAGGTCGCCGCTGATGCTGCCGCTGACATTACCGGCCGCCGGTGCACCATGATAGGCATCGAAACCGACCCGCTCCAGGTTGGCAGCGAACTGCAAGCGCTGGTCACCTTCGGCTTTTGGCCGTGCTTCCAGGCGAACGTTGCGCAGGGCCCCGGTAACTTTCAGTGCATCGACCACAGTCATGAGCTTGTCTGGCAAGGGGGCCAATGCATCGATCAACGGGGTCAACGGGGTGAGGTCGAGGCGGTCAGCCTGCACTTGCCAGGTTTCGTCCATTGGGTCATCGCCCAGACGCTGGTTCACTTGCAGGTGCGATTCCCAGCGCGTCTTGCCGATGCTCGCAGCGAGTGAATCCACCACCACATCAAAGCCCTGATCGCGGCGCTGGAACCAGGCCGCCACGGCAAGATTGTCCAGGGCCACGGCCTTGCGCTCGGCGTAGGCACCGCGCAAATGCGGGGCGTTGAGACGGACCACCGCCTGCTGCAACTGGCCCTTGCTCCAGTCGACCCAGAACTCGCCACCGGCCTTCAACGCTTCAGCCCGCCACTGGCCCAGTAAACCAGGCGGCAACCACCGCGCCCAGTCGCTTTGTGGCAGGCTCAGGTAAGCCTCGACTTCGCCTTCACGCCAGGCCTTGGCGTTTGCCCGGCTGCGCAGATTGATCGCCAACGGCTGGCCGTCGGGCAAGGTCGCACGCAGGTCGAGGGCCTGGCGTGATGCGCCGGCCTGCATGCCGACACTGACATAGGTAAGGGTCAGCGGATCTCTTTGCCAGGGCTGCAGAGTGACTTGGCTATCGAACACATCGATGCGGCCCAATTGGCGCAAGCGCTGCATCAGCTCGGCAGGGTCCAGCGGTGCGTCGTCCTTTTTCGGCAGCCCTTCGAGGGCCCAGGCCCCCTGCTCGTCTTCGCGCAGAATCAGCTGCAGGCCACCGAGTTCGATACGCGCCAGGCGCACTTCACGAGAGGTCAGGCTGGCCCAAAGGTCGGGCACCACTTTGACATCATCCAGGCGCAAGGCCGATGCGCCCTCGCCCAGCTGCAGGTCGCGCACGCGCAATACAGGCGCCAAGCCACTCCAGCGCCCTTCCAGCGCACCCACATGCACGGGCAGGCCCAGCGCCTGTTCAGCCTTGCTCTCGACGTCGGCACGGTATTCGGCCACCAGTGGCACCAGCTCGCGACCGAGGCTCACATACAACGCCACCAATACCGCGAGCAGGGCGCAGATGCCCAGCCCCCAGCGGGTCAAGGCGACAAGAACGCGGTTCAGACGTCCCATGGCCAAGGCCCTCCAGGTCGTTTATCCATGATGGCCTGACGTGCCGATTTTGCCAGCCAGTACCATCCAGGGCGGGTATCAGAAAGCCTCAGAGCAGCACCACGTCATATTGTTCCTGCGAATACATCGACTCGACCTGGAAGCGAATAGTTCGGCCAATGAAGGTTTCCAGTTCGGCAACGTTGCCGGACTCTTCGTCCAGCAGGCGATCGACCACTTTCTGGTTGGCCAGCACGCGATAACCTTCAGCCTGGTAGGCACGGGCTTCGCGGAGGATTTCGCGGAAGATCTCGTAACAGATGGTTTCGGGGGTCTTCAGCTTGCCGCGGCCCTGGCAGGCGACACAGGGTTCGCACAGGACCTGTTCGAGGCTTTCGCGGGTGCGCTTGCGGGTCATCTGCACCAGGCCCAGCTCGGTAATGCCGATGATGTTGGTCTTGGCGTGATCGCGTTCCAGCTGCTTTTCCAGGGTGCGCAACACCTGGCGCTGGTGCTCTTCGTCTTCCATGTCGATGAAGTCGATGATGATGATCCCGCCGATGTTGCGCAGGCGCAACTGGCGGGCAATAGCCGTGGCGGCTTCGAGGTTGGTCTTGAAGATGGTTTCTTCGAGGTTGCGGTGGCCGACGAACGCACCGGTGTTGACGTCGATGGTGGTCATCGCCTCCGCCGGGTCGACCACCAGGTAGCCACCGGACTTGAGCGGCACCTTGCGCTCCAGGGCACGCTGGATTTCGTCTTCGACCCCATACAGGTCGAAGATCGGCCGCTCGCCTGGGTAATGCTCCAGCCGATCGGCGATTTCTGGCATCAGTTCGGCGACGAACTGCGTGGTTTTCTGGAAGGTTTCCCGCGAGTCGATGCGGATCTTCTCGATCTTCGGGTTGACCAGGTCACGCAGCGTACGCAGGGCCAGGCCGAGGTCTTCGTAAATGACCGTGGGCGCGCCGCAGGTCTGGATCTGGCTGCCGATCTGCTCCCACAGGCGGCGCAAGTAGCGGATGTCCTGCAGGATTTCCTCGGCCCGCGCGCCCTCGGCGGCGGTACGCAGGATGAAGCCCCCGGCGTCCTTGATGTTCTCGCTGTCCATGCAGTTGCTGACCACCTGCTTGAGGCGTTCGCGTTCGGCTTCGTCTTCGATCTTCAGGGAAATGCCGACATGGCTGCTGCGAGGCATGTACACCAGGTAACGCGAGGGAATCGACAGTTGCGTGGTCAGGCGTGCACCCTTGGTGCCGATCGGGTCCTTGGTCACCTGCACCACCAGGGCCTGGCCCTCGTGTACCAGCGCGGTGATGTTCTCCACCGCCGATCCTTCGCGTTGGGAGATTTCCGACGCATGGATGAACGCCGCGCGCTCCAGGCCGATGTCAACGAAGGCCGCCTGCATACCTGGCAGCACCCGCACCACCTTGCCCTTGTAGATATTGCCGACGATGCCGCGGCGCTGGGTGCGCTCTACATGCACTTCCTGCAGCACCCCGTTTTCCACCACCGCCACACGCGATTCCATCGGGGTGATGTTGATCAGGATCTCTTCACTCATGGCAGGCTCTCGTCAAAGGTCTTCGGTAATGATGGATCGCGCGTGCCGGGCTGGCTACCGCTGGTTTGTTACCTCTGGCAAAAGCGCCGGTACCTGCCAGCAGGCGATACCGAATCGAGCGAGCATGTCGGCCGTTTCGCTCAATGGCAGGCCAACCACCGCCGAGTAACTGCCTTCGAGCCCGGTGACGAACACCGCGCCCAGGCCCTGGATGGCGTAGCCCCCCGCCTTGTCCGTGGGTTCCCCACTGCCCCAGTAGCGCTCGGCTTCTGCGGCATCGACAGGCCGAAAATGTACAGTGCTGCTGACACACAGGCTCTCGCAGTGCTGGCCATCGCTCAAGGCCACCGCTGTCAGCACCTGGTGCTCGCGGCCAGACAGCGCGGCCAGCATCGTCAGGGCATGCTCGCGGTTTTCCGGTTTGCCCAGAATACGACCATCGAGCACCACTGCGGTGTCGGCGCCAAGCGCCACGGCAGGGCCTTGAAGCGTGGCCAGGCCGGCTTCGGCCTTGGCCCGGGCCAGGCGCTCGACATAGGCCTCAGCGCTTTCGCCAGGCAGCGGCGTTTCATCGATGGGTGCACTGATGACGCTGAACGGCACGCCGATCTGGCCAAGCAATTCACGCCGGCGCGGTGAGCCGGAAGCGAGGTAGAGGGGTTTCATTCAGACATCTCCCTGTCAGTGGCAGCGCCGTCAGTTGATATGCAAACGTCGGCGCAGGTCGCGCAGGGCGAAGCTGATCCATGGCCAGAGCAAGGCACTGATCACGGCGGACCAGACCAGTGCCAGGGTCGGCAGACGGTTGCCGGTGAGCGCGCTGAGCCACAGCTGGATCAGCTGGGCAATACCGAAGATCACCAGGATCACCAGGCTCTGCTGCCACAGCGGGAACATGCGCAGGCGCTGCTGCAGCGACAGTACGAGGAAGGTGATCAGGGTGAGGATGAACGCGTTCTGCCCCAGCAAGGTGCCGTACAGCACGTCCTCGGCCAGGCCCAGGATGAAGGCGGTGGTCATGCCCACCTTGTTCGGCACGTTCAAGGTCCAGAACGACACCAGCATCGCCAACCACATGGGCCGGAACACTTCGAGGAACTGCGGCATGGGCGAAACGCTGAGCAGCAGGCCGATGGCGAACGTCAACCAGATGACCCAACCGTGATTACGGCGCGACTTGGCCATCATTGCCTCCGTGGATGGGCGGGTGCCGCCGGTGCGGCGGCGGGGCTGGCAGGCGCTGCGGCCGGGGCTGCAGGTGGCTGATCCGGAGCGGGCGCTGTCGCCGGAGCCGCCGGATGCTCGGCATTCACAGCAGGTTGGCCAGTGCCTTTGCGATCGGCTTCTTCCTGGGCGATCGCTGCGTCGGTGGCGCGCTGCTCCGGGGTCCGGCGGTCGCTGAACACCAGCAGCATATAGCGGCTGCGGTTGAGCGCGGCGGTAGGAATGGCGCGGACGATGGCGAAGGGCTGGCCGGAATCGTGGATCACTTCATTGACCGTGGCCACCGGGTAGCCGGCCGGGAAGCGCTGGCCCATGCCCGAGCTCACCAGCAGGTCGCCTTCCTTGATGTCGGCGGTGTCGGCGACATGGCGCAGCTCGAGGCGTTCCGGGTTGCCGGTACCGCTGGCGATGGCGCGCAGGCCGTTGCGGTTGACCTGCACCGGAATGCTGTGGGTCGTGTCGGTGAGCAGCAGGACGCGCGATGTATACGGCATCAGTTCGACCACCTGACCCATCAGGCCACGGGCATCGAGCACCGGCTGGCCGAGGAATACGCCGTCACGCTCACCCTTGTTGATGAGGATGCGGTGGGTAAACGGGTTGGGGTCGACACCGATCAGCTCGGCCACCTCGACCTTCTCGTTGACCAGCGCCGAGGAGTTGAGCAGCTCGCGCAGGCGCACGTTCTGCTCGGTCAGGGCCGCCAGCTTCTGCAGGCGCCCCTGCAGCAACAGGGCTTCGGTCTTGAGTTTTTCGTTTTCGGCGATCAGCTCGGTGCGGCTGCCGAACTGGCCGGCCACGCCTTGCCATGCCCGCTGCGGCAGGTCGGTGATCCAGTACGATTCCATGAGCACCAGGCCCATCTGGCTGCGCACCGGTTTGAGCACGTCGAAACGCGCATCGACAACCATCAGCGCGACCGACAGCACCACTAGTACCAGCAGGCGAACGCCCAGCGAAGGGCCCTTGGAGAAAAGCGGTTTAATGGGCCGTTCCTCGTGGACGACTCAGGAGGTCATTGGACATGGAACAACGCACCAGCCTGGTTGCGGGTTGACGGAAACGACGCCCGGATGGACGCCAGCCCAGCGCATACAGGTAGCACTGCACGTGCCACCTGTAAACCGGGCTTTCGAAAGCAGCGGGGGATCACTCGCTGGAGAGCAGGTCCATCGCGTGCTTGTCCATCATCTCCAGGGCGCGACCGCCGCCACGGGCGACGCAGGTCAGCGGGTCTTCGGCGACGATCACCGGCAGGCCGGTTTCCTGGGCCAGCAGCTTGTCGAGATCACGCAGCAGCGCGCCACCACCGGTCAGCACCAGGCCGCGCTCGGCGATGTCGGAGGCCAGCTCCGGCGGCGACTGCTCCAGGGCGCTCTTGACCGCCTGGACGATGGTCGCCAGGGATTCCTGCAGGGCTTCCAGGACTTCGTTGGAGTTCAGGGTGAAAGCGCGTGGTACGCCCTCGGCCAGGTTGCGGCCGCGCACATCGACTTCGCGCACTTCGCCGCCTGGGTAGGCGGTGCCGATTTCCTGCTTGATGCGCTCGGCGGTGGACTCGCCGATCAGGCTGCCGTAGTTACGGCGTACGTAGGTGACGATGGCTTCGTCGAAGCGGTCGCCGCCGACGCGAACGGACTCGGCGTAAACCACACCGTTCAGCGAGATCAGTGCGATTTCGGTGGTACCGCCACCGATATCGACGACCATCGAGCCACGGGCTTCTTCGACCGGCAGGCCGGCACCAATGGCAGCGGCCATCGGCTCTTCGATCAGGAACACTTCACGGGCACCGGCACCCAGGGCCGATTCGCGAATGGCGCGGCGCTCTACCTGGGTCGACTTGCACGGCACGCAGATGAGCACGCGTGGGCTCGGCTGCAGGAAGCTGTTTTCGTGAACCTTGTTGATGAAGTACTGCAACATTTTTTCACAAACGCTGAAGTCGGCGATGACGCCGTCCTTCATCGGACGAATGGCAGCAATGTTACCTGGCGTACGGCCCAGCATGCGCTTGGCTTCGGTACCGACGGCGACGACACTTTTCTGGTTGCCGTGGGTACGGATGGCAACAACCGAGGGCTCATTCAGGACGATACCGCGCTCACGCACGTAAATAAGGGTGTTGGCAGTCCCCAGGTCGATGGAAAGATCGCTGGAAAACATGCCACGCAGTTTCTTGAACATGGGAAAGTGACCCTGGGGAAAGCGTGGGTAAAAAAGTGCGGCAAACTCTAACAATGGCAGGGATTTTGGGCAAGGAGCCAATATGTTAAATTGGCTGTTTTTCCGAGCACGCCAGCAGATGATCGCGGCCGTTAGACCGCCAAAATGCTGACATGTTCCTCACCGCGGACCCTATTCGGTTCTTTGTTTCCCCTGGAGATCACCATGGCGCTTGAACGCAGCGACGTGGAAAAGATCGCCCATCTGGCCCGCCTGGGCCTGAATGACGGCGAACTGCCACGCATTACTGACGCCCTGAACAGCATTCTCGGGCTGGTCGACCAGATGCAAGCGGTCGACACCAACGGCATCGAGCCCCTGGCCCACCCCCTGGAGGCCAGCCAGCGCCTGCGCCCTGACCAGGTCACCGAAAGCAATCAGCGCGACGCCTACCAGGCGATCGCACCGTCGACCGAAAGCGGTCTGTACCTGGTTCCGAAAGTCATCGAGTAAGGGATAGAGCCTGCCATGCATGAATTGACCCTGGCCGAGATCGCCCGCGGACTCGCCGACAAGTCGTTTTCCTCCGAAGAGCTGACCGGCGCCCTGCTGGCGCGCGTCAAGCAGATCGACCCACAGATCAACAGCTTCATCAGCGTCACCGAAGAACTGGCCCTGGGCCAGGCGCGTGCCGCCGACGCCCGTCGCGCAGCTGGCGAGACCGGCGCACTGCTCGGTGCACCGATTGCCCACAAGGACCTGTTCTGCACCCTCGGCGTACGCACCAGCTGCGGCTCGAAGATGCTCGACAACTTTAAGGCGCCGTACGACGCCACCGTGGTTGCCAAGCTGGCCGAAGCCGGCATGGTCACCCTGGGCAAGACCAACATGGACGAATTCGCCATGGGTTCGGCCAACGAATCCAGCCACTACGGCGCGGTGAAGAACCCGTGGAACCTCGAGCACGTGCCCGGCGGCTCGTCCGGTGGTTCAGCCGCGGCCGTGGCCGCGCGCCTGCTGCCGGCCACCACCGGCACCGACACCGGTGGCTCGATCCGCCAGCCAGCGGCACTGACCAACCTCACCGGCCTCAAGCCGACGTACGGTCGTGTATCGCGCTGGGGCATGATCGCCTACGCCTCCAGCCTCGACCAGGGTGGCCCACTGGCACGCACCGCCGAAGACTGCGCCCTGCTGCTGCAAGGCATGGCCGGCTTCGACGCCAAGGATTCCACCAGCATCGACGAGCCAGTGCCGGATTACAGCGCGGCACTCAACGGCTCGCTGCAGGGCCTGCGCATCGGCCTGCCGAAGGAGTACTTCGGTGCCGGGCTCGACCCGCGCATTGCCGAGCTGGTCCAGGCCAGCGTCAAGGAGCTGGAAAAGCTCGGTGCGGTGGTCAAGGAAATCAGCCTGCCGAACATGCAGCACGCGATCCCGGCGTACTACGTGATCGCCCCGGCCGAAGCTTCTTCCAACCTGTCGCGTTTCGACGGCGTGCGCTTCGGCTACCGCTGCGAAGAGCCGAAAGACCTGACCGACCTTTACAAGCGCTCCCGTGGCGAAGGCTTCGGCGCCGAAGTGCAGCGCCGCATCATGGTCGGCACCTACGCCCTGTCGGCAGGCTACTATGACGCCTACTACGTCAAGGCGCAGCAGATCCGCCGCCTGATCAAGAACGACTTCATGGCCGCTTTCAACGATGTCGACCTGATCCTCGGCCCGACCACGCCGAACCCGGCCTGGAAGCTTGGCGCCAAGAGCAGCGACCCGGTCGCCGCCTACCTGGAAGACGTCTACACCATCACCGCCAACCTGGCGGGCCTGCCGGGCCTGTCGATGCCAGCCGGCTTCGTCGATGGCCTGCCGGTCGGCGTGCAGCTGCTGGCCCCGTACTTCCAGGAAGGCCGCCTGCTCAACGTCGCGCACCGTTACCAGCAAGTCACCGACTGGCACACCCGCGCCCCTAACGGCTTCTGAGGAATTCACACATGCAATGGGAAGTTGTGATCGGGCTGGAGATTCATACCCAGCTGGCCACCCAGTCGAAGATCTTCTCCGGCAGCGCCACCACCTTCGGCTCCGAGCCGAACACCCAGGCCAGCCTGGTTGACCTGGGGATGCCCGGCGTACTGCCGGTGCTGAACCAGGAAGCCGTGCGCATGGCCTGCATGTTCGGCCTGGCGATCGATGCCGAGATCGGCAAGCGTAACGTGTTCGCACGCAAGAACTACTTCTACCCCGACCTGCCCAAGGGCTACCAGATCAGCCAGATGGACCTGCCGATCGTCGGCAAGGGCCACCTGGACATCGCCCTGGAAGACGGCACCATCAAGCGCATCGGCGTTACCCGTGCACACCTGGAAGAAGACGCCGGCAAGAGCCTGCACGAAGACTTCAGCGGCTCTACCGGCATCGACCTGAACCGCGCCGGCACGCCGCTGCTGGAAATCGTCTCCGAGCCGGACATGCGCAGCGCCAAGGAAGCCGTGGCCTACGTCAAGGCCATCCACGCCCTGGTGCGCTACCTGGGCATCTGTGACGGCAACATGGCCGAAGGCTCGCTGCGCTGCGACTGCAACGTGTCGATCCGCCCGAAAGGCCAGGCCGAGTTCGGCACCCGCTGCGAGATCAAGAACGTCAACTCGTTCCGCTTCATCGAGCGCGCGATCAACAGCGAGATCCAGCGCCAGATCGACCTGATCGAGGACGGCGGCAAGGTGGTGCAGGAAACCCGCCTGTACGACCCAAACAAGGACGAGACCCGCTCCATGCGCAGCAAGGAGGAGGCCAACGACTACCGTTACTTCCCCGATCCGGACCTGCTGCCGGTGGTGATCGAGGACAGCTTCCTCGAAACCGTCCGCGCCGGCCTGCCGGAGCTGCCGCCACAGAAGGTCGAGCGCTTCCAAAGCCAGTACGGCCTGTCGGCCTACGACGCCAACGTACTGGCTTCCAGCCGCGAACAGGCGGACTACTTCGAAGAAGTGGTGAAGATCGGTGGCGACGCCAAACTGGCCGCCAACTGGGTCATGGTCGAGCTGGGCAGCCTGCTGAACAAGCTGGGCATCGAGATCGACCAGGCGCCGGTCAGCGCCGCGCACCTGGGCGGCATGCTGCTGCGCATTCGCGACAACACCATCAGCGGCAAGATTGCCAAGACCGTGTTCGAGGCCATGGCCGCCGGTGAAGGCGATGCCGACAGCATCATCGAGAGCAAAGGCCTCAAGCAGGTTACCGACACCGGTGCGATCGACAAGATGCTCGACGAGATGCTCGCAGCCAACGCGGAACAGGTCGAACAGTACCGCGCCGCCGACGAGGCCAAGCGCGGCAAGATGTTCGGCTTCTTCGTCGGCCAAGCGATGAAGGCGTCCAAAGGCAAGGCCAACCCGGGGCAGGTGAA
The DNA here is from genome assembly GCF_052041945.1 of Pseudomonas sp. SMN11. Taxonomy (NCBI): domain Bacteria; kingdom Pseudomonadati; phylum Pseudomonadota; class Gammaproteobacteria; order Pseudomonadales; family Pseudomonadaceae; genus Pseudomonas; species Pseudomonas sp. SMN11. The sequence continues at coordinate 94,588 of NZ_JBKGGW010000012.1, read as the reverse complement.
CCAATTGCTCAAGGCCAAGCTCGAAGGGTGAGCTGAAAATGCGGCGAGGGCCTTGCCCTCGATCGCGGATGAATCCGCTCCTACAAGGAATCGCGTCACGCCTGTAGGAGCGGATTTATCCGCGATGGGCCGCACAGCGGCCCCAATGCACCGGAGCATCCGAATTGCTGAAACGATCCCTAGGTACGCTAGCCCTCTTCTCTTTCCTGGCCGGCTGCGCCAGCCACGACATCGACCCGCGCGGTTACAACGAAACCGGCACCGCTTCCTTTTACGGCTCGCGCCATCATGGCAAACGCACCGCTAGCGGCGAACCGTTCAACCAGCACGGCCTAACCGCCGCCCACCGCAGCCTGCCATTCGGCAGCAGGGTGCTGGTCACCAACCTGGCCAACGATCGCAGCGTTGTAGTCCGTATCAACGACCGCGGCCCGCATACCCGCGGCCGGCTGATCGACCTGTCACGCGCTGCAGCAGAAAAAATCGGCATGCTCCGTAGCGGAACGGCGCGCGTCCGGGTACAAGGTCTGAGCGACTGACCTGACAGGAGTCTGATCATTTTCGACCTGGCCACCCTCCCCACCTTCAGCCTGCTGCAAATGGGCGTTGCCCTGCTGCTGCTGATCGCCGGAGCCGAACTCCTGGTGCGCGCCGCCCTGCGCCTGGCCCAGCGCCTGCACGTGCGACCACTGATCATCGGCCTGAGCCTGGTGGCCTTCGGCAGTACCGCGCCACAGCTGACCGTGAGCCTGCAAGCCGCCTATCAAGGTGCGCCCGACGTGGCCGTGGGCAGCGTGATCGGCAGCAACATCTTCAACGTGCTGGTCATCCTTGGCCTGGCCGCTCTGATCATCCCGCTGCGGGTATCACGCCAGCTGGTGCGCCTGGACATCCCGTTGATGATCGTTGCCAGCGGCTTGGTGTATGCGCTCTGTGCCAATGGCCACCTGGGTCGGGCCGAAGGGTTGCTGCTGCTGCTCGCCCTGGCCGGCTACCTGGCCATGCTGTGGCACCAGTCTCGCCACTATGCCCGCACCTATCCCGCCCAGCATGCCGGGGCTGCCAGCGCCGGCCGCTTCTGGTCCGGAACACTGCTGCAGGTGTTGTTCGGCCTTGGCCTGTTGAGCCTGGCCGGTCACCTGCTACTGGAAGCGGCCGTTGAAGTGGCCACCGATCTCGGCCTGTCCGAACGCGTCATCGGCCTGACTGTGGTGGCCGTATGCACGTCCCTGCCTGAGCTTGCCGCCGCGCTGATCGCCGCCATTCGCGGCGAGCGAGAGATTGCGGTAGGTACGGTGATCGGCAGCAACCTGTTCAATCTGCTGGCAGTGCTCGGCCTGACGGCGCTGATCACCCCTGAGCCGCTGAGCATATCGCCCAATGCGCTGGCGTTCGACCTGCCGGTAATGCTGGCTGTCGCAGCCCTGAGCCTGCCCGTGTTCTACTCCGGCTACCGTGTCACCCGCGTCGAGGGGCTGGTGTTCCTCTGCCTGTATCTGGTCTATGGCCTGCATGTGGCGGCCTTCACCATGGGCATGCCATTGGCCGGCCGCCTGGAGCGGTTGATGCTGTTCTACGTTCTGCCAGTGCTCGTCGTGGTGCTGTTGTTTACCACCGTGCGTGCCTGGCGCCGCCAACACTAAGGAAAACAACATGGCTGAGAGCAACAAGACCGGCGAACAGATTCGCCGCCAGGTGATGGGCGATGCCTTTGTCGACCGCGCCTTGGGCAATGCCACCGACTTTACCCAGCCCCTGCAGGACTTCGTCAACGAGCATGCCTGGGGCAGTGTCTGGGCACGTGACGGGCTACCGCTGAAAACCCGCAGCCTGATTACCCTGGCCACCCTGACGGCGCTCAAGTGCCCGCAGGAACTGAAGGGGCATGTGCGCGGGGCGTTGAACAATGGCTGTACGGTTGAGGAGATTCGCGAGGCATTGCTGCATTGCGCAGTCTATGCGGGAGTGCCGGCGGCGATCGATGCATTCAGGGCCGCGCAGGAAGTGATCGACAGCTATTAATAGGCCAGTACTGGCCCTTTCGCGAATAAACCCGCGAAAGGGCCGGACCTGTCTGCTTATTGGGCCTGGCGGGCCTTCTTCAGCTTGAAGGCCACCCACAGCACCGCAATCCACCCCGGAATCAGCATCACCGAGATGCGAATCGGCGGGGTCAGGTACATCACCACCAGGATCAGCACGATGAACGCCAGGCACAGGTAGTTGGTCAGCGGGTGCCCCCAGCTCTGGTAGAAGGGGGTAATGCCGGCCGCCAGCTTGGCCTTGCGGAACTTCAGGTGGGTAATGCTGATGCTGGCCCAGTTGATCACCAGCGCCGACACCGCCAGCGCCATCAACAGGCCGAACGCCTCACCGGGCATCAGGTAGTTGATCAGTACGCACATGCCAGTCGCAAAGGCCGAAACGCCCAGCGCCGTCAGTGGTACGCCACTGCGGCTGACCTTCAGCAGCTGGCGCGGCGCATCGCCCTGGCTAGCCAGGCCGAACAGCATGCGGCTGTTGGCGTACACGCAACTGTTGTACACCGACAGCGCGGCAGTCAGCACCACGATGTTAAGGATGGTCGCCACCAGGTCGCTGTCCAGCTCGTGGAAGATCATCACGAACGGGCTGCCGCCCTGCACCACTTTCTGCCAGGGATACAGCGACAGCAGCACGGCCAGGGCGCCGATGTAGAAGATCAAGATGCGGTAGACCACCTGGTTGGTCGCCTTGGGGATGCTCTGGCGCGGGTTGTCGGCCTCGGCGGCGGTGATACCGACCAGCTCCAGGCCACCGAACGAGAACATGATCACCGCCAGCGCCATCACCAGCCCGGTCACGCCATTGGGGAAGAACCCGCCGTACTGCCACAGGTTGGCCACGCTGGCATCCGGGCCGCCGTGGCCGCTGGCCAGCAGCCAGGCACCGAAGCCGATCATGCTGACGATGGCCACCACCTTGACTAGGGCGAACCAGAACTCCATCTCGCCGTAGACCCTCACCTGGGTCAGGTTGATCAGGTTGATTGCCACGAAGAAGATCGCCGCCGTGGCCCAGGTCGGGAACTCCGGCCACCAGTACTGCACATAGATACCCACGGCCGTGAGCTCGGCCATGCCGACCAGCACGTACACTACCCAGTAGTTCCAACCGGACACGAACCCGGCGAACTCGCTCCAGTATTGGTGGGCGAAGTGGCTGAAGCTGCCGGCGACCGGCTCCTCGACCACCATCTCACCCAATTGGCGCATGATGAAGAAGGCCATCAGGCCGGCAATGGCGTAGCCCAGCAGAACGGAGGGGCCGGCCAGCTGGATGGTCTGGGCGATGCCCAGAAACAGCCCGGTGCCGACGGCCCCACCCAACGCGATCAGCTGGATATGGCGATTCTTCAACCCGCGCTTCAACTGCTCGGGCGTGCTCTGGTCTTGCATGAAGTGTCCTTTGGCTCAGTGAGGCAGTGTTATTGCTGTTGTTTTGCAGTCAAGGATCTAGATCCATCCGCCCCACTGCAAGATGAAAATACCAATATTGGTGGTGATCGCTGCCATTAGCGTGGTAATCACGATGATCGAGGCCGCCAACTCGTGGTTGCCGTTGGCGGCGCGGGCCATGACATAGCTGGCCGCCGCCGTCGGGCTGCCGATGTAGAGGAACAGGATGCCCAGCTCGGCCCCCCGGAAGCCGCACAACCAGGCCCCCAGGGTGCCGATCAGCGGTAGCCAGACCATCTTTACCAGGCTGGCATCGATGGCCAGCTTGCCGCTGTCGCGCAGCGCTGCCAGCGACAGGGTGCCGCCGATGCAGATCAGCGCCAGCGGCAGGGTCATCTGCGCCAGGTAGTCGCCCGAAGTCAGCAGCCAGTTGGGCAGCGGCACCTGGCCGTAAGCCATCGGCGTGGCCACCAGCACGCTGATGATCAGCGGGTTGCTGAAGATGCTCTTGCAGATGCTCCAGGGGTCGGACTTGAGGTCCGGGCTGTACACCGCCAGCACCACCGACGACAGCGAGTTGTACATGAGGATCACCAGGCCGGCGAGCACCGCCCCCAGGGAGATGCCGTAGTCGCCATAGAGACTGGCGGCCAGGGCCAGGCCGATCACACCGTTGTTGCCGCGGAACGCGCCTTGGGTGTAGATGCCGCGGTCGGCCAGCGGGCTACGCCAGATGGCCATGCCCCAGGACACGGCGAAGCCGACCAGGGTGGCGACGACGAAGTAGAGGATGACCTTGGGCTGCACCGCCGTGGCCAGATCGGCGTGGTAGATGCCGAGGAATAGCAACGCCGGCATGCAGACGTTGAACACCAGCTGCGAGGCGACGCGATTGAAATTGTCGTCGATCAGGTGGATGCGTTTGAGCAACACGCCCATGAACAGCATGGCGAAGACGGGCGCCGTGATGTTCAGCGTCTGGATGAGAAGGGCGAGCATGCGCAAGCGGTCCTGATGGGGTTGCCGTTAGGCGGCTAATGATACGCCAACGCGTCAGGAATTGCGGGGATCGAGCAGGACTTTAAACATGTTTCTGACTGCACCGGCCTCTTCGCGGGCACGCCCACTCCCCCAGGGTTACGCGACACCTGTGGGAGCCGGCGCGTCGGGGCGCCGAACCGCCGCGAAGAAGCCAACGCTGAATCAGCGGCGAACCGGGCGTTTCTGCAGTTTGCGCTGCAAGGTCCGGCGGTGCATGCCCAGCGCCCGTGCGGTAGCGGAGATATTGCCCTCGTGCTCGTTCAGCACGCGCTGGATGTGTTCCCACTGCAACCGGTCCACCGACATCGGGTTTTCCGGCACCAGCGAGTCCAGGTCGGCATGCTCCGACAGCAGCGCGGCCAGCACGTCATCGGCGTCGGCCGGCTTGCACAGGTAGTTGCAGGCACCGCGCTTGACCGCCTCGACGGCGGTGGCGATGCTCGAGTAACCGGTGAGGATCACCACACGCATCTCCGGGTCCAGCTCCAGCAGCTTGGGCAGCAGCACCAGGCCCGAGTCGCCTTCCATCTTCAGGTCCAGCGTGGCGTAGTCCGGCAGGTCCTGCTGGGCCAGGATCAGGCCTTCCTCGGCGGAACCGGCAGTGCTCACACGGAAACCACGGCGGCTCATGGCGCGGGCCATGACCCGGGTAAAGGTGGCGTCATCGTCCACCAGCAGCAGGTGCGGAAGTTCTTCGCCTTCGACCTGGTTTTCTTCGCTCATCATTCATCTCCTCGCTTGCCATGGGGCAGGCGCAGTTCGGTCAGGGTGCCACCCTGTTCATGACTATAGAGTTTCACCGAACCGCCCGCACGGGTCACGCTGGCCTTGCTCAAGAACAGGCCCAGGCCGAAGCCTTTGCCCTTGGTGGTAATGAAGGGTTTGCCGATCGCTTCGGCGATGGCCGGCGGCACGCCGGGGCCATGATCGCGGATGCTGATCAGGATGTCTTGGGCGTCCCAGTCAAGGGTCACCTGCAAGTCGTCGGGGCAGGCATCGGCGGCATTGTTCAGCAGGTTCAGCAGCGCCTGGGTCAGGTCCGGTGGCGGGGTCAGGCGCGGCACCTGGCCGTCGCGCAGGCGCTGGAAGCGGTAGCTCGCTTCCGGGCGCATCAGGTGCCAGCGGTTCAATGCCTCGTCGAGCCAGGCGGTGACGTCCTGTTCGACCACGGCCAGGCGGCGGTTGGCCTCGGCGGCGCGCACCAGCTGCTGCAGGGTTTCCTTGCACAGCTTGACCTGGTCCTGAAGGATCTGCAGGTCTTCCTGCAGCAGTGGGTCGGTGTGGTCCTGGCGCATTTCATTGAGCAGCACGCTCATGGTCGCCAAGGGTGTGCCGAGTTCGTGGGCCGCCCCGGCAGCCTGGGTGGCCACGGCCAGCAGCTGTTCATCACGCAGGCTTTCTTCGCGGCGCTCGGAACGCAGTTGCTCCTGGCGGCGCAGCTCCTCGGCCATGCGCGCGGCAAAGAAGGTAATCACGGCGGCGGCCAGGGCGATACTCAGCCACATGCCGTAGACCTGCATCTTGTCCCGCGCCATCGGCAGCCCCTCGAGCGGGTAGAACTGCACCAGCAGCAGGCTGTAGGCAGTCAGGGCGATGCCCGAGAGGATCAGCGAATACAGCCACGGCAAGGTCACCGCAGCGATAGCCAGCGGCACCAGGTAATAGGACACGAACGGGTTGGTCGAGCCACCTGAGTAGTACAGCAAGGCGCTGTGAATCAGCAGGTCGCAGGCCAGCTGCAAGGCATATTCGGTCTCGGTGACCGGCAGCGACAGGCGCAGGCGCAATGCAGTGAAGGCGCAGAGCAGCGACGACAGGGCCAGGGTCGCGGCCAGCGACAGCCACGGCAGCGGCAGCAGGTCGGTCCAGTAGGCGACGCCCACGGAGCCTGCCTGGGCGGCCAGGACCAGAACGCGAATGACAGTCAGACGCCAGAGGTTCTGGCGTGTTGCGGACAACGGTTGTGCGGCGGCGAGCATGCGCTCTCCCGATGAGTGCTCCAGGAAAATCGGCTGAAGTATACCGAAGCCGGGCGCCCCGCTGCAGCGATGCGGCAAAGCGCCACACTTTGTCACAAGTTCATGATGGCACCTTTGAACCCACTACACTGGTCCGGGTCTGATGGGCCATGCGTGGAATGGATGTCCAGAACCCACGCCCACTATTGCCAAGGAGTAACACATGCACATCCCACGTCGCGGCGCGGCCCTGATCCTGTCCTGCGGCCTGCTCGCCAGCCTGCCGGCACTGGCGGCCGACGAGCCGCGCTACAACCAGGTATCGCTGCGCGCCGAAGTCAGCAAGGAAGTGGCGCGCGACCTGATGGTCGTGACCCTCTATAGCGAAGCGCAGAATACCGACCCGGGCAAGCTCGCCAAGCAGATCACCGAAACCATGAACAAGGCCGTGCAGCAGGCGCGCCAGGTCAAGGACGTGAAGATCAGCCAGGGCAGCCGCAACAGCTACCCGGTGTATGACAGCAAAGGCCAGAAGATCACCGGCTGGCGCGAGCGTGCCGAGCTGCGCCTGGAAGGTGCCGACTTCCCGGCCCTGTCCCAGCTCACCGCCGACCTGCTGCAAGACCTGAAAATGGGCGGCATGGACTTCTCCATTGCCCCGGCCACGCGCAAGGCCAGCGAAGACGAGCTGCTCAAGGATGCGGTGAATGCGTTCAAGGCCCGGGCGCAGCTGGCCACCGAGGCGCTGGGGGGCAAGGGCTATAAAGTGGTCAGCCTGAACCTGAACAGCTCCGGTTACCCGCGCCCTTACCTGCGTAGCGCGCCGATGGCGATGATGGCGAAGGCGGCGGACGAGGCGGCGCCCGCACCGGATATCGAGGCGGGTACCAGTGAAGTCAGCATGAATGCCGATGGGCTGATTGAAGTGCAGATGCCCTGAGTAGCAACGCAGGCCCCTGTGGGAGCGGCCTTGTGTCGCGAAAGGGGCGCGCAGCGGCCCCAGGATTTCAGCTACACCGCGAGATTGTTGGGGCCGCCTTGCGGCCCTTTCGCGACGCAAGGCCGCTCCCACAAGAGCTACCTACATCAAATTCAGACATTTCCTACGCACAATAGATGTGCGCCTTACACATTCCCCGCCCTCGAAACATCCAGCAAAAAGCCATCATTTCGCCTGCGCAAACGTTCAACTTCGCTGAAAGTTATACGAATGCGACATACATGTACGCCCGTACTACTTTTCTGGCGCCAACTATCCTTCTGCCTGTTGCATTGGGAATACCCCCTGCATAAGTATCCGCAGGTCGGCTCACGAGGCCACCTCAAACCAAAAATGACAACAATGAGGCCACCATGCTTAAACACGCAGTCATTCCGTTCCTGCTCGGTGCAGGCTTGCTCGCCGGCGCTCCGCTAGCCCACGCCGCGTCCAACCTGGTGTTCTGCTCTGAAGGCAGCCCGGCCGGCTTCGACCCGGGGCAATACACCACCGGAACCGACTTCGACGCCTCGGCCGAGACTGTGTTCAACCGCCTGACCCAGTTCGAACGCGGGGGTACCGCAGTCATCCCTGGCCTGGCAACCAAGTGGGACGTGGCCGACGACGGCAAGACCTACACCTTCCACCTGCGTGAAGGGGTCAAGTTCCACACCACCGACTACTTCAAGCCAACCCGCGAATTCAACGCCGATGACGTGCTGTTCACCTTCAACCGCATGCTCGACAAGAATCACCCGTTCCGTAAGGCCTACCCCACCGAATTCCCGTACTTCACCGACATGGGCATGGACAAGAACATCGCCAAGGTGGAGAAGCTCGACGATCACACGGTGAAGTTCACCCTGAATGAAGTGGACGCCGCGTTCATCCAGAACCTGGCCATGAGCTTTGCCTCCATCCAGTCTGCCGAGTACGCCGACCAGCTGCTCAAGGACGGCAAGGCCGCCGATATCAACCAGAAGCCGATCGGCACCGGCCCGTTCGTGTTCAGCAAGTACCAGAAAGACGCGCAGATCCGCTTCAAGGGCAACAAGGACTACTGGAAGCCCGAAGACGTGAAGATCGACAACCTGATCTTCGCCATCACCACCGACGCCTCGGTGCGCATGCAGAAGCTGAAGAAGAACGAGTGCCAGGTCACCCTGTTCCCGCGGCCGGCCGACATCGAGCCGCTGAAGGCCGACAAGAACCTGCAGATGCCACAGCAGGCCGGCTTCAATCTCGGCTACATCGCCTACAACGTGATGGACAAGATCAAGGGCAGCAACGAGCCCAACCCGATGGCCAAGCTGGAAGTCCGCCAGGCGCTGGATATGGCCGTGGACAAAAAGAAGATCATCGAGTCGGTCTACCAAGGTGCCGGCCAGTTGGCAGTCAACGCCATGCCACCGACCCAGTGGTCCTATGACACCAGCATCAAGGACGCGCCGTACGATCCGGAAAAAGCCAAGCAACTGCTCAAGGAAGCCGGCATCAAGGAAGGCACCGAGATCACTCTGTGGGCCATGCCGGTACAGCGCCCGTACAACCCCAACGCCAAGCTGATGGCCGAGATGCTGCAGTCAGACTGGGCCAAGATCGGCATCAAGGCCAAGATCGTCAGCTATGAATGGGGCGAGTACATCAAGCGCTCCAAAGGCGGCGAACAGGGCGCCATGCTGATTGGCTGGAGCGGCGACAACGGCGACCCGGACAACTGGCTGGGCACCCTGTACGGCTGCGACGCCATCGACGGCAACAACTTCTCCAAGTGGTGCTACAAGCCCTACGACGACCTGATCAAACAGGCCAAGGCCACTTCCGACCAGGCCAAGCGCACCGAGCTGTACCAGAAGGCCCAGCACATCCTCAAGGAGCAGGTGCCGATCACCCCGATCGCCCACTCCACGGTGTACCAGCCGATGAGCGCCAAGGTGAAGGACTTCAAGATCAGCCCGTTCGCGTTGAACGCCTTCTACGGCGTCAGCGTGGACAAATAGGGTAGATCCCGGCCCCCGCCCGACCGCGGCGGGGGCCGTTTCACCGCAACCAAGCACTGCACACTCGCTTCGACGCCACCCGCGACGGAGTCGGGAAACTGTTGCCGCCATTCGTACCCCGAAGCGGCTTGAACAGCTGGAAAAGGAACCGCCATGCGCCACGTCACCCGCCTTTCGACCCTGCTCGCCCTTGGCCTGCTGAGCCAGGCCCCTGCCCTTCAGGCCAAGAACCTGGTGTTCTGCTCCGAAGGCAGCCCGGCCGGCTTCGACACCGCCCAATACACCAGTGCCACCGACAATGACGCCGCCGAGCCGATCTACAACCGGCTGGTGGAGTTCGAGCGCGGCGGCACGGCCGTGCACCCGGCGCTGGCGACGAAGTGGGAGGTCTCCGACGATGGCCTGCAGTACACCTTCCACCTGCGCGAGGGCGTGAAGTTCCACACCAACAAGGCCTTCAAACCGAGCCGTGATTTCAACGCCGACGACGTGCTATTCACCTTCAACCGCATGCTCGACAAGGACCAGCCGTTCCGTAAGGCCTACCCCACCGAATTCCCCTATTTCGTCAGCATGGGCCTGGACAAGAACATCGCCCGGGTCGAGAAAACCGGCCCGTTGACCGTGGTATTCACCCTGAACAAGGTCGATGCCGCCTTCATCCAGAACCTGGCGATGAGCTTCGCCTCGATACTCTCGGCCGAGTACGCCGAAACGTTGCTGGCCAGCGGGCGCCCGAGCGACATCAACCAGCAACCGATCGGCACCGGTCCGTTCGTGTTCCAGCGCTACCAGAAGGACTCGCAGATTCGCTTCAAGGGGAACAAGAACTACTGGGCGCCGAAGCAAGTGAAGATCGACAACCTGGTGTTCTCGATCAACACCGACCCATCGGTGCGCATCCAGAAGCTGCGCCGCAATGAATGCCAGGTCACCTTGCACCCGCGCCCGGCCGACCTGCCCGCGCTCAAGGCCGATGGCAATCTACAAGTCATGCAGCAGCCGGGCTTCAACCTCGGCTACATCGCCTACAACACCCAGCACCCGCCGTTCGACCGCCTGGAAGTGCGCCAGGCCATGGACATGGCGGTGAACAAGCAGGCCATCCTCCAGGCGGTGTACCAGGACTCCGGCCAACTGGCGGTCAACGCCATGCCGCCAACCCAGTGGTCCTATGACAGCAGCCTCAAGGACACCCCCTACGACCCGGAAAAGGCCAGGCAGCTGCTGCAGCAGGCCGGGGTCAAGCCGGGCACCGAGGTCACCCTCTGGGCCATGCCCGTGCAGCGCCCGTACAACCCCAATGCCAAGCTGATGGCCGAGATGCTCCAGGCCGACTGGAACAAGCTTGGTTTCAAGGTGCGGATCGTCAGCTACGAATGGGGCGAATACCTCAAGCGCATGAAGAGCGGCGAGCACGACATCGCCCTGATCGGCTGGACCGGCGACAACGGCGACCCGGACAACTGGCTCGGTACCCTCTACAACTGCGACGCCATTGGCAGCAACAACTACTCGCTGTGGTGCGACCCGCAGTACGACAGCCTGGTCAAAAAGGCCAAGCAGGTCACCGACCGCGAACAGCGCACGGCGCTGTACCAGCAGGCCCAGCAGCGCCTGAAGCAGCAGGTGCCGATCACCCCTGTGGCGCATTCCACCGTCAACCAGCCGCTAAGCATCAAGGTGGCCGATTTCAAGGTCAGCCCGTTCGGGCGCAATGACTTTTCCGGTGTGAGTGTTGATTAGGCGTTAACCAGGTCAGGCCCTTTCGCGGGGCAAGCCCGCTCCCACACGAACCTGTGGTGCTCCGGCGGGAGCGGGCTTGTCCCGCGAAGAGGCCGGCACATCCAACACAACTCCCCCGATTTTGCCCGGCGACCCCGGGCAACCCTGGCAACACCGCAGCAAGCAACCCGGCCCACAAGGCCAGGCAATAACTAAAAGAACAGAAAGGGAGCTTTAACCTTGAGACTATTCACCTTGACCGCTTTGGCCTTATCCATCGGCACCTTTTCCGCCGTCGCAGAGGCCGACACTCAAAGCCAGGACTACGTCCCGATCAGCCTGAAATCCAGCAGCGAACAGGACGACGCCAACGGCGTCCTCGACGGCCAGAGCCTGTCCGGCAGCACGCGCAACTGGTACGCCCGCGAACGCGCCACCCGCGCACCGCTGTGGAAGTACTACAAGAGCGACGGCACCCGCCACGACACCCACAGCCGCGACAACTGGGTGCAGGGCACCATCCTCAACTACAGCTCGGGCTTCACCCAGGGCACCGTGGGCTTCGCCGTCGAAGCCGCCGGCTACAACGCCATCGCGCTGGAACAGGGCCGCGCCGCGATCGCCGGGCCGAACAACCGAACGCTCACCCACAGCGACGGCGACCCGCTCGGCCAGTGGAGCAAGATGGGCCTGGCCAACGTCAAGGCACGCGTCTCCAACACCACCCTCACCGTCGGCCGCCAGTCAGTGGACACGCCAATGATCGCCTACATCGGCAACCGTGCGCTGCCGTCGAGCTTCCAGGGCGCATTCCTGCACAGTGCCGAGTTCGACAACCTGTCGCTCGACCTGGGCACCTTCGACCGCGTTTCGCCGCGCACCGAACAGAGCCTGAGCAAGTTCCGCAGCGAATACAGCGCCACCGGCGTCGAGACCGACCGCGCCAGCACCGCCGGGGTCAACTACCAGCCATTCAAGAGCCTGAGCACCAGCCTGTACGCCACCAAGGTCGACGACTTCTGGAACCAGTACTACTTCGGCGCCAACCACGTGCTCGGCGACAACGCCGTGCTCGCCCTGACCACCGGCCTGAACTACTACAAGACGGTGGACGAAGGCAGCAAGAAGATGGGCGAGATCGACAACGACACCTACAGCCTGTCGTTCGGCCTGACCCACCAGGCCCACACCCTCACGGCGTCATGGCAGCAGGTCAACGGCAATGAGTACTTCGACTACCTGCACGAAACCAACGGCATCTACCTGGCCAACTCGCTGCTGTCGGACTTCAACGGCCCCAACGAGAAATCCCTGCAGCTTTCCTATGTGCTGAACATGGCGCCCTACGGCGTGCCGGGCCTGAAGTTCAACCTGTACAACGCCCGTGGCTGGGGCATCGACGGCACTCACTACCGTGGCACCGCCTACGACGTGAACGGCCTGGACGGCGAAACCCACTACGAGTGGGGCATCGGTACCAGCTACGCCGTGCAGAGCGGGCCGTTCAAGGACACCAGCATCCGCGCCACCTACACCGCCCACCGCGCCAGCAAGGCCCAGGCTGATGGCAGCCTGGACGAGTTCCGCGTGGTCACCACCATTCCATTCAACATTCTCTGACCGCTGGCGCCACGGACCGCTTCAACCCGGGCCGTGGCGGCTACGCTGGAATCAATGCATGCAGGGAGTTTCCATGACATCGCTACCGCTCCGCGCTGCCCTGGCAGCGGTCATCCTCGGCGCCGCCGGTAACCTCGCGGCCAAGCCGCTGGTGGTTTGCACCGAAGCCAGCCCGGAAGGCTTCGACATCGTCCAGTACACCACCGCGGTCACCGCCGATGCCTCGGCCGAAACGGTGTTCAACCGCCTGGTCGACTTCAAGCCCGGCACCACCGACATCCAGCCGGCCTTGGCCGAACGCTGGGACATTTCGCCCGACGGCCTGACCTACACCTTCCATCTGCGCCAAGGGGTGAAGTTCCACACCACCGACTACTTCAAGCCGACCCGCGACTTCAACGCCGACGACGTGCTGTGGAGCCTGAACCGCCAGCTCGACCCGCACCACCCGTGGCACGACAAGACCAGCGTCGGCTACCCGTACTTCGAAAGCATGGCCTTCAAGGATTTGCTCAAGTCAGTGGCCAAGACCGACGACCACACCGTGGTAATCACCCTGACCCGCCCCGAAGCGCCATTTCTGCGCGACATGGCCATGGCCTTCACCTCGATCTATTCCGCCGAATATGGCGACCAGCTGCTCAAGGCCGGCAAGACCGGCGATCTCAACAGCAAGCCGATCGGCACTGGCCCGTTCATCTTCCAGCGCTACAACAAGGATGCCCAGGTTCGCTACAAGCCCAACCCGGACTACTTCCGCGGCAAGCCACCGGCCGATGCGCTGATCTTTGCCATCGCCACCGACAGCAACGTGCGCCTGCAGAAGCTGCGTGCCAACGAATGCCAGGTGGCGCTCTACCCCAAGCCCGATGACATACCGGTGATCAAGCAAGACCCGACACTCAAGGTCGACGAAATCGAAGCCCTGGTCACCGGTTACATCGCAATGAACACCGAACACAAGTACCTGAGCGACGTACGCGTGCGCAAAGCCATCAACATGGCCTTCGACCGCCAGACCCACGTCGACCAACTGTTCGGCAAGGGCAACGCACTGGTCGGGGTGAACCCCTACCCGCCGACCATGATCGGCTACAACACCGAGAACAAGAATCCGCCCCGCGACCTGGCCAAGGCCCGCGAGTTGCTCAAGGAAGCGGGGGTGCCGGAAGGCACGGTGATCACCCTCTTCACCCGCAACGGCGGCGGCGCGACCAACCCCAACCCACGCCTGTCCGCCGAAATGCTCCAGGCCGACCTCAAGCAGATCGGCCTGAAGCTGGATATCCGCGTGATGGAGTGGGCCGAGATGCTGCGCCGCGCCAAGAACGGCGAGGCCGACCTGGTTTCCACCGGCTGGGCCGGCGACAACGGCGACCCGGACAATTTCCTCAGCCCGCTGCTCAGTTGCGATGCTGCCAAAAGCGGCGAGAACTATGCACGCTGGTGCAACCCTAAATTCCAGGAGCTGATCACCCGCGCCCGCGAAGTGATCGACAACGACGAACGCGCCAGGCTCTATGCCGAGGCTTTGAAGGTGTACGATGACGATCAACCCTGGATCAGTATGGCCCATCCGAAGATGTTCACGGCCATGCGTGACAACGTGGAGGGCTACGTGATCAACCCTCTGACCAACAACAACTTCGCCACCACCAAGGTGAAGTAGAACAACAACGATCGCCGGGACCCCACACGGGCACCGGCGGCACTGCGTGACCTGCTTATGAGGTAACCCCGACAATGTTGAGTTTTATTGCCCGGCGCCTGGGCCTGCTGATACCGACCTTTTTCGGTATCACCTTGCTGACCTTCGCGCTCATACGCCTGATCCCCGGCGACCCGGTGGAAGTGATGATGGGCGAGCGCAGGGTCGACCCCGAAATGCACGCCCAGGCCATGGAGCGCCTGGGCCTGAACAAGCCATTGCCGGTCCAGTACCTGGACTATGTCGGCAAGCTGGCCCACGGTGACCTCGGTGAGTCATTGCGCACCCGCGAAAGCGTGTGGACCGAGTTCCTCACCCTGTTCCCTGCCACCCTGGAGCTGGCCCTCGCCGCCTTGCTGTTCGCCGGCGTGGTCGGGCTGCTGGCCGGGGTGATCGCCGCGCTCAAGCGCGGTTCGCTGTTCGACCACGGGGTGATGGGGATTTCCCTGGCCGGCTATTCCATGCCGATCTTCTGGTGGGGCCTGATCCTGATCATGTTCTTCTCGGTGAGTCTGGGCTGGACCCCGGTGTCGGGGCGGATCGACCTGCTCTACGACATCGAGCCAAAGACCGGCTTCATGCTCATCGACACCCTGCTCAGCGACGAGGAAGGCGCGTTCAAGGACGCGGTGATGCACCTGATCCTGCCGGCCATCGTGCTCGGCACCATACCGCTGGCGGTGATCGCCCGCATGACCCGTTCGTCGATGCTCGAAGTGCTGCGCGAAGACTACATCCGCACCGCTCGCGCCAAGGGCCTGTCGCCCGCGCGCGTGGTGTTCGTGCATGGCCTGCGCAACGCGCTGATCCCGGTGCTGACGGTGTTCGGCCTGCAGGTCGGCACGCTGCTGGCCGGCGCGGTGCTCACCGAAACCATCTTCTCCTGGCCGGGCATCGGCAAATGGCTGATCGAAGCCATCGGCGCCCGTGACTACCCCGTGGTCCAGAACGGCATCCTGTTGATCGCCTGCCTGGTGATCCTGGTCAACTTCGTCGTGGATATCCTCTACGGCCTGGCCAACCCACGCATCCGTCATCAGCGCTGAGGCCTTCGCCATGACTAGCCCGATTCCGAAATCCGTCACGCCGGCCAGCCCGGTGGACCAGAGCCTGCTCTACCCCTCACCGTACAAAGAATTCTGGCACGCCTTCTCGCGCAACAAGGGTGCGGTAATGGGCCTGGCCTTCATGTGCCTGGTGGTGTTCTGCGCCCTGTTCGCGCCCTGGGTCGCCCCCCATGACCCGAGCGAGCAGTACCGCGACTTCCTGCTGACCCCGCCGGTGTGGCTTGACGGCGGCAGCTGGCAGTTCATCCTCGGCACCGACGAACTCGGTCGCGACCTGCTGTCGCGCCTGATCCAGGGCGCGCGGCTGTCGCTGCTGATCGGCCTGTCGTCGGTGGTAATGTCGCTGATCCCGGGGATCCTGCTCGGCCTGCTGGCCGGCTTCTTCCCGCAGGTGCTCGGCCCCTCGATCATGCGCCTGATGGACGTGATGCTGGCCCTGCCCTCGCTGCTGCTGGCGGTGGCCATCGTCGCCATCCTCGGCCCTGGCCTGATCAACACGGTAATCGCCATCGCCATCGTGTCGTTGCCATCCTACGTGCGCCTGACCCGCGCTGCGGTGATGGGCGAGCTGAACCGCGACTACGTCACCGCCGCACGCCTGGCCGGTGCCGGGCTGCCACGGCTGATGTTCGTCACCGTGCTGCCCAACTGCATGGCACCGCTGATCGTGCAGGCAACCTTGAGCTTCTCGTCGGCGATCCTCGACGCCGCCGCCCTGGGCTTCCTCGGCCTCGGCGTGCAACCGCCAACCCCCGAGTGGGGCACCATGCTGGCTTCGGCCCGTGACTACATCGAGCGCGCCTGGTGGGTGGTGAGCCTGCCTGGCCTGACCATTCTGCTCAGTGTGCTGGCAATCAACCTGATGGGCGACGGCCTGCGCGATGCGCTGGACCCGAAACTCAAGAACGCCGCCTGAGGAGAACGCCATGTCACTGTTGCAGATCAACAACCTGAACGTGCGCTTCGGCGACGCCAATGCCGTGCCCGTGGTCGACGGCCTGGACCTGGCGGTGGGAGCCGGCGAAATCCTGGCCATCGTCGGCGAGTCCGGCTCGGGCAAGTCCGTCACCATGATGGCCCTGATGGGCCTGATCGACGCCCCCGGGCGCATCACCGCCGATTCGCTCACCTTCGACGGCACCGACATGCTCAAGCTCAGCGGCCGCCAGCGGCGCAAGGTGGTGGGCAAGGACATCGCCATGGTCTTCCAGGACCCGATGACCGCGCTCAACCCCAGCTACACCGTCGGCTACCAGATCGAGGAAGTGCTGCGCCAGCACCTGGGCCTGAAGGGCAAGGCCGCGCGCCAGCGTGCCCTGGAGCTGTTGAAGAAAGTCGAAATCCCGGCGGCGGAAAGCCGCCTGGACGCCTACCCGCACCAGCTCTCAGGCGGCATGAGCCAGCGCGTCGCCATCGCCATGGCCATTGCCGGCGAACCCAAGCTGCTGATCGCCGACGAACCAACCACCGCGCTCGACGTGACCATCCAGGCGCAGATCATGGAGCTGCTGGTCAACCTGCAGAAGGAGCGCAACATGGCGCTCATCCTGATCACCCACGACCTCGCCGTGGTCGCCGAAACGGCCAAGCGCGTATGCGTGATGTACGCCGGCCAGGCGGTGGAAGTCGGCCAGGTGCCGGAGCTGTTCGACGTACCCGCCCATCCCTACAGCGAAGCGCTGCTGGCGGCGATCCCCGAGCACAGCGTCGGTGCCGAGCGCCTGGCCACCCTGCCCGGTATCGTCCCCGGCCGCTATGACCGCCCGGCTGGCTGCCTGCTGTCGCCGCGCTGCCCGTACGTGCAGGACAACTGCCGCCACCAGCGCCCGCCCCTCGACCCGCAGGCCCACAGCCTGGTGCGTTGCTTCTACCCGCTGAACCAGGAGGTGGCGTGATGGCCGTCGTTCTCACTGCCCGGGAGCTGACCCGGCATTACGAAGTCTCCCGCGGGCTGTTCAAGGGCCACGCCCTGGTGCGCGCGCTCAATGGCGTGTCGTTCGAACTGGAGGCCGGCAAGACCCTGGCCGTGGTCGGTGAGTCCGGCTGCGGCAAGTCGACCCTGGCCCGCGCCCTGACACTGATCGAAGAGCCCTCTTCAGGCTCGCTGCAGATCGCCGGCACCGAGGTGAAGGGCGCCAGCAAGTCCGAGCGCAAGCAACTGCGCCGCGACGTGCAGATGGTGTTCCAGAGCCCCTATGCCTCGCTCAACCCACGGCAGAAGATCGGGGACCAACTGGCCGAGCCGCTGCTGATCAACACCTCGCTGAGCAAGGCCGAGCGGCGCGAGAAAGTGCAGAAAATGATGGAGCAGGTGGGCCTGCGCCCCGAGCATTACCAGCGCTACCCGCACATGTTCTCCGGCGGTCAGCGCCAGCGGATTGCCCTGGCCCGGGCGATGATGCTGCAACCGAAAGTGCTGGTGGCGGATGAGCCGACTTCAGCGCTGGACGTGTCGATCCAGGCCCAAGTGCTGAACCTTTTCATGGACTTGCAGAAGGAGTTCAACACCGCCTACGTGTTCATCTCGCACAACCTGGCTGTGGTAAGGCATGTGGCCGATCAGGTGCTGGTGATGTACCTGGGGCGCCCGGCGGAGATGGGGCCGAAGGCAGATATCTACGAGAAGCCGCTGCATCCGTACACCCAGGCGCTGCTGTCGGCGACACCGGCAATTCACCCAGACCCGCTGAAGCCGAAGATCCGCATTGCCGGAGAGCTGCCCAACCCGCTCAATCCGCCGGATGGATGTGCGTTCCACAAGCGTTGCCCGTATGCGACCGAGCGTTGTGCCAAGGAGGTGCCGGCGTTTAGGCAGGTGGGTACGCGGCAGGTGGCCTGCCATTATGCCGAGCAGTTTCTTTAGGCTTTAGATTGCTGGGGCCGCCTCGCGGCCCTTTCGCGACACAAAGCCGCTCCTACAGGAATGGCGGTCCCTTGTAGGAGCGGCCTTGTGTCGCGAAAGGGCTGCGAAGCGGCCCCAGCTTCTCAATGCATGAAAATCCAGATCAGGATGATTACGGGTATCGGTATCCCAATCATCCATAGCAATAAAGAGCGCATGGTTCTTTTCTCCATCGGGCACCAACGCAAAGGGCGGCTTGCGCCGCCCTTCGAATCAGTGCATGAACAAAGCAATCAGGATAATTACGGGAATCGGAACCCCGAGCATCCAGAGCAGTATCGAGCGCATGGTTATTCTCCTTCCTTAACGTTGAATGGTGCGATGAGCGACGTAGTCGACTTCAAGCCATTGCACGCGGTCGCGCAGACGGCCGCCATACAACGCAGCCACGCTGGCGAAGAATGCGCCGCAAAGCAGCGCGACGAAGGTCCACAGTGCAGTCCAGGCCGCCACCTTGGCCGCTTTGTCAGCCGCTTGCTTGGCATCCACCTTCAGTTGCTGTACCTGTGCCATGACCTGATCGACGCGCGCCTCGGCCTCCGGCTGGGTCAACCGGGTACGTTGGGCCACCAGCTGCGCCAGGTAGGCACGATCCTCTGCGGGCAAGGCGCCGTCACTGGCGATTCCTTTGGCCAGAATGCGAGTTGCCACGCCATTGGCGGCATCTTCACTGACCGGTGCCGGCCCCTCGCCACGGAACAGGCTATCGACGAAATACCCCATCGAGTTGCTGTTGTTGTCAGCCGCTGCAGCACCCCCTGCCGCAGCAGTCACGGTCGCAGCCTGGGTGGCCGCGCTGGCGCCCGCACCAATCACGTTGCCCGCAGCGCCCAGCACCAGCATTGCCGCCACCAAGGTCGCCACTGCCCAGGACAGGAACCCGTGGGCGGTATCGCGGAAGTACACTTCATCGCCATGCAGATTGGCCCACTTCACCCGCAGCCTGCCTGCGATGTAACCGCCAACGCCCGAGGCGATAATCTGGGTGAGCAATAGCCAGACGATGGTGGATATGCCCAGCGCCTTGGCGCTCGCCCCTTCATTAGCCCACGGGGACGACGCCGCAAAGCCCAACCCGGCCCCCAGTACCACGAGGATCAGGGACAAGGCAGCGGCGGCGGCGGCACCAGCGAAGATCGCGGCCCAGGACACACCTGAGCGGCTTTGTGTATCGACAACGGGATAGTCGGCAGAGGGGATCATGATGTGTTCGCCTGTATTGGGTTGTTAGCGAGAATTCCATTCGCGCAATAACCATTGCAGCCGCTGTGCCAGTTGTGACAAAAAATGACACCCTTACAAATCAACAAGTTAGCAATCGGACCAACGCCTGAACCGTGCAAAATGCGCGAATTGCCGAACTGCATCAGGTGTTCTGCATTCTTGTCGACGCTCCGAGGGCAGGGCATGATTCGGCCATGATCCTTCTCGACACACCCGCCCAGACCCCGCTGACCGCCGATACCGTGCTGCGCTACCACCTGTGCTGGAAGCACCGCGACCTCGACGGCGTGATCGCGCTCTACCACCCAGACATCCAGTACCACGACTTCTTCCAGAACCGCGTGCTCGGCTACCGCGAGCTGCGCGACTATGTACGCGCCTGCCTGCCCCATGAAGCCGGCGAGGACATCGTCCACAGCGACCGCATCCGCGTCGACGGCTGCACAGCCTTCATCCAGTACCAGGTCACGGTACAGGGCGGCGACGGCCTGGTGGCGTTCCAGTCCAGCGAAGCGATCACCGTCAAGGACGGCCTGATCTGGCGGGTCAACGAGTACGCCACCCTGGTTCGCCAGAACGGCAACGGCCTGGTCAGTGGTGGCCCGCGCCCGGCCACCAGCCGACTGGGCCTGTCGCCACGGCAGCTGTCGACGATGGCCCAGGACCTGGAGCACTACTTCCAGCGCCAGCGGCCCTACCTAGACCCGGAGCTGGACTTGCAGCAGGTGGCCGACGCCAGCGGCTACAGCCGCAACCAGATCTCCTACCTGCTCAACCAGGTGCTTGGGCAAAGCTTCTACCGCTACGTCAACCAGGCGCGCCTGCAACACCTGATGGCCAGCCTCGACGACGACAGCGTCGAGGCACCGATCGACGACCTGGCGTTCAACGCCGGCTTCAACTCGCTCTCGGCGTTCTACAAGTGCTTCCGCGAGCACACCGGCCTCACGCCCAAGGCCTATCTCAAGCAAATTTCCCTGCGTGCACGCACGTAAGACAGCCACCGGCCGACACCACTAGCATCGCCCACAGACCTTGACGGATGTGGAGCAAAACCCGATGCAACCCCTGCGTACGCTCAGCCTTTGGATGGACCAGCTCGACGAGCCGCTGTGCGCGCGCCCGGCCCTGCGCCAGAACCTCGAGGTCGATGTGTGCATCATCGGCGCCGGCTACACCGGTCTGTGGACCGCCTACTACCTCAAGCGCCAGGCGCCGCAACTGAACGTCGCGATGATCGAGGCCAACATCGCCGGCTTCGGCGCATCGGGGCGCAATGGCGGCTGGCTGATGGGCAACCTGCTCGGCGAAGACCGCCTGCTGGCCACCTTGTCGCCGCAACAGCGCCGCGCCAGCATCGACCTGCTGCATGGCATCCCGGATGAAGTGCACAGCGTGCTGCAGCGCGAAGGCATCGACTGCGACTACCGCAAAGGCGGCGTGCTCTATTGCGCCGCGCGTTACCCGGAACAGGAACGCAGCCTGCGCGCTTACCTCGACGACCTCTATCGCCAAGGCATGACCGAGGACGACTACCGCTGGCTGCGCCCCGAGCAGCTGGACGCGCAACTGCGGGTCAGCAATGCCTACGGCGCGATCTACAGCCCGCACACCGCAACCATTCACCCGGCCAAGCTGGCCCGTGGCCTGGCCCGGGCCGTGGAAGCGCTGGGCGTGACCATCTACGAGAACACCCCGGCCATCGACTGGCAGCCCGGCGAAGTACGCTCGCCCCTGGCGCGCATCCGCTGCCAGTGGATGGTCCCGGCAGTCGAGGGGTACGCCGCCAGCCTGCCGCCGCTGGGCAAGCACCAGTTGCCGGTGCAGAGCCTGCTGGTGGCCACCGAGCCACTGCCGGAATCGACCTGGGAGCAGATCGGCCTGAGCCAGGGCCAGGCCTTCAGCGAGAGCAGCCGCCAGGTCACCTACGGCCAGCGCACCGCCGACAACCGCCTGGTGTTCGGCGCCCGCGGCGGCTACCGCTTCGGTGGCCGGCTACGCGAGAACTTCAACCTCGACGAGCACGAAATCGAACTGCGACGCTACCTGTTCGGCGAACTGTTCCCGCAGCTCAAGCACGCACGCATCACCCACTCCTGGGGCGGCAACCTGGGCATGGCCCGGCGCTTCCGCCCGCACATGCTCTGCGACCGCCAGCGCGGCATCGCCCTGGCCGGCGGCTACGGCGGCGAAGGGGTTGGTGCCACCAACCTCGGCGGGCGCACGCTGGCGGCGCTGATCCTCAACCAGCACAACGAACTGACCGCGCAACCCTGGGTACTCGACAACCGCCCGGTCGCGAGCCTGGCCAGCTGGCCGCCCGAGCCCTGCCGCTGGCTCGGCTACAACGCGATCATCCAGAGCTTCGTCCACGAGGACCGGACCCTCGCCAACCCCGCCAGCGCGCCCTGGAGGCGGCGCCTGGCCAGCTCCCTTGCGGACTTCATGGAAGGCTTCATGCACTGACTTCCCTTTCCCCGACACAGGATCCACCGGTCATGAGCATCACCCAGTTCAAACACACAGACAGCGCCGTGCTCGAAAGCTCCAACCCGGTCGCGGTGCCGCTAGGCGACCCCTTGGCAGTGGCTTCGGTCACCTGCGTGGAACGCAGCGACGGCGTCGAAACCGGCATCTGGGAGTGCACCCCCGGGCGCTGGCGGCGGCAGATCGTGCAGCAGGAGTTCTGCCATTTCATCAAGGGCCGCTGCACCTTCACCCCCGACGGTGGCGAGCCCCTGCTCATAGAAGCCGGAGACGCACTGATGCTACCGGCCAACAGCACCGGCATCTGGGACATCCAGGAGACCGTGCGCAAGACCTACGTTCTGATTTTCTGATCCGCTGATCGCCTGCCTTCGATAACAACAGACAAAGCAAGGTAAACCCGACATGCGCACGCTCCTTCTCGCTCCCCTGATGCTGGCCGCCAGCGTCGCCAGCGCCGCCAGCGCCGCCGAAACGGTGAAGATCTACAACTGGTCCAGCTACGTCGCGCCCGACACGCTGAAGAACTTCCAGCAGGCCAGCGGCATCGTGCCGACCTACGACGTGTACGACAGCAACGAGACCCTCGACGGCAAACTGATGACCGGCAACTCCGGCTACGACGTGGTGTTCCCGTCCAACCACTTCATGGCCCGGCAGATCCAGGGCAAGGCCCTGAAGCCGCTGGACAAGTCGCAGCTGCCAAACTGGCACAACCTCAACCCGGTATTGATGAAGGCGCTGGAGGTCAACGACCCGGGCAACCAGTACGGATTCCCGTACCTGTGGGGCAGCACCGGCATCGGCTACAACATCGACAAGGTCAAGGCGGTGCTCGGCGACAATGCGCCAGTGGATTCCTGGGACCTGATCTTCAAGCCCGAGTACATGAGCAAGTTGAAGAGCTGCGGCGTCGCGGTGCTGGACAACGGCCCCGAACTTCTGCCGATCGCCCTGCACTACCTGGGCCTGCCGCACCACAGCCAGGACCCGGCCGACTATGACAAGGCCAAGGCATTGCTGATGCAGGTGCGGCCGTACATCAGCTACTTCCACTCCTCGAAGTACACCGGTGACCTGGCCAACGGCGATATCTGCGTGGTGGTGGGCTTCTCGGGGGATGTGCTGCAGGCGAAGAACCGCGCCGAAGAGGCGAAGAACGGGGTGAAGGTGGGGTATTCGATCCCCAAGGAAGGTGCGCCGATGTGGTTCGACATGGTGGCCATGCCGGCCGATGCGCCGGATGAAAAGGCCGGATATGCCTACATGAACTACCTGCTGCAGCCGGAAGTGATGGCCAACATCAGCAACCATGTGCAGTACGCCAACGGCAACCTCAAGGCGGACGGGCTGGTGGAGCCGGCGATGAAGGGTAATACGATGATTTACCCGAGCGAGGATGTGATGGGCAAGCTGTATGCCCTGGAGGCGATGCCGGCGAAGATCGATCGTATTCGGACGCGGATCTGGACCAGTATCAAGGCGGGAAATTGATATGGGGCCGCTTTGCGGCCCATCGCGGGGCAAGCCCGCTCCTACAAGGGATCGCGTCCCCCTGTAGGAGCGGGCTTGTCCCGCGATGGGCTGCAAAGCAGCCCCAATTCAGCGATCAGTGATGCTCGCGGGTAGCGCGGAACTTGATGTCCGGCCAGCGCTCTTCCATCAACGCCAGGTTGACCCGGGTCGGCGCCAGGTAGGTCAGGTGACCGCCACCGTCGATGGCCAGGTTTTCCATGGCCTTGTTCTGGAATTCCTCGAGCTTTTTCTTGTCATCGCAGCCGATCCAGCGGGCCGACCAGACGGTGATCGGCTCGTAGGCACATTCCACCTTGTACTCTTCCTTCAGGCGGCTGGCGACCACGTCGAACTGCAGCACACCGACCGCACCGAGGATGATGTCGTTGCTGCGCTCAGGGAAGAACACCTGGGTCGCGCCCTCTTCGGCCAGCTGCTGCAGGCCCTGACGCAGCTGCTTGGATTTCAGCGGGTCCTTCAGGCGCACGCGGCGGAACAGCTCCGGCGCAAAGTGCGGGATACCGGTGAAGCCCAGCGCCTCGCCTTCGGTGAAGGTGTCGCCGATCTGGATGGTGCCGTGGTTGTGCAGGCCGATGATGTCGCCGGCATAGGCCTCTTCCAGCTGCTCACGCTCGGAAGAGAAGAAGGTCAGCGCGTCACCGATGCGCAGGTCCTTGTTGATGCGCACATGGCGCATCTTCATGCCCTTCTCGTATTTACCCGAGCAGATGCGCATGAAGGCGATGCGGTCGCGGTGTTTCGGGTCCATGTTCGCCTGGATCTTGAACACGAAGCCGGTGAACTTCTCTTCCACAGGCTCGACGGTCCGCTCGTGGGCCACGCGGCCCAGCGGGCGCGGCGCCCAGTCGACGACGGCGTCGAGCACATGGTCGACACCAAAGTTGCCCAACGCGGTACCGAAGAACACCGGGGTCAGCTGACCGTTGATGAACTCTTCCTGGTTGAACTCGTGGCAGGCGCCCTGCACCAGCTCCAGTTGCTCGACGAACGAATCGTACTGGTCGCCCAGGTGGGCGCGAGCCTCGTCGGAGTCCAGATTCTGGATGATCTTGGCTTCGGTGCGCTCGTGGCCGTGGCCCGGGGTGTAGACCACGATGTAGTCGCCGGTCAGGTGATACACGCCCTTGAAGTCGCGATAGCAACCGATCGGCCAGGTGATCGGCGCGGCCTTGATCTTCAGAACGGCTTCGATCTCGTCGAGCAGTTCGATCGGGTCACGGATGTCACGGTCGAGTTTGTTGATGAAGCTGACGATCGGCGTGTCGCGCAGGCGGCACACGTCCATCAGGGCGATGGTCCGCGGCTCTACACCTTTACCGCCGTCGAGCACCATCAGCGCCGAGTCCACCGCGGTCAGGGTGCGGTAGGTATCTTCCGAGAAGTCTTCGTGCCCGGGGGTGTCGAGCAGGTTGATCATGTGCTCGCGGTACGGGAACTGCATCACCGAGGTGGTGATGGAGATGCCGCGCTGCTTCTCCATTTCCATCCAGTCGGAGGTGGCGTGGCGGTCGGACTTGCGCGACTTCACGGTACCGGCGACGGCAATGGCCTTGCCCATCAGCAGGAGCTTCTCGGTGATGGTGGTCTTACCGGCGTCGGGGTGGGAAATGATTGCGAAAGTGCGGCGCTTCGCGACTTCGGCGGCCTGGTTGGTCATGGGAAATCGCCTGACTGGGGGATTTAAAAGGGGCGATATCATACCTGAAGTTGGGCTTGGACCAAAATCGGCTGCATGAGTGGTTGCAGGTCCGGCCTCTTCGCGGGCACGCCCGCTCCCACAGGTACTGCGCAGGTTTCAGATGCAGTGCGATCCCTGTGGGAGCGGGCCTGCCCGCGAAAGGGCCAGTACAGACACAACAATTTCATCAGACAATCGCTTTATCACGACAAAAGGCCACAAGGCAGTTGTTTCAACGCCTGCAGCGCATTAAACCGCTGCTTTTTCTCGCCATGTTTCACCCCATCCAGTGATTAACGCTGGCCAAATGCCGCCTCAGATGGGAACCTTTACGCCCACGGAGACGTCCACTCCCCTGCAACCCGCTTCGGTTGGGGACTGGTTTCATCAGCATTTTCGGGCCCGACGGGGTTCGGCTCATGGCCTGATCGCAGCCTTCGGCTGCTTCACGCTGCTACTCGCGAACACACCACCCGCCGCCAGTACTGGCCGGCTACCAAGAAGTGTGCTCGCCGACAACACAAGGAGTCCGCCTGTGGCTACACGCTACGGTAAAGGGCTGTTGGGATGCGCCACCGTGCTCGTCATCCTGGCCCTGCTGATCCACTGGATCGGCATCGACACGATCGCGCGTTATCGCGACGATCTTGGGTTCTACCTGCAAGCGCACCTGGTACTGGTGCTGGCTTCGATGGCGGCGGCGCTGGTCGTGGGCATCCCCGCCGGCATTGCGCTGAGTCGACCGCACCGGGTCGACAAAGCCGAGCGCTTCATGCAGTTCTTCAACGTTGGCAACACCATTCCCCCCCTGGCCGTTCTGGCCATCGCCCTGAGTATCCTGGGCATCGGCGCCGGGCCTGCGATCTTCGCGCTGTTCCTCGCCTCTCTCCTGCCCATCGTGCGCAACACCTACGAGGGCCTGAAAAACGTCCCCGCCTCGCTCAAGGAAGCCGCCACCGGCATCGGCATGACCCCGCGCCAGCAACTCTGGCAGGTGGAACTGCCCAACGCCGTGCCGATCATCGTCGGCGGCGTGCGCGTGGCCCTGGCACTGAACGTCGGCACCGCGCCACTGGCCTTCCTGATTGGCGCCAACAGCCTGGGCAGCCTGATCTTCCCCGGCATTGCCCTGAACAACCAGCCACAACTGCTGCTCGGTGCCGCCTGTACCGCATTGCTGGCGCTGGTGCTGGATGCGCTGGTGAGTTTCTCCAGCAAGCGCTGGCTGGAACGTGGCCTGGCTGGATAACAAGAGGGAACCCATGAACAAGAGAATCGCCTTGCTGCTGGGCGCGGCCCTGCTGTTCGCAGGATTTGCCCAGGCAGCCGAAAAACCGCTGATCCGCATCGGCGCGCGGGTGTTCACCGAACAGACCGTACTCGCCGAAATCACCGCGCAATACCTGCGCGCCAACGGCTTCGACGTGCGCGTCACCACCGGCCTTGGCAGCAGCATCGCACGCCAGGCCCAGGAAACCGGGCAACTCGACCTGATGTGGGAATACACCGGCGTGTCGCTGGTCTCTTACAACCATATCGACGAGCGCATGCCCAGTGCCGAGGCCACCTTCGCCAGGGTCAAGGAACTGGACGCGAAGAAAGACCTGATCTGGTTGACCCCGTCGAAGTTCAGCAACACCTATGCCCTGGGCCTGCCCAAGCAGGTGGCCGAGGCTTATCCACAGGTCAACACGATCAGCGACCTCAACCAGGTACTGCGTGACGAAAGCCAGCGCAAGCACCTGGTGGCGCTGGACACCGAGTTCGCCAACCGTCCGGATGGCCTGGTCGGCCTGAAAGAGATGTACGACCTGCAAGTAGGCCGCGCCAACATCCGCCAGATGGATGCCGGGCTGGTCTACACCGCCATGCACAACAACCAGGTGTTCGCCGGCCTGGTGTACACCACCGACGGCCGCCTGAGTGCCTTCAACCTCAAGCTGCTAGAAGACGACAAGCACTACTTCCCCGACTACACAGCCGCACCGGTGGTACGCAAACAGGTGCTCGACGCCAACCCGAAACTGGTCGGCCTGCTCAAGCCATTGGCCGAGCAGCTCGACGACGAGACCATGCGCCAGCTCAATGCCAAGGTCGACGTCGAACACCAGAACCCGACCACGGTGGCCGCCGCCTTCCTGCGTGAGCATCCCCTCAAGGAGGTGACCCCATGAGCCTGTTCGACACGTTCGCCCATCTCGACTGGGCCCAGGTGCTGCAGCTGACCTGGCAGCACATCATGCTGGTCGGTGTTGCGGTCAGCCTGGCGATCCTCGTCGGTGTACCGCTGGGCATCCTGATGACCCGCTTCCCGGCCGTCGCCGGCCCGCTGCAGGCCAGCGCCACGGTGCTGCTGACCATCCCGTCCATCGCCCTGTTCGGCCTGCTGCTGCCGTTCTACTCCAAGTTCGGCCAGGGCCTCGGCCCGCTGCCGGCGATCACTGCGGTGTTCCTCTATTCGCTGCTGCCGATCCTGCGCAACACCTACCTGGCCCTGACCAACGTCGAGCCCGGCATCCGTGAAGCGGCGCGCGGCATCGGCATGACCTTCGGCCAGCGCCTGCGCATGGTCGAGCTGCCGATTGCGGTGCCGGTGATCCTCGCCGGCGTGCGTACTGCCGTGGTGATGAACATCGGCGTCATGACCATTGCCGCCACCATCGGCGCTGGCGGCCTGGGCGTGCTCATCCTCACCTCCATCAGCCGCAGCGACATGTCGATGCTGTTGGTCGGCGCCGTGCTGGTCAGCCTGCTGGCGATCGTCGCCGACCTGCTCCTGCAAACCCTGCAACGTGCCCTGACTCCAGAAGGACTGCGCTCATGATCGAACTCCAGAACCTCAGCAAAACCTTCAACGTCAACGGCAAGGACGTCAAAGCCGTCGACTCCGTCAGCCTCACCGTCAATGAAGGTGAAATCTGCGTATTCCTCGGCCCGTCGGGCTGCGGCAAGAGCACCACGCTGAAGATGATCAACCGCCTGATCGCACCGACCTCAGGCAGGGTGCTGATCAACGGCGAAGACACCAGTGCCCTCGACGAAGTGACCTTGCGCCGGCACATCGGCTACGTGATCCAGCAGATCGGCCTGTTCCCCAACATGACCATCGAGGAGAACATCACCGTGGTCCCGCGCCTGCTCGGCTGGGACAAGCAGAAATGCCACGAGCGCGCCCGCGAGCTGATGCACATGATCAAGCTCGAACCCAAGCAATACCTGCAGCGCTACCCCCGTGAGCTGTCCGGCGGCCAGCAGCAGCGCATCGGTGTGATCCGCGCACTGGCGGCGGAAGCACCGGTACTGCTGATGGACGAGCCGTTCGGCGCGGTCGACCCGATCAACCGCGAGATGATCCAGAACGAGTTCTTCGAGATGCAGCGGGCGCTGAACAAGACCGTGATCATGGTCAGCCACGACATCGACGAGGCGATCAAGCTGGGGGACAAGATCGCCATCTTCCGTGCCGGCAAGCTGCTGCAGCTGGACCACCCGGACACCCTGCTGGCGCACCCGGTGGATGACTTCGTGAGCAACTTCGTTGGCCAGGACAGCACGCTCAAGCGCCTGCTGCTGGTGCGTGCCGAGGATGCGGCGGACAACGCGCCGTCGGTGAGCCCGGAGACGCCGGTGAGCGATGCGCTGGAGCTGCTTGATGAGCACGACCGCCGTTATGTGGTGGTGACCGATGGGCAGAACAAGGCGCTGGGGTATGTGCGTCGGCGTGACATGCACCGCCAGCAAGGTACCTGTGGCGACTTCCTGCGGCCGTTCAATGCCACGGCGTCGCATGACGAACATCTGCGCATCTTGTTGTCGCGGATGTATGAGTTCAACCGAGCGTGGTTGCCGGTGCTGGATGCCGAGCAGGTGTTCTTGGGGGAGGTCACTCAGGAGTCGATTGCGGCTTACCTGAGTTCGGGGCGCTCGCGCGGGGCCAAGACCAGCATCGTCTCGCCGGCCGAGGTGGTGGCTTCGTAATCGCTGGGGGCGCTTCGCGCCCCTTTCGCGACACAAGGCCGCTCCCACAGGTACAGCGTCAACCTCTGGGCCTGTGCAATACCTGTGGGAGCGGCCTTGTGTCGCGAAAGGGCCGCATAGCGGCCCCGGCGATTTTGGCTCAGAACCCTACACTCGCCTGCACATAGAAGGTCCGCGGCTCACCGACATAAATGCCGGCATTGTTGTCGCTCGAACGCGTGAAATACTGCTTGTCGAACAGGTTCTTCACCCCCGCCGCCAGCTTCAGGTTGGACATGTCCGCCCCGAACTCATAGCCACCACGGGCATGCCAGGTCACATACCCCGGAATATCACCATATTGCCCATCGGCACTCGGCTCGGTGATGTAGTTACCACTGAAGCTGCCATCAGCGTTGAGGCCGGTCCCTGGCGCGCGCTGCTTGGACTGAGCATAGGCATCCAGATTCCAGGTCCAGCGGTTGATCGCATAGCGCACCCCGGCGGTGGCCACCTGGCGTGAATAGAACGGCAGGTCACGGCCCTTGAAGCCCGGAATATCCCCTTCATAGGTCGCGCGGGTATAGGTGTAGCCACCGCTCACCGACAGGCCGTCCAGGCGCGGGTCCAACCCGGCCAGGTCATAGCGCACCGAAGCCTCGATACCCTGGTGCTTGGTCGCACCGAGGTTGGTCCAGCCCACGTCGTTGCTGATGTACTGCAGCTCGTCGTCGAAGTCGATGTAGAACGCGGTCAGCTCACCGGCGAAGCCGCCGTTGTCATAACGGGTACCGAGCTCGTAGGTCTTGGCTTTTTCCGGTTCCAGGCCATTGGCCGTACTGTTGCCGGAGCCGCCCTGGCCCAGCTGGAAGTACTGCAGGCTGCCAAACGACGTCTCGTAGTTAGCGAACACCTTCCAGGCATCGGAGATGTGGTACATCACGCTCAGCGCCGGCAGCGGCTCGTTGCTGGTGATGCTGCGCTTTTTCTCCGGCACCGGGCGGTTGTTGGCATCCAGCACCGGGCGATCCCGCCAGTCGGTATTGATGTGCTCGAAACGGATGCCCGGGGTGATGGTCCAGTTGCCGACATCGATCTTGTCATCGATGTAGTAGGCGCTGGCTTCGGTACCGCCGCTGCGGTCCTGGAACACGTGGCCGTCGGACGTCGGGGTGGGCGTCGGCACGTTGTCGATCAGCGCCAGGCGGGTCGACTGCTCGCGCATGGCCTCTTTCAGGTAGCGATAACCAATACTGACTTCCTGGGTGGTAGGGCCAGCGAAGAAGATTCGCGACACCCGTGGCTCGATGGCGAAGGTGTGGTAATTGCGCGGGTACGACGACAGGGTCTTCATGTCGCGCGCGGCGATGGCGCTGCCACGGAAGCTGTCGGTGTAATAGGTCAGCACTTCGAACTGGGTGGCATCGTCGAGCTGGCGTTGCCACTTGAACGACACGTCCTTGCGCCGGCCGGCGAAGTAGTCGTAATCGCGCAGCGACTGGTACGGGTTGCTGTCGTACTGAGCCTGGGTCAGGCCACCGGGCATGTCGGCACGGCCATCGTAGTAGTGCAAGTTGAGCCAGAACTCATCGACGTCGGTCGGTGCCCAATGGGTCTTGAGGATGACGTCGTCGATGTCGTTGCCGTTGTTGCTTTCACGGTAACCGTTGCCGTTCACACCGGTATAGAGCAACGCCAAGCCCATGCCATTGTCGGCGGTGCCGCCGACGAACGCCGACTCGGTGTGTTTCCAGCCGCCATGCTGAGAGGTTTCCAGCGTGGTGGACAGCTCAGCCGATGCCTTTTCGGGGATCGCCCGGGTCACGAAGTTGATCACCCCGCCGACGTTCTGCGGGCCATAGCGCACCGAGCCCGCGCCGCGCACCACGTCGATGCTGTCGAGGTTGCCCGAGGAGATCGGAGCCATCGACAGTTGCGGCTGGCCGTAGGGTGCAAAGGCCGCCGGAATGCCGTCGATCAGCACAGTCGAGCGTGGCGACAGGCGCGAGGTCAGGCCACGCACGCCAACGTTCAGCGACAGGTCACTGCCACCGGTACCGTTGCTGTCCTGTACCTGCACGCCTGGGATACCGCGCAGCACGTCGCGCACGTTCATCGCGCCCTTCTCCACCATCGCCTCGCGGCGGACGACGGTGCGCGCACCGGGGTGGTTCTGCACCACGGCCTGGTCGGCATCACCCAGCCAGTCACCGACCACCTTCACGTCGGTGGGCGCCAGCTCCAGGCTGCCGGTGGTGAGCGTGCCGGCAGGCTGAGCCGGCTTCACCACCACTGTGTCTTCGGACATTTCATAGGTCAGCCCGCTGCCCTGCAGCAGTTGCTGCAGCGCCTGCTCGGGCGCCAGGTTGCCGGACACGGCCGGGGCCTGCTTGCCCGCCACCAGTTCAGGGCTGAAGAACAGCTGCAGGTTGGTCTGCTGGCCCAGCTGGCTCAGCGCCGAGGCCAAGGGCTGCGCCTGGATCTGGATCGTGCTGCTTGCCTGCTCGGCTTGAGCATTGATGGCCGCGGTGCTGACCGCCAGGGCCAGCGCCAGGGCGCTCAGGCGTAGATAAGGTTTGTTGTTGTTCACGTCGTCGAAACATCCTGAAGAAGGAATAAACGCCAACCGCATGCGAATGGAAATGCTTGGCAGTTGCAGCTGGCGGGGAAGACGAACGAGCGGAAAAAAACCTGAATCTATTTCGCGATTATTTCGCGGGAGCCGTCTTCATGGGCCTTGATCGCCACCGGCAGGATTCTTGGCAAGGCGCGCAGCAGCGCGTCCGTGTCATCGGTGCTGAAAGTGCTTGAGAGGCGTAACTGGGCAACCTTGCCAGGTGCCACGCGCAGTGGTTGGGCACGGTAACGCGACACTTCGGCCACCACCTCGGCGAGGGTGGCGTTGTCGAATACCAGCTTGCCCTGGCGCCAGGCAGTCAGGGCTGCGGCGTTGACCGCATAAGGTGCGGCGACCTTGCCATGCGCGTCTATGTGGGAACCTTGGCCAGCGCCCAGTTGCGCCAGCGAGGTGTCATTGCCCTGCACACGCACCGAACCCTGCTCGACCGCCACACGGGTCGCAGTCGGGTCCAGGCGCACATCGAAACGGGTGCCGGTCACCGTCACGCTGCCCTGGGCGGTATCGACCACGAACGGGCGGCTGCTGTCGTGGGCGACGATGAACATCGCCTCACCTGCGTTTAGTTGAATGTGCCGACGGCCTGGGCTGAAATCGACATGCAGCTGGGTGGCGCCATTGAGTTCGAGGTGCGAACCATCGGGAAGCTCGACCTGGCGGCGCTCGCCAAAGGCCGTCTGCAGCTGATCCTGGTGATTGAGCTGCTGGTAGTGCCAGCCCGTCCAGCCCAGCCCCAGCGCCAGCACCGCCACACTCGCCGCCAGCACCTGGCGCAGCAGGCGCCGTTGCGGGAGCTGGCGTACCGGGTCCGGCTCGCACAGCACTTCCAGGCGCTGGCGCGGGATGAGTTCCGCCGCGCTCCAGACCGTGGCCAGGGCATCGTACTCGGCACGGTGACTGGGGTCGGCGGCCAGCCAGGCTCGCAGCTGCTTGTGCAGCGCGGCATCGTGCGGCGCGTCCTGCACGCGGACGAACCATGCGGCCGCCTGCTCACGGACGGTCTCGGAACCGTGCTGTTTCATGGGAAAAGTCTCCTGACTCATCGTGCGGACACATCCAGGTGCTCACGCAGATGTCGGAGCGTGCGAATCATATACTTTTCGACCATGTTCTTGGTCAAACCCATGCGCTCGGCGATCTCGGCCTGGCTCAGGCCCTCAAGCTTCTGCCAGATGAACACCCGGCGGCAGTTCAGCGGCAACTCGGCCAGTGCGCGCTCGACGCTGTCGGCCAGCTCCAGGGCATGCATGTAGGCTTCCGGGTCGTCGCTGGCGCTGCTGCCTTCATCGAAGGTCTCCAGCTCCAGGGCCTGACGCCGGTCTTCGCGGCGAAACCCGTCCACGGCGATATTGCGGGCAGTCTGGTGCAGGTAGGCGCGTGGCTGCTCGACCTGTTCGCGCGGGTTCTCCAGTACCCGGACAAAGGCATCGTGGGTGAGGTCCTCGGCCTGCTGACGACTGCGCAACTTGCGCGTCCAGGTGCCGATCAGCTCATGGTAGTGGTCGAGGAAGCCTTTGTGTCCGGACACGGTCGGGGTCGTCAGGGAGGCGGATGAGGGTGCGAATAGTAATGTTTCTCATCCATAACGGCAAATCTGCCCGACGGTAACAAAAAATTTATCGTGTTTTTCATGTACGCCAGTGCCAGGAA
Organism: Pseudomonas sp. SMN11; assembly: GCF_052041945.1. Classification (NCBI taxonomy): domain Bacteria; kingdom Pseudomonadati; phylum Pseudomonadota; class Gammaproteobacteria; order Pseudomonadales; family Pseudomonadaceae; genus Pseudomonas; species Pseudomonas sp. SMN11. Next base: position 60,981 of record NZ_JBKGGW010000012.1, on the reverse strand, counting down.
AATGTGGCCATAAATATGAACACCACAGGCCCCTTCGCGGGTAAACCCGCTCCCACAGGAATTGCGAAAACCCTGTAGGAGCGGGTTTACCCGCGAAGGGGTCAACGCGGTCCATTCCACAATTTTTTACGCTTGAAACACCCAGGGGAACATCAGATGGTCATGCGAGTCGGTTATTCAACGGGTAGGGCGTCGTTCCACGACGATCGCGCCCGGATTGCCTGTTGATTCTGCATTCTTCACGCCCTAAAGTGCGCGCCGAACGTCCATGCTGGAAACGATCCATCCGGCTCAAGTACTGAGTAGGCGAACCAAAGTGGGGATACGGAGGACGTTCAGTTGCAGCCACTTAATCTTTCAGTTTGCCCATGGAGTCCCTGAGCATGTCGATCCAGGTCGAAGACTATTTCGCGCGTGACACCTTCCAGAAAATGAAGGCGTTCGCCGACAAGCAGGAAACCCCGTTCGTACTCATCGACACCCAGATGATCAGCCAGGCCTATGACGACCTGCGTGCTGGTTTCGAATTCGCCAAGGTGTACTACGCGGTCAAGGCCAACCCGGCCGTCGAGATCATCGACCTGCTCAAAGAGAAAGGTTCGAGCTTCGACATCGCCTCGATCTACGAGCTGGACAAGGTCCTGAGCCGTGGCGTCAGCGCAGACCGTATCAGCTACGGCAACACCATCAAGAAGTCCAAGGACATCCGCTACTTCTATGAGAAGGGCGTGCGCCTGTACGCTACCGACTCGGAAGCCGACCTGCGCAACATCGCCAAGGCCGCGCCGGGCTCGAAGGTATACGTTCGCATCCTCACCGAAGGCTCGACCACGGCCGACTGGCCACTGTCGCGTAAATTCGGCTGCCAGACCGACATGGCCATGGACTTGCTGATCCTCGCCCGTGACCTGGGCCTGGTGCCTTACGGCATCTCCTTCCACGTCGGCTCGCAACAGCGCGACATCAGCGTATGGGACGCGGCCATCGCCAAGGTCAAGGTGATCTTCGAGCGCCTGAAGGAAGAAGACGGCATCGAGCTGAAGCTGATCAACATGGGTGGCGGCTTCCCGGCCAACTACATCACCCGTACCAACAGCCTCGAGACCTACGCCGAAGAAATCATTCGCTTCCTGAAGGAAGACTTCGGTGACGACCTGCCGGAGATCATTCTCGAGCCAGGCCGTTCGCTGATCGCCAACGCCGGTATCCTGGTCAGTGAAGTGGTGCTGGTCGCACGCAAGTCGCGCACCGCCGTCGAGCGCTGGATCTACACCGACGTGGGCAAGTTCTCCGGCCTGATCGAAACCATGGACGAAGCCATCAAGTTCCCGATCTGGACCGAGAAGAAAGGCGAAGCCGAAGAAGTGGTCATCGCCGGCCCGACCTGCGACAGCGCCGACATCATGTACGAAAACTACAAGTACGGCCTGCCGCTGAACCTGGCCATCGGCGACCGTCTGTACTGGCTGTCGACCGGTGCGTACACCACCAGCTACAGCGCAGTGGAATTCAACGGCTTCCCGCCGCTGAAGGCCTACTACCTGTAAACAGAAAAGGGGCGAAAGCCCCTTTTTTTATTGCTGGCGACCACCAGGTGGGTCGAGCCATTCGAGAATGAACACGTCGGCATCTGCTTCATAGGGTTCCAGCATACGCAGTTGCCGGCCTGGTTCGGTGCGATAGCGGGTGACATCTTCCCAGGGTGAAAGCGCCCACCATGAAAAACCTTCGCGTTTCCTTCGATGAGTACTGGCTATTCGATCGTTTGCCGAAACGAATCGCGAATCCAAGGTTTTCAGTTTTACCTCATATGACCAAGGCTCTTCGAGCTCGGTATTTTCACGCATGATGCGGAAGGCGGGCACTGGCATCGGCATCAGTTCCTCTGCCTCTCTCAAGGCATCCCCGCCAGCACCGGTAATCTGCTTGCCCGACTGGCTATGAATTTCGTAAGCGATGTCCCCACCAATGCTGGGATGCTTCCATGCGAGGAGGGTGAAGATTTCGTTATGCCCGTCAATAACCTGCACAAAGCCTTGGTGATTGATGCCAACCGGGTATATGTATTCATCTTTCACCAGCCATAGACGCACTTGTGCTTCATCTTTAATCAGATCTTTCACTGCAGCTCCCCCTCTGGCAATGGCCGCCGTGGCCGAGAGCTCAAGGTAGGCCGGGTGAAGTTATCATCGAAGCAACAATCATTTCCCGGCCAATTGTTCAAACCACTAGGGCGAGTCACGTTGCTCGACTTCGGCCGCGTATGCTGTCGCATGTGGCGCCAACTGCGGCCCAGCTGCTGACAAGGTAACCAACGCGCTACGCAAAAAGCTCATGTTGCCCTCGACCCTCGCCCGTTCAAGCCAAGTAGCGGCCTCAGCCATTTCTCCCCGCTCTGCCAGCACCATCGCCAGGCTGAACATTCCGCGAAAATCACCCGCTTCGGCCGAACGCCGATACCAGCGTACCGCCCGCACTGGGCTCGGCGCGGTGGCGATGCCATGCTCCAGGTAGCGACCATACAGGTTCATCGACTTGGCATGGCCCATCTGCGCAGCCTTTTCGTAACAGGTCAGCGCCTGCGCCTGGTTGGCCGGCACCCCGCGCCCGGTCGCCAGCAGGTTGCCGAGGTTGTACAGCCCCCAATCCAGCCCGGCATCGGCCGCCCGTGCATAGTGAATGGCCGACTGCGCCAGGTTCACCTCGCCTCCCCAGCCGTGTTCCAGGCAGCGACCGAGCATGTTGTGCGCCATGGCACTGCCGCCCTGTGCGGCAATGCCGAACCAGCGTCGGGCGACACCGGCATCCTGCTCGATGCCACGACCATCAAGCAGGATCTGCCCGAGCAGCAACTGCGCGTCGACCACGCCCTCCGCTGCCGCCGCGAGGATCGCCTGGGCTGCCTTGCCGGGGCTGTGTTCGAGCATGGCGTGCAGGCCAGCAGCATCCACCACTTCTTCACGACGCAACTGATAGGACATGGCTCAGACCTCGGCCCAGCGACGCAGGAGGTTGTGGTAGGTGCCGGTCAGCTGCAGCAATGACGGGTGGTCCGGCACATCGGCGGTGAGCTGCTGGATGGCATTGTCCATTTCAAACAGCAACGCCCGTTGGCTGTCCTCGCGCACCAGGCTCTGGGTCCAGAAGAACGCCGCGTAGCGCACGCCACGGGTCACCGGGTTGACCTTGTGCAGGCTGGTGCCGGGGTACAGCACCAAGTCGCCGGCCGCCAGCTTCACCTGCTGCACGCCGTAGGTATCCTGGATCACCAGCTCACCGCCGTCGTAGCTGTCGGGGTCGCTGAGGAACAGGGTCGAGGACAGGTCGGTGCGCACCCGCTCCGGGCTGCCCTTGGGCTGGCGCAGGGCATTGTCGATGTGGAAACCGAAGTTGCCGCCCTCGCGGTAGCAGTTGATCAATGGCGGGAACACCTTGTGCGGCAGCGCCGCCGACATGAAACGCGGGGTCTGCCACAAGCGGTCGATCAGTGCGCTGCCGATTTCCTTGCCCAGCGGGTGCCCTTCCGGCAGTTGCAGGTTGTGCTTGGCCTTGGCCGACTGGTAGCCGGCCGTGACCTTGCCGTCGGCCCAGTCGGTCTGCTCCAGCGCCTCGCGGATACGGGCCAGTTCATCGGTGTCGAACAACCCTGGGATATGAAGCAGCATGGCGGCGGCACCGTTAAGATCTGTAAAGGGCTCGATGATATTGATTCCCTTTTACGCCGCACAAGCCCTTGCTGTGCCTTAGACGATTCAGCGTCCATAAATCGTAAAGAGAATATGTAAAGATTGTAAATTCCTGGCGAATGGTAACGAGTCTCAATTGTGCCTTACAATCCCTTACATTAACATCCGCGGCCTTCACACCTTGGGGAAGGCCAATAACAATGCGTCACGTACCGTCTGCAGTGAGTTCACCACGCCTCATCGTCTCGGCCATCGGGGTCGCCCTGAGCGCTTCGGGCGCCTACGCCGCCGATCCGGCTGCCAGCAATGCCGTCACCCTCGACGCCACCAGCGTCAATGGCAAGGCTGAGCAGGCCAGTACCGATTACAAGGTCGAAAAAGCCTCCTCGCAGAAGTACACCGCACCGCTGGTGGACACCCCGCGTTCGGTCACCGTCATCCCTCAGCAAGTGATCAAAGACACCAACGCCCTGACCCTGCAGGACGCCCTGCGCACCGTGCCCGGCATCACCTTCGGCGCCGGCGAAGGCGGCAACCCGCAAGGCGACCGCCCTTTCATCCGTGGCTTCGACGCCCAGGGCGACACCTACCTGGACGGCGTGCGCGACACCGGCGCCCAGACCCGCGAAATCTTCGCCATCGAATCGGTCGAAGTGGCCAAGGGCCCTAACTCGGCTATCGGTGGCCGCGGCGCCGCCGGCGGTACCATCAACCTGGTGAGCAAGCGCGCACACCTGGGCAACTCGCTCGACGGCGCCTGGACCTGGGGCAGCGACCAGACCCAGCGCTACACCTTCGATGGCAACTACCAGTTCAGCGACACCGTTGCTGGCCGCCTGAACCTGATGACCCACGAAAGCAACGTCGCCGGCCGTGACAAGGTCAACTACGACCGCTGGGGTATCGCCCCGTCGCTGGCCTTCGGTCTGGGCACCGCCACCCGCGTCAACCTCGACTACTACCACTTGGAAAGTGACGACCTGCCGGATTCGGGCATTCCGTACACCATCCCTACCGGTGGCAGCGCCGCGCGTACCTCTGCGCACCCGAGCAAGCCGAACGACGGTGGCGACAGCGACAACTTCTATGGCCTGACCGACCGCGACTTCCGCAAGAGCCGCGTCGATATCGCCACCTTCGCCATCGAGCACGATCTGACCGACGCGCTGACCATCAAGAACACCTTCCGTCACGGCAACAGCATGCAGGACTACATCCTGACCCAGCCTGACGACAGCAAGGGCAACGTCAACAATGGCAGCGTCTGGCGCCGTGCCAACACTCGTGTGGGCAATACTTCCACAACCACCAACCAGACCGACCTGTTCGGCGAGTTCTACCTGGGTGGCATGAAGAACAGCTTCTCCACCGGTATCGAATTAAGCCGCGAAGAAAGCGATCGCGAAAGCTACAACGTCGACACCGACACCGTCGCCGGTGGCGCAGCAAACACCAACTGCACCCCAGGCATGATCGGCGCCACCAGTGGCTACAATTGCACCTCGCTGAGCAACCCGAACCCGGATGATCCATGGAACGGCGCGATCTCGCGCAACTATGCCGGCACCAACACCAAGAGCAACACCCGGGCCATCTACGTGTTCGATACTCTGGAGCTGTCGCCACAGTGGCTGCTGAACATGGGCCTGCGTTACGACCACTTCGATACCCAGTACCGTGGCTACAACGCCAACGGCAGCACTGCGGTAAGTACCAAGGGCATCGTCTCCAAGGGCAAGGACACCAGCGAGTTCGTCACCGGCCAGCTGGGCCTGGTATGGAAGCCGGCCGACAACGGCAGCATCTACGTGTCCTACGCCACCTCCGCCACCCCACCCGGTGCGATGCTCGGTGAAGGCACTGAAGGCAACCCGCTCGGCAACACCACCGACCGCAGCGGCAACCTGTTGAGCAGCGACATGGAGCCGGAAGAAACCACCAACTACGAAATCGGCACCAAGTGGGACCTGCTCGACGAGCGCCTGTCCCTGGCCGCTGCGCTGTTCCGCACCGAGAAAGAAAACGCCCGCGTCCAGGTGAACACCACCACCTACGAAAACGTCGGCGAAACCCGCGTGCAGGGCATCGAGCTGTCGGCCAGTGGCAAGATCACCGACAAGTGGCAGGTATTCGCCGGCTACACCTACATGCAAGCGCGCCAGATCGACGGCGGCCCGCTGGGCAAGGCCAACGACGGCAACCAGCTGCCGAACACGCCGAACAACAGTGCCAGCCTGTGGACAACCTACTCGATCACGCCAAAGCTGACTGTTGGTGGTGGTGCGTTCTACGTGGATGACGTGTACGGCAGCGTGGCCAACACCACCATGGTCGACAGCTACGTGCGTTACGACGCCATGGCCGCCTACAAGCTGACCAAGAACGTCGATCTGCAACTCAACGTGCAGAACCTGACCAACGAGGTGTACTACGACAAGGCCTTCTCCACCCACTTCGCCAACCAGGCGGCTGGGCGGACAGCCTTGTTGACCACCAGCGTCCACTTCTGACGAAACACCGCCGAGCCCCGTTCATTCTTGTGAACGGGGCTTTTGCGTATCAAGGCATAATGCACGCAGCGCGGTCTGTGGCAGCAACACAAGGTGAGAGATGTGGTGAAGAAGTCGTTGTTCCAACTGCACTGGTTCTTTGGCATCACCGCTGGCCTGGTGCTGGCCTTGATGGGCATCACCGGGGCGCTGTATTCGTTCCAGGAAGAGCTGCTGCGCGCCTTCAACGCCGATGTGCTCAAGGTCGAGGTACGCGCCGAGGGCGTGCTGCCACCCGCCGAACTGGTTCGCCGGGTCGAGGCCGAGCAAGGCAAAAAGGTATCGATGCTGTGGGTGGATGTGCGTGAAGGCAACGCCGCACGGATCTTCTTCACCCCGCCGCCCGGGGAGCGCCGTGGCGAACTGCGTTACGCCGACCCTTACACTGGCGAGCTCAAGGGTGAGGCCACAGGGCAAGGCTTCTTCAACCTGATGCTGACCCTGCACCGCTTCCTCGCCATGGGCGACACCGGCCGCCAGATCACTGGTGCTTGCACCTTGATGCTGGTGTTCTTCTGCCTGTCCGGCCTGTACCTGCGCTGGCCGCGCAAGGCGCTGAACTGGCGCACCTGGCTGACCTTCGACTGGGCCAAGAAAGGCCGAGCCTTCAACTGGGACCTGCATGCTGTGGCCGGTACCTGGTGCCTGCTGTTCTATCTCCTGTTCGCGCTCACCGGCCTGTTCTGGTCCTATGAATGGTACCGCTCTGGCCTGAACAAACTGCTGGCCGATGAGCCCGCCGCAGGGCAGCAGCAGAAACGAGGCGAAGGCCGTGGCCGCCATGGACCACCCAAGGTCGAGAAGAATGCGCCACCGTTGGTGGTCGACTACGACGCCATCTGGGCCAACCTCAAGGACGCCGCAGGCCCGGGCCTGGCTGCCTACAACCTGCGTCTGCCGCCCGCAGGCGGTCAACCGGCCAACCTGTTCTACCTGCTCGACACCGCCGACCACCCGCGCGCCTTCAACACCTTGGTGCTGGACCCGGCCACTGGCCAGGTGAAAAGCCATGACCGCTACACCGACAAGTCCTTCAAGGCGCAGCTGCTGCAGAGCGTCTACGCCTTGCATGTCGGCGAATACTTCGGCCTGCCGGGGCGCATCATCGTAACCATCGCCAGTCTGACCATGCCGTTGTTCTTCGTTACCGGCTGGCTGCTGTACCTCGACCGTCGCCGCAAGAAGCGCCAAGTGCGCGCCGCCCGCGGCACTGTCGATGGCAACCAGGCCAGCGGCGAAAGCTGGCTGATCGGCTTCGCCAGCCAGAGCGGTTTCGCCGAGCAACTGGCCTGGCAGAGTGCCGGGCAGTTGCAGGCAGCAGGTCTGCCGGTTCAGGTTCGAGCCCTTGGCGACCTGCGCGAAGAGGACCTGCGTGAGTCCCGCCGTGCGCTGTTCGTGGTCAGTACCTTCGGCGATGGCGAGGCGCCCGACAGTGCCCGCGGTTTCGAACGCAAGATCCTCGGCCAGCCGTGGGCATTGAACAATCTCAGCTATGCCCTGCTCGCCCTCGGCGACCGCCAGTATCCGCACTTCTGCGGCTTCGCCCGGCGCTTGCAGGCGTGGCTTGGCGAGCGTGGCGCCAGCAGCGCATTCAGCCCGGTGGAAGTGGACAACGCCGACCAGGCCGCACTGCAGCAGTGGCAGCAGGAACTGGCGCAACTGACCGGTGCTCAACCGGTAAGCGCCTGGCAACCGCCAAGCTTCGGCAACTGGACCCTGGTGCAGCGCGATCTGCTCAACCCGGGCAGCCAAGGCCAGCCGGTCTACCTGCTGGGCTTGCAACCTGAAGAGCCCGCCAGCTGGGAAGCCGGTGACCTGGTGGAGATCCTGCCGCTCAATGGCCAGTCGCGGATCGACGCGTTCCTTCACGGCATGGCATTGGACGCCATGGCCAGCGTACACGTCGATGGCCTGCAGCAGACCTTGAGCCAGGCATTGGCTGGCCGTCAGCTACCGAGCCGTCGCGATCACCTGCTAGGCATGCATCCGCAGGCATTGGTCGATGCGCTGGTGCCGATCGGTAGCCGCGAGTACTCGATCGCCTCGATTGCCAGTGATGGCGTGCTGGAGCTGATCGTGCGCCAGGAGCGCCATGCCGACGGCGACCTCGGCCTGGGTTCCGGCTGGTTGACCGAGTACCTGCCGCAGGGCGGCACCTTGAGCCTGCGCCTGCGCCGCAACAGCGGTTTCCACCTCCCGGAGACCTCTGCACCGATGATCCTGATCGGCAACGGCACCGGCCTGGCCGGCCTGCGCAGCCTGATCCGGGCGCGAGTCAATGCGGGCGAGCAGCGCAACTGGCTGCTGTTCGGCGAGCGTAACCGGGCGCATGACCTGCTGTGTGGCGCGGAGCTGCAAGGTTGGCTCGACAGCGGCGACCTCGCGCGGCTGGACCTGGCGTTTTCGCGGGATCAGGCCGAGAAAGTGTATGTGCAGGATGTGCTGCTGCAGCACGCCGATGAGTTCAAGCGCTGGATGGCTGACGGGGCTTGCGTGTATGTCTGCGGTAGCCTGCAAGGCATGGCTGCCGGGGTGGATGCGGCGCTCAATGGTCTGCTTGGAGAAGAAGCGGTGCAGCAGCTGATCGAAGATGGGCGCTATCGGCGGGATGTGTACTAACTAGCACCATCGGCTTTGTAGGAGCGGCCTTGTGTCGCGAAAGGGCTGCGCAGCAGCCCCTGCAATTTATGTGTCTGCGATGAGATCCTGGGGCTGCTGCGCAGCCCTTTCGCGACACAAGGCCGCTCCTACAAAGGGGCCCGTCCCGTGTATACGGGCCAGTGTCGGTTCAGTGCAACTCGAAGGTATCGGCATCCAGGTTGGCCGGGAACTTGGTGCGGTAAGCGCCCAGCTCCGCAGCGCTCAACACTGCGGTGAACACTCCGTCCGCTTCCCCTGCACTGAGCAGGCTCTCACCCTGGAAGTCCAGCACCTGGCTGTCCCCGGAGTAGGCAAAGCCTTTACCGTCCGTCCCCACCCGGTTCACTGCCGCCACGTAGCACAGGTTCTCTATGCCTCGCGCCGGCAACAGGCGGTTCCAGTGCTGGCGGCGCGCCGCCGGCCAGTTGGCGGTGTACAGCAGCAGGTCGGTGTCCTGGGCATCGCAGCTCCACACCGGGAAACGCAAGTCGTAGCAGATCAGCGGGCGAACCCGCCAACCCTTGACCTCGAACTGCACCTGGCGCTCACCCGGGGTGTAGTGTTTGTGCTCGCCCGCCATGCGGAACAGGTGACGCTTGTCGTAATGCAGGATCTCGCCGTCCGGCCGCGCCCACAGCAAGCGGTTGCGGTGGCTGCCGTCAGCGGCCTGGATGATCACGCTGCCGGTAATCACCGCGTCGATGCGCTTGGCCTGGGCCTTGAGCCATTTGTAGGTCGGGCCGTTCTCCGGCTCGCAGAGGGTTTCCGACTGCATGGAAAAACCCGTGGTGAACATCTCTGGCAGAACCACCAGGTCGCTGCCGCGAGCCTGGTCCAGCAGCACCTCGAAATGCGCGTAGTTGGCCTCACGGTCATGCCAGGCCAGGGTGGTCTGGACCAGGGCGACTCTCAGGTTGGGCAGTGCACTCAGATCGCGCATAGTTTTTCCGCTGCCTGACGCAGCGTCTCCTCACGTTTGGCAAAGCACAGGCGCACCAGGCGTTGCTCGGGGATGGGTTGCTGGTAGAACACCGACACCGGAATGGTCGCCACGCCATGCTCACGGGTGAGCCACAAGGCCATGTCGACATCGTTCAGGTCGGGGCGGATCTGCGAGTAGTCCACCAGTTGGAAATAAGTGCCCGCTGTGCGGGTAAAGCTGAAGCGTGAGCCTTCGAGAAGGCCGCAGAACAGGTCGCGCTTGGCCTGGTAGAAGGCCGGCAGCTCATTGATGTGCTCCGGGTGCTCGGCCATGAAGTCAGCCAATGCGCATTGCAGCGGTGTCACACCACAGAAATTGACGTACTGGTGCACCTTGCGCAGTTCGGCGCTCAAGGCCGGCGGCGCGATCACGTAGCCGGTTTTCCAGCCGGTGACGTGGTAGGTCTTGCCAAACGAGCTGACGACGAACGCCCGCGGGTAAAGCTGCTCGTGGGCCAGCACGCTGGCATGGCGCGCGCCGTCGTACACCAGGTGCTCGTAGACTTCGTCGCTGATCAGGTAGATATCGCGATCGGCGATCAGCCGGGCCAGCTGGTCAAGGTCTTCACGGCTGATCAGCGCACCACTGGGATTGTGCGGCGAGTTGAGAATGACCATGCGTGTGCGTGGGCTCAGCGCATCGCTGAACTTCTGCCAGTCGATGCGGAAGTCGCCGTCGCTCAGTTGCACATGCACACAGCGCCCGCCCGCCAGCTCCACGGAGGGCTCGTAGCTGTCGTAGCAGGGATCGAAGACGATCACCTCGTCACCCGCGTGGATGACCGCCTGAATGGCGCAGAAGATCGCCTCGGTGGCACCTGGGGTGATGGTCACTTCCTGATCGGCATCCACCTGCGCGCCGTACAACCGCGCGACCTTGGCCGCCACTTGCTGGCGCAGGGCCGGCAGGCCGGTCATCGGCGAGTACTGGTTGTGCCCGGCGGCCACGTGCCGGCCGACTGCATCGAGCAGCGCCTGCGGGCCGTTGAAGTCGGGAAAACCCTGGGACAGGTTGAGCGCGCCGGTCTGCACGGCGAGCTGGGACATGGTGGTGAAGATGGTCGTGCCGACATTCGGCAGTTTGCTGCGGATCATGGAGCCCTCTTTCCTGGGGTTTATCCGGCACGGGGTGGAGTCCGAGCATAGCGGATCGAGCGGTCAGGAAAAAGGTTGAAACAATAGGGGGATTGCCCTGGATCAATAGGCCCTTGTGGGAGCGGCCTCGTGTCGCGAAAGGGCTGCGAAGCAGCCCCAGCAATATCAGCGTCATCGCTGACACCCGGGGGCCGCTATGCGGCCCTTTCGCGACACAAGGCCGCTCCCACAGAGATTGCGCCAGCTTTTAATCAGCGCTTGTCGCGGCGCTTCTTCTCGGCCTTCTTGTGGTGCGACATCAGGCGGCGCTTCTTGTTGACCTGGCGGTCGGTGAGGGTGTTCTTCTTGCCCTCGTACGGGTTCTCACCGCCCTTGTACTCGATGCGGATCGGTGTACCGACCAGCTTCAGCACGCGGCGGTAGGTGTTTTCCAGGTAACGCGAGTAGGACTTCGGAATCTTCTCGGTCTGGTTGCCGTGGATCACGATCAGCGGCGGGTTGGCGCCACCGAGGTGGGCATAGCGCAGCTTGATGCGGCGACCGTTGACCAGCGGCGGCTGGTGCTCGCTCACGGCATCTTCGAGGATCTGCGTCAGGCGGCTGGTCGGCCAGCGGGTGACCGCCGACTTGAACGCAGCCTGTACCGACTTGTACAGGTGGCCCACGCCAGTGCCGTGCAGGGCAGAGATGAAGTGGATGTCGGCGAAGTCGACGAAGAACAGCCGGCGCTCCAGCTCGGTCTTCACGTAGTCGCGCTCGCCCGATTCCATGCCGTCCCACTTGTTCAGGGCGATGACGATGGCACGGCCAGCTTCCAGGGCGAAGCCCAGCAGGTTGAGGTCATGGTCGACCACACCTTCGCGGGCATCCATGACGAAGATCACCACGTTGGCGTCCTTGATCGCCTGCAGTGTCTTCACCACCGAGAACTTTTCGACTTCCTCGTGGATCTTGCCGCGTTTGCGCACGCCAGCGGTGTCGATGAAGGTGTACTTCTCGCCATCGCGCTCGAACGGGATGTAGATACTGTCGCGGGTGGTGCCCGGCTGGTCGTAGACCACCACGCGCTCTTCCCCGAGCATACGGTTGACCAGGGTCGACTTGCCCACGTTCGGGCGGCCGATGATGGCGATCTTGATGCCATCTTTCTCGCTCGGGCCGGGAATGCGAACCGCTTCCTCGCCTTCGGCGACTTCCTGGTCCAGGGCTTCTTCCTCTGCGTCACGAGGAATATGGCCGAGTACGCTTTCCATCAGCGCATTGATGCCACGGCCCTGGGAGCCGGCCACCGGAATGGCATTGCCCATGCCCAGCGGCGAGAACTCGGCGCGGGCGACGTCGGCGTCGATGTTGTCGATCTTGTTGGCCACCAGGATGGCCGACTTGTTGCGCTTGCGCAGGTGCTCGGCAATCATCTGGTCGGCGGCGGTCATGCCGGCGCGGGCGTCGACCAGGAACAGCACGTAGTCAGCTTCTTCGATGGCCATGAGCGACTGCTCGGCCATCTTCTCGTCCATGCCCACTTCGTCACCAGTGATACCGCCGGTGTCGATGAGGATGAAGGAACGACCCTGCCAGGTGGCATCACCGTATTGACGGTCACGGGTCAGGCCCGACAAGTCACCGACGATGGCATCGCGGGTCTTGGTCAGGCGGTTGAACATGGTGGATTTGCCGACGTTCGGGCGGCCCACCAGGGCGATTACGGGAACCATGCGGCTCTCCACTCTTGAATTCTTGAAAATGCAAAGGCCGCTGCAAGGCAGCGGCCGGAGTTCGGGCGGCGTGTCCTACGCCGCGGCCTGAAGCCCGCCAAGGCTTCAAGCATAGCTTCAGCGGATGGTCAGTGCCTCGAGCTTGCCGCTGTTGCCGAAGACGTAGATGGTGTCGCCGACCACAAGTGGGCGGGCGCGCAGGCCATCGCTGTCGATACGCTCACGGCCGACGAAGCGGCCATCGACCTGGCTCAGCAGGTGCAGGTAACCCTCAAAGTCCCCCACAGCCACATAGCTGGAGAACACTTCAGGCGCGGTCAGCTGACGGCGGGCCATCGAATCGTTGCTCCACAGCGCGCTGGAAGAGCGCTCGTCGACACTTTCAACGGTTCCGGTGGCTTCGCTGACATAGACGTTGCCGTAGCCCTGGGCGACCCCCACGTAGCTGGAGGCATCGCGCTGCCACAGCACACGGCCGCTTTCCAGGTCCAGGCCCGCTACGCGGCCCTGGTAGGTGCTGACGTACAGGGTACCACCGGACAGCAGCAGGCCGCCGTCGATGTCGACCACGCGGTCCAGCTCGGAACGGCCCTGCGGGATGGCCACGCGGCTCTCCCACACCGGCACGCCGTTGTTGATGTCAACCGCTACCACCTTGCCGGTGGACAGGCCGGCGACGGCCAGGCGATTGGTGGCGATTGGCGCGCCGGTGCCACGCAGGGTCAGCACGGCCGGGGTGTTTTCATAGATCCAGCGACGGTCGCCAGTAGCGGCATCCAGGCCGATCAGACGATCGTCCTGGGTTTGCACCACCACCACGTCACCATTGTTGGCAGGTGGCGCCAGCACTTCACTGGTAACACGCGAGCGCCAGCGCTCTTCACCGGTGCTGGAATCCAGCGCGATGACTTCACCCTTGAGGGTGCCGAGCATCACCAGGCCGTAGCCCACGCCGACTGCGCCGGACACCGGCAGCTCGAGGTCTTTCTTCCACACCACGTCTCCGGTGATGCGGTCGAGGGCGAAGACTTCGCCGTTGACGTCGGAGGCGTAGATACGGTCGTTCTCGATCGCCGGAACCAGGGTGTTGTAGGTTTCACCCTGGCCGTCACCGATCGAACGGCTCCACTGCTTCTTCAGCACCACTTCTTCGGTGAACTTGGTCAGCTCGGCCGGTGGCAGTTCCTTCTTGCTGTTGCTGCTGCAACCTGCGGCCAACACGGCCAGGGTCAGCACTGCTGCTTGTTTCCAACCGATCACTTACGCGTCCCCTTTGGCCAGGTCATCCAGCTTCAGTTGCAGGCCACCGACCGCTGCTTCGTCAGACAGCGCGGCCTTGGCTTTTTCGTAGGCACTGTGGGCATCGTCGCCGCGACCCAGCTGCACCAGCAGGTCACCCTTCAGTTCTTCGCGGCTGGCCAGGAAGGCCTTGTCCGCATCGCCGTCGAGCAACTTGAGGGCGTCTTCGGCCTTGTTCTGGGCGGCGAGCACGCGAGCCAGACGCTGGCGCGAAATTTCGCCCAAGGTGACGTCGGCCGGCTTGTCCAGCACGTTTTTCAGCTCGGCAGCAGCGTCGTCGAGCTTGCCGCTCTCGACCGCGACCTTGGCCACGAACAGGCTGCCGTACTGGGCATATGCAGTACCGCCGAACTCGCTCTTGAGCTTGCCGGCCAGTTCTGCAACCTTGGTCGCGTCTGGCTGGCCATTCGGCGTCAGGCTGGTCTCAAGCAAAGCCTGATACAGCTGCGAGGCACCTTGCGACTGGTTGTTCTGGTACTTGTGCCAGGTATTCCAGCCCAACACCACCACGCCAGCCAGCAGGGCACCGGTCAGCAGCGGCTTGCCGTTGCGGTTCCACCAGTCCTTGACCCCTGCCAGTTCATCATCGGTACTCGACACCCCAATACTCCTTTTCGCCTATTCGCTTGTTGAACCGCGTTACGCCTGAGCGATCGCGGTTTCCAGGTGCTCAGCCAGAGCATCCCAGGCAATATTCTGTTGTTCGCCCTGACCACGCAGGGGCTTCAAGCCGATCTCTTGCTTGGCCAGTTCGTCGTCGCCGAGGATCAGGGCGAACAGCGCGCCGCTCTTGTCGGCTTTCTTGAACTGGCTCTTGAAGCTGCCACCTCCGGCGTTGACCGCCAGGCGCAGGCCCGGCAAGCGATCACGCAGGCCTTCGGACAGGCGCAGGCCGGCCAGTTCCGCCTGCTCGCCGAAGGCGCACAGGTAGACGTCGATGGTGCGGTTGATCGACTCGGGGACCTTGCCGAGGGTTTCCAGCAGCAGGATCAGACGCTCGATGCCCATGGCGAAGCCAACGCCCGTGGTCGGCTTGCCGCCCATCTGCTCGACCAGGCCGTCATAACGGCCACCGGCGCAGACGGTGCCCTGGGCGCCGAGCTTGTCGGTGACCCACTCGAACACGGTCTTGCTGTAGTAGTCCAGGCCGCGTACCAGCTTGGTGTTGATCACGAACGGGATGCCAGCGGCATCGAGGCGTCCCTTGAGGCCCTCGAAGTGCACGCGGGAATCTTCGTCCAGGTAATCTTCCAGCTTCGGCGCGCCGACCAGCACCGCCTGGGTGCCCTGGTCCTTGCTGTCGAGGATGCGCAGCGGGTTGCTCTTGAGGCGGCGCTGGCTGTCTTCGTCGAGCTGCTCCAGGCGCGCCGAGAGGAACTCGACCAGCGCGTCACGGTAGCGGGCACGGGCTTCACTGGTGCCCAGGCTGTTGAGTTCGAGCTTGACCGCGTCCTGGATGCCCAGCAGGCCCCACAGGCGCCAGGTCAGCATGATCAGCTCGGCGTCGATGTCCGGACCGTCCAGGTTGAACACTTCCACACCGATCTGGTGGAACTGCCGATAGCGGCCCTTCTGCGGGCGCTCATGGCGGAACATCTGGCCGATGTACCAGAGTTTCTGCACCTGGCCGTTGCCGGTGATGCCATGCTCCAGCACTGCCCGCACGCAGGCGGCAGTGCCTTCAGGGCGCAGGGTGAGCGAATCGCCGTTGCGGTCCTCGAAGGTGTACATCTCTTTTTCGACGATGTCGGTCACTTCACCGATGGAGCGCTTGAACAGCTCGGTGAACTCGACGATCGGCGTGCGGATCTGGCTGTACCCGTAGGTGTCCAGCAGGCCGGCGACGGTGCCTTCGAAGTAACGCCAGAGTGGCGACTGCTCTGGCAGGATGTCGTTCA
The DNA here is from genome assembly GCF_052041945.1 of Pseudomonas sp. SMN11. Taxonomy (NCBI): domain Bacteria; kingdom Pseudomonadati; phylum Pseudomonadota; class Gammaproteobacteria; order Pseudomonadales; family Pseudomonadaceae; genus Pseudomonas; species Pseudomonas sp. SMN11. The sequence continues at coordinate 45,118 of NZ_JBKGGW010000012.1, read as the reverse complement.
TGCCACGGATGGCTTGCAGCGATTTGCTCACGAAAAGTCCTTACGAATCTGTGTGTCAGCTGCGGGCGATCAGCGCCGCGTCAGCCTCGACCTTTTCGGCCGCTTTCTGGCGGATGAGCTTCTCCAGCTCATCGACCAGGTTGTCATTGGTCAGCTTCTGCGCCGGCTTGCCGTCGATGTAGACCAGGTTCGGCGTACCGCCGGTCAGCCCCACATGGGACTCCTTGGCTTCGCCAGGGCCGTTGACCACGCAACCGATCACCGCCACGTCCAGCGGCACCAGCAGGTCTTCCAGGCGCCCTTCCAGCTCGTTCATGGTCTTGACCACATCGAAGTTCTGCCGCGAGCAACTCGGGCAGGCGATGAAGTTGATGCCGCGCGAACGCAGGTGCAGCGACTTGAGGATGTCGTAGCCGACCTTCACTTCTTCGACCGGGTCGGCCGCCAGCGAGATACGGATGGTATCGCCGATGCCTTCGGCCAGCAGCATACCGAGGCCGACGGCGGATTTCACCGTCCCCGAGCGCAGGCCACCGGCTTCGGTGATGCCTAAGTGCAGCGGCTGGATGATCTGCTTGGCCAGCAGGCGGTAGGCTTCGACGGCCATGAACACGTCGGAGGCCTTGACGCTGACCTTGAAGTCCTGGAAGTCCAGGCGGTCGAGGTGCTCGACGTGACGCAGGGCCGATTCGACCAGCGCGGCCGGGGTCGGCTCGCCATACTTCTTCTGCAGGTCCTTTTCCAGGGAACCGGCGTTGACGCCGATGCGGATCGGGATACCACGGTCGCGGGCGGCATCGACCACCGCGCGCACACGGTCTTCCCGGCCGATGTTGCCCGGATTGATGCGCAGGCAATCGACGCCAAGCTCGGCCACGCGCAGGGCGATCTTGTAGTCGAAATGGATATCGGCAACCAGCGGCACGCTGACCAGCTGCTTGATCTTGCCGAACGCCTCGGCGGCGTCCATGTCCGGCACCGAAACGCGAACGATGTCGACGCCGGCATCGACCAGGCGCTGGATCTGCGCCACGGTGGCCATGACATCGTTGGTGTCGGTGTTGGTCATGCTCTGCACCGCGATGGGGGCATCACCACCCACCGGCACATTGCCGACCCAGATTTTGCGGGATTCGCGACGTTTGATCGGAGATTCGCCGTGCATGACTTACTGTCCCAACTTCAGGCGAGCGGTCTCGCCACTGGTGAACGGGGCAACATCGACGGCCTGGCCGTTGTAGCTGACCTGGGCGCCGCGGGCAAAGCCCAGGCGGACCGCGAACGGCGGCTTGCCGGTCAGCTCGAGGTTGTCCCCCTTGCGCTTGATGGCGCTGAACAGCACCTTGCCGTTGCCATCGGACACCTGGGTCCAGCAATCGGCGGTGAACTGGATTGCAACCTTGGCGCTGCCGGCCGGCACGGCCGCAGGGGCGGCAGGCTCGGCGGCGGCGACGGCCGGCACGCTGGCAGCTGGCGCGGCCGGCGCTACCGGGGCCGCAGGGGCCGGGGCTGGTGCGACAGCATGGGCCGGTGCCTGCTGAACCGGTGCAGTAACAGGCGCTGGAGCCGGCGCAGTAGCAGCAGGGGCGGCTTCACTGGTGGTTTCGGCTTCGGCAGAGCCCTGTTCCAGCGGCAGCGGTGCGCTCTCAGGTTGCTGACCCGCCGTCACGGCCTGGTCTTCCGGCTCGTCCAGCGGGTGAATTTGGGTGGTGCCGTCGGCACTTTCGACTTCCACGTGCTCCAGCGCCATCTTGGCCAGGTCCTTGCCCTTCATGCTGCCCTGGTCCTGCCACCAGATGAAGCTGCCGCCGACCACCGCGACCAGCAGCAACAGGGTGACGCCGCGCATGATGTTGTGCGAAAGACGCATCGGTTCTTCGATACGACCCAGGGAGTGCACTTCACTGCCCTTGGCATGGGTGCCTGTGTATCGGTCGAAGGCCTCGACCAGCGGTGCCTGGTCCATGTCCATCAACTTGGCATAGGCGCGGATGTAACCACGAGCGAAGGTATGCCCAGGCAGCTTGTCGAAGGCGCCGGTTTCCACGTGGTTCAGCGAACTTACGGTGAGGTTGAGCTTGCGGGCCACCTCGGCTTGCGACCACTCCCGTTTCTCGCGGGCCTGGCGCAACAGCTCGCCGGGGTTCTGGCCAGTCGCTGCTGCTACTTCGGGATGCGCGGCTTTCATCGTTGCTCCGACAGGTATTGCTGATATTCCGGCGTGCCGGGATAAAGTCGTTGTAATTGCTGGCCCAGATCGGCCAGGGTGCCCTGCTCGTCGAATACCCGGGCAAGGCGGCTGCCCAGCAGAAGGCTACGGGCGCTGTGATCGCTCAACTGGCTGAAACGATCGTAGTAATCCCGGGCCGGCACATAATGCCTGTTTTCGTAGGACAACTCAGCCATTTCCAGCAACGCTCTGGGCTGGCGTCGATTGAGTTGCAGGGCCTTGGTCAGATACGCATGTGCCTGGACGCGATCGTCGAGCTCCAGGGCCGTCAGGCCAAGGTTCTCGTACACACGCGAACGTTCAGGATACAGGGTATCGGCACTGGCCAGGCGAAACATCTGCTCGGCTTCGACAAAACGTTGCTGAGCATATAGGAAACTGCCGTAGTTGTTGCGAATTCGCGTGTCGCCCGGGCGGGCTGCAAGCGCTTTTTCGAAGTGCGCCTGGGCAAGGGCCGGCTCGCCTTCGGCCTGGAACACCAGGGCCAGGGCCGCGTGAGCATCGGCATCCCCGGCATTCAGCGCAAGGGCCTTGGCCAAGGGGGCCTTGGCCTGCTGGGTCAAACCTTGTTGCAAATAACCCAGGCCAAGCTGCGTGTAGGCCCGCCCTGCCTCCGTCCGCCCCTGCCGGTTGGCCAGTGGATCGCTCGCGCCGCCCGACACGCAGCCGGCCAGCAGCGAAAGCGCAAGGATCGACAGCGCGGCGCGCAGGCTCATGGCAAGGCCGTACTCAGTGACGCACGGCGCTGTCTTGCAGCTCGGCGTCAGCGGACAGCTGGCGTACCGCGATGTAGCGCTCGCTGCGGCGGGTACGGTCGTTGACCTGGCCGACCAGCTGACCACAGGCGGCGTCGATGTCGTCGCCGCGGGTGGTACGGGTGGTGACGTTGAAACCACCATGGTGCAGCAGGTCCTGGAAGCGGCGGATCGCGTTGTTGCTCGGCCGCTCGTAGCCCGAATGCGGGAACGGGTTGAACGGGATCAGGTTGATCTTGCACGGTACGTCGCGCAGCAGCTCGATCATCTGTGCCGCATGCTCAGGCTGGTCGTTGACGTCCTTGAGCAGGGTGTACTCGATCGTCAGCACGCGCTTGCCGCCCAGGGTCGACATGTAGCCCATGCACGATTCCAGCAGCATCTTCAGCGGGTACTTCTTGTTGATCGGCACCAGCTGGTTGCGCAGTTCGTCGTTCGGCGCGTGCAGCGACAGCGCCAGGGACACGTCGATGTGCTTGGCCAGTTCGTCGATCATCGGCACTACGCCCGAGGTGGAAAGGGTGACGCGGCGCTTGGAGATGCCATAGCCCAGGTCATCCATCATGATGTGCATGGCGGCGATGACGTTGTCGAAGTTCAGCAGGGGCTCGCCCATGCCCATCATGACCACGTTGGTAATCGCGCGGTCGATCTTGGCCGGGACGGTCCCGAAGGATTTGTTCGCAAGCCACACCTGGCCGATCACTTCGGCGGCAGTGAGGTTGCTGTTGAAGCCTTGCTTGCCGGTGGAGCAGAAACTGCAATCCAGGGCGCAGCCGGCTTGCGACGAAACGCAGAGGGTACCGCGGTCGTCGGTGGGGATGTAGACGGTTTCGACGCAGCTGCCGGAGGCAACGCGGATCACCCACTTGCGGGTGCCGTCGGCGGAAATGTCTTCACTGACCACTTCCGGGGGGCGAATCTCGGCAACGGCCTCGAGCTTTTCGCGCAAGACCTTGCCAACGTTGGTCATGGCCGCAAAGTCGGACACGCCAAAATGGTGAATCCATTTCATCACCTGACCGGCACGGAAGCGCTTCTCCCCTATCGAGTCGAAGAACTTTTCCATTTCCGGCTGGGTCAGCCCCAACAGGTTGATTTTGCCAGTAGATGTCGTCATGGATTCACCCTCACCCGTAAGCTTTCGCTTAGCGAGTGGTTACCTCGGTAGCAGCGAAGAAGTAAGCGATTTCGCGAGCAGCAGCAGCTTCGGAGTCCGAACCGTGAACGGCGTTGGCGTCGATCGACTCGGCGAAGTCAGCACGGATGGTGCCGGCAGCAGCTTCTTTAGGGTTGGTAGCGCCCATCAGCTCACGGTTCAGAGCGATGGCGTTTTCGCCTTCCAGAACCTGAACGACAACTGGGCCGGAAGTCATGAAGGCAACCAGGTCACCGAAGAAGCCACGAGCGCTGTGCTCGGCGTAGAAGCCTTCGGCTTCGGCTTTGGACAGTTGCTTGATTTTCGAGGCAACGATTTTCAGGCCAGCTTCTTCGAAGCGGGTGGTGATCTTGCCGATAACGTTCTTGGCAACGGCGTCAGGCTTGATGATCGAGAAAGTACGTTGAACAGCCATGGAAAACTCCAGAATATGAGTGTTACGAAAAATTAAACCCGCGAATTATACGCGGGTTCCAGGGGATTGCCTAACCTGCAGCGTCACGCTTAGTCGGCTTCTTCAATCCAGGCCGCCTGGATGGCCTCGAGCACTTTCTCACCGCCACGTGACGGATCGTCGCTGAATTCTGGCAAGGCCAGCACCCAACGGTGCAGATCGACGAAATTCACATATTTAGGATCGACGTCTGGCTTGCTTTCCGCAAGCTGGATGGCGATCTCAAGTACATCAATCCATTTCAAGCTCATGGGGCAAACCTCAGTGCGGCGCTTCGGCAGCGTGGTTGAGCGTATATTTGGGCAGCTCGATGGTGAGGTCATCCTCACCAACGATCACCTGACAGGCCAGGCGCGATTGCGCCTCCAGGCCCCAGGCCTTGTCCAGCATATCCTCTTCCAGCTCGTCGGCTTCCTCGAGCGAGTCGAAGCCTTCGCGCACGATGCAGTGGCAAGTGGTGCAGGCGCACACACCGCCGCACGCGCTTTCCATCTCGATGTGGTGCTCGTGGGCCAGCTCCAGGATGTTGGTCCCTGGCTCCACCTCAACCACCAGCCCGTCCGGGCAGAACTTCTCGTGCGGCAGGAAAATCACCTGGGGCATCGGTTACTCCTCGATCTCATTCAGGTTGCGCCCGGCCAGTGCGGCTTTGACCGTCGAATCAAGGCGACGGGCGGCAAATGCATCGGTCACCTGCGACAGACGCTTGGTCTGCTGCTCGATGGCCGCGCCATCGGTGCCGCTGAGCAAATCACGCAATTCTTGCATCTGGTACTCGATGGCGACCCGCTCATCTTCGCTGAGCAGGCGGTCACCGTCGGCATCCAGAGCGCCCTGCACCGCTTCGAGCAGGCGCTCGCCGTCGACTTGGTGCTCGCGCAGCTGGCGCGCCTGCTTGTCGGAGCCTGCGTGCTCGAAGGAGTCCTTGAGCATGCGAGCGATCTCGCCGTCGGTCAGGCCGTAGGACGGCTTGACCTGGATGCTGGCTTCCACGCCCGAACCCAGTTCACGGGCAGCAACGCTGAGCAGGCCGTCGGCATCGACCTGGAAGGTCACGCGAATCTTGGCGGCGCCGGCCACCATGGCCGGAATGCCGCGCAGCTCGAAGCGGGCCAGGGAGCGGCAGTCGCTGATCAGCTCGCGCTCACCCTGCAGGACGTGGATCATCATGGCCGACTGGCCATCTTTATAAGTCGTGAATTCCTGGGCGCGGGCCACCGGAATAGTGGTGTTGCGCGGGATCACCTTCTCCATCAGACCGCCCATGGTCTCAAGGCCCAGGGACAGCGGGATGACGTCGAGCAGCAACAATTCGCCACCTTCGCGGCGGTTGCCGGCCAAGGTGTCGGCCTGGATGGCGGCGCCAATGGCCACGACCTGGTCCGGGTCGATCGAAGTCAGCGGGGTGCGGCCAAACAGCGCGCCCACCGCTTCGCGCACGCGCGGCACGCGGGTCGAACCACCGACCATCACCACTGCGCCCACTTCTTCCAGCTCGACACCGCTGTCGCGCACGGCGCGGCGGCAGGCTTTCAGGCTGCGGGCAACCAGGGGTTCGATCATCGCTTCGAAAGCGGTGCGGCTCAGCTCGCCAGTCCAGCCACCGTGGCTGACACTGACAGTATCAGCGTCGGTCAGTGCTTCCTTGGCGGCGCAGGCGGCCTGGAGCAGCTGGCGCTGGGTGGCCGGGTCGAGATCAGCGGAGAGGCCGGCCTGTTCGATGATCCAGCCAGCAATGGCGTGGTCGAAATCGTCGCCGCCCAGGGCTGTATCGCCACCGGTAGCCAGCACTTCGAACACACCGGCAGTCAGGCGCAGGATGGAAATATCGAAGGTGCCACCGCCCAGGTCATAGATGGCCACCAGGCCTTCGGCATTCTGGTCCAGGCCATAGGCCACGGCAGCGGCGGTCGGTTCGTTGAGCAGGCGCAGCACGTTCAGGCCGGCCAGGCGCGCGGCGTCCTTGGTAGCCTGGCGCTGGGCGTCGTCGAAATAGGCCGGCACGGTAATGACCGCACCCACCAGCTCACCACCGAGGGTAGCTTCGGCACGCTCACGCAGCACCTTGAGAATGTCGGCGGACACTTCCACCGGGCTTTTTGGCCCCTGGACGGTGTCGATAAACGGCATGTGCGACTCACCGCCGATGAAGCGGTACGGCAACTGCTCGCCGAGCTGCTTGACGTCTGCCAGGCCACGACCCATCAGGCGCTTGACCGACAGCACGGTGTTCAGCGGGTCGCTGGATGCCGCTTCACGCGCGGCCAGGCCGACTTCGTTGTGGCCAGCCAGGTAACGCACCGCCGACGGCAGAATGACGTTGCCCTGCGCATCGGGCAGGGGCTCGCTACGACCGCTGCGTACGGCAGCGACCAGAGAATTGGTGGTACCCAGGTCGATCCCCACCGCCAGGCGACGCTGGTGCGGCTGAGGGCTTTGACCGGGTTCGGCGATCTGCAGTAGGGCCATGCTTATCTGAATACCTTAGGCGTCATCACGGGCGACACCGGGTTAATCGTCGAGGCGCTCTTCCAGTTGGCGCACTTCTTGGGCGAGCTTGTCGAGGAACTGCATGCGGCGCATCAGGCGTTCGGCCTTGTCGCGCTCGGCAGGCACATCCCAGCAGGCGGCGAAATCCTCGTTGAGCGAGTCCTGAGCGGCCTTCAGGCGCTTCTTGAACACGGCCACGCCATCGAGGTCGGCTTCGTCCTGCAGCTCTTCGAGCTCTTCGCGCCACTGCATCTGCTGCAACAGGAAGTCAGGGTCATGGACCGTGACTTCCTGGGGCACTTCGTGGCCACCGATAGCCAGCAAGTAGCGGGCACGGCGCGGCGCACTGCGCAGGGTCTGGTAGGCGTCGTTGAGAGCTGCGGACTTTTCCAGCGCTACCCGCTGCTCGCGCTCGGAGGCGTCGGCGAAGCGGTCCGGATGGACCTCGCGGGCCAGCTCGCGATAGCGAGTGGCCAGCTTGTCGAGGTCCAGGCGGAAGCAGGGCTGGAGGTCAAACAGAGCGAAATGACAAGGAGTACCCACGGCCAGCCTCAGACGTTGAAGCTTTCGCCGCAGCCACACTCACCGCGCACGTTGGGGTTGTTGAACTTGAAGCCTTCGTTCAACCCTTCCTTGACGAAGTCCAGCTCGGTGCCATCGAGGTAAACCAGGCTCTTGGGATCAATGATCACCTTGACGCCATGGTTCTCGAATACCTGGTCCTCTGCGGCCAGCTCGTCGACGAACTCCAGCACGTAGGCCAGGCCCGAGCAGCCGGTGGTGCGCACGCCCAGGCGAATGCCCTCACCCTTGCCGCGCCCGTCGAGGGAGCGGCGAATGTGGTTGGCGGCGGCTTCTGTCATGCTGATAGCCATCGGAACTCCTTGAGTCTTACCTTGCAACGGGCAGCTTAGATCAAGCCTTTCTTCTGCTTGTAGTCGCGAACGGCAGCCTTGATGGCATCTTCGGCGAGTACCGAGCAGTGGATCTTCACAGGCGGCAACGCCAGTTCTTCCGCCAGCTGGGTGTTCTTGATGGTTTCGGCTTCGTCCAGGGTCTTGCCCTTCATCCACTCGGTGGCGAGGGAGCTGGAGGCGATGGCCGAACCGCAGCCGTAGGTCTTGAACTTGGCATCTTCGATGATGCCTTGCTCGTTGACCTTGATCTGCAGGCGCATCACGTCACCGCACGCCGGAGCGCCGACCATGCCGGTACCGACATCCGGGTCCTCGGCGTTCATCTTGCCGACGTTGCGTGGGTTTTCGTAGTGGTCGATGACCTTTTCACTGTATGCCATGGTGCAATTCCTTCCTCATCAGGGAGCCGCTCTTGCCGGCGACTGCTTAGTGGGCGGCCCACTCGATCTTGGAGATGTCAACGCCGTCTTTGTACATGTCCCACAGCGGCGACAGCTCACGCAGTTTGTTGACAGCCATGCAGACTTGCTGCGCGGCGTAGTCGACTTCTTCTTCGGTGGTGAAGCGGCCGAAGGAGAAGCGGATCGAGCTGTGCGCCAGCTCGTCGTTGCGGCCCAGAGCGCGCAGTACATACGACGGCTCGAGCGAAGCGGAGGTACAGGCCGAACCGGACGATACCGCGATGTCCTTCAGGGACATCAGCAGCGACTCGCCTTCGACGTAGTTGAAGCTCAGGTTCAGGTTGTGCGGCACGCGGGCAGTCTTGCTGCCGTTGACGTACAGCTCTTCAAGGTCCGAGACCTGCTTGAAGAAGCGGTCGCTCAGGGCCTTGATGCGCACGTTCTCGGCGGCCATTTCCTGCTTGGCGATGGCGAACGCTTCGCCCATGCCGACGATCTGGTGGGTCGGCAGGGTGCCCGAACGCATGCCGCGCTCATGGCCACCGCCGTGAATGATGGCTTCCAGGCGCACACGCGGCTTGCGGCTGACGTACAGCGCGCCGATACCTTTAGGGCCGTAGACCTTGTGCGCCGAGAACGACATCAGGTCGACCTTCAGCTTCTGAACGTCGATTTCGACCTTGCCGGCCGACTGGGCGGCGTCGACATGGAATAGCACGCCGCGCGAACGTGTCAGTTCACCGATGGCGGCGATGTCGTTGATCGAGCCGACTTCGTTGTTCACGTGCATCAGCGAGACCAGGATGGTGTCGTCGCGCAGGGCGGCTTCAACCATGGCCGGGGTGACGATGCCGTCTTCGCCCGGTTCCAGGTAGGTGACTTCGAAACCTTCACGCTCGAGCTGGCGAGCAGTATCCAGGACCGCCTTGTGCTCGATCTTGGAGGTGATGATGTGCTTGCCCTTGGTCTGATAGAAGTGCGCCACGCCTTTCAGGGCGAGGTTGTCGGACTCGGTGGCACCGCTGGTCCAGACGATTTCGCGCGGATCAGCATTGATCAGGTCGGCAACCTGGCGGCGACCGTTCTCGACCGCTTCTTCGGCCTTCCAGCCGAACACGTGGGAACGCGAGGCCGGGTTACCGAAGTTGCCGTCGACCAGCAGGCAGTCGGCCATCTTCTGGGCGACACGTGGGTCGACCGGCGTGGTAGCGGAGTAATCGAGGTAGATCGGCAACTTCATGGGTATCTCCTATCAGGCGGTGGCGTCGCTCGTCACTATTAAAAGGTCAGTCGACGGCGGACGTCTCAATCTTGTCCAGCAAGGCGGTACGGCCTGCGACACGCCGCAGGTCCTGGCGCTGGGCGACTTCCTGCACCTCGCGGCGCATGACGAGGTCGGCCAGGCTGATGCCGCTGAGGAATTCGTGGATCTGCTGGCTGAGGTCGCACCACAGGTGGTGGGTCAGGCAGGTGTCACCGGCATGGCAATCCCCGAGGCCCTGGCAACGGGTGGCGTCGACCGACTCGTTGACCGCGTCGATGACCTGGGCCACCTGGATGGTTTCCATGCCGCGCGACAGCTGGTAGCCCCCGCCCGGACCGCGCACGCTGGAGACCAGACTGCTGCGGCGCAGCTTGGCGAACAGCTGTTCCAGATAAGAAAGGGAAATGCCCTGGCGCTCGGAAATGTCGGCCAAAGACACCGGCCCATGCTGCGCGTGCAATGCCAGGTCGAGCATGGCAGTGACGGCGTATCGGCCTTTGGTAGTCAGTCGCATGGCTAATGGGTACCACGGGAGTTACGGAATGTGTGCGAGTATGCGATTCCTGAGCATTTAAGTCAACTATTAGACCTACTGCTTTAGTCGGATTTGCATCTGGGAGGCGGGCGCGAGTGTAGCAGCAATGGGGCGTGAGCACACGCCCCATATGTCAGAGTGACTTCACTGCGGCGCAATCAATGCGACTGAGTGTCGCGCTGGGCGGCCTGGGTTTCGACCGCGAAGTCGTCTTCCGGTAGCTTCGGCAGCTCCTTGGCACAGTAGTCACTGCCCATCTTGGTCAGCGCGCCGCACATACCCTCCAGGCGCTCGTCGACGGCCTGCAGGTGGTCGAGCATCTGGCCGATGGCCCGGGCCACCGGGTCCGGCATGTCGCCGCTGACCCCATAGGCATCGAAACCGATCTTCTCGGCCATGGCCTTGCGCTTGGCCTCGAGTTCGGTGTCCTCGCTGTTCTTGACGATGATCCGCCCCGGGATGCCGACTGCTGTGGCACCGGCCGGCACCGCCTTGGTCACCACCGCATTGGAGCCGATCTTGGCCCCGGCACCGACGGTGAACGGGCCCAGCACCTTGGCGCCCGCCCCTACCACCACACCGTTCTCCAGGGTCGGGTGGCGCTTGCCTTTGTTCCAGCTGGTGCCGCCCAGGGTCACGCCCTGATAAAGGGTGACATCGTCGCCGATCTCGGCGGTTTCGCCGATGACGATGCCCATGCCGTGGTCGATGAAGAAGCGCCGACCGATGGTCGCACCGGGATGAATCTCGATGCCGGTCAGCCAGCGACCGAAGTTCGACACCAGGCGGGCCAGCCACTTGAAATCGCGCTTCCACAGGGCGTTGCCCAGGCGATGCAGCCAGATGGCGTGCATGCCGGGATAGCAGGTCAGCACCTCGAAGGCATTGCGCGCCGCCGGGTCGCGATGGAAAACGCTCTGGATATCTTCACGCAGACGCTCGAACATCTGTCAGTCCTTCCGTTTATGCGGCTCGCCCCGTGCGACCTTCTGGGTCTCGGTGAGGATGCCGCGCAAAATGCTCATTTCCGAACGATTGACCGAGCTGCGCCCATATAGCCGGCGCAGGCGCGCCATCAAGTGCTTGGGCTTCTCAGGGTCAAGGAAGCCGATGTCCACCAGGGTCTTCTCCAGGTGTTCATAGAACAGCTCCATTTCGTCCATGGTCGCCAGCTCGTTGCTGCGCAGCGAGTTGGCATCGAACTTCTCGACTTTCGACGGCGCGCCTTCGACTGCCAGCCAGGCCATGCGCACCTCGTAGGAGAGCACCTGGACCGCGGCGGCGAGGTTCAGCGAGCTGAAATCGGGGTTCGAGGGAATGTGCACGTGGAAGTGACATCGCTGCAGTTCTTCGTTGGTCAGGCCGGCGTGTTCACGCCCGAACACCAGGGCGATCTCTTCACCGCCGGTGGCGTGCTCCACGGCCTTGGCCCCACACTCGCGCGGGTCGATCAACGGCCAGGGGATGCTGCGTTCACGGGCACTGGTGCCCATGACCAGGCTGCAGCCGACCAGCGCGTCTTCAAGGCAGTCGACCACCTGGGCATTGGCCAGGATGTCGTCGGCGCCCGAGGCGCGCGCGGTGGCGTCGCCGGACGGGAACTCTTTTGGCTGCACCAGCACCAGACGCGACAAGCCCATGTTTTTCATGGCACGCGCAGCGCCGCCGATGTTGCCGGGGTGGCTGGTATTGACCAGAACAACACGAATATTTTGCAGCAAGGTGTTGTGCTCACAGATGCAGGTTTGGGGGTAATCGATCTTACAGAACCGACCAGCGTAACGCCATGAAAGCAAATGTGACACTTCTGCCGCCAAACTTTTCTGCTAGAATGTTCGGCTTTCTTCTTTAACATCTCCAGGTGACCCGCCCATGCAGCCTATGCTGAATATCGCCCTGCGCGCCGCTCGCAGCGCCAGTGAACTGATTTTCCGCTCCATCGAACGCCTGGATAGCATCAAGGTCGACGAGAAAGAGGCCAAGGACTACGTCTCCGAAGTGGATCGCGCCGCCGAGCAGAGCATCGTCAACGCCCTGCGCAAGGCCTACCCGAACCACTCCATTCAAGGTGAAGAAACCGGCCTGCACGCCGGCACCGGCGAAGAAGGCAAAGACTACCTGTGGATCATCGATCCGCTGGACGGCACCACCAACTTCCTGCGTGGCATCCCGCACTTCGCTGTCAGCATCGCCTGCAAATACCGTGGCCGCCTCGAGCACGCCGTGATCGTCGACCCGGTTCGCCAGGAAGAATTCACCGCCAGCCGTGGCCGTGGCGCCCAGCTCAATGGTCGCCGCCTGCGCGTCAGCTCGCGTACCAGCCTGGACGGCGCCCTGCTGGGTACCGGCTTCCCGTTCCGTGACAACCAGATGGCTGACATGGACAACTACCTGGGCATGTTCCGCGCCCTGACTGGCCAGACCGCCGGCATCCGCCGCGCCGGCTCCGCCAGCCTGGACCTGGCCTATGTGGCTGCCGGCCGCTTCGACGCCTTCTGGGAGTCGGGCCTGTCCGAGTGGGACATGGCGGCGGGCGTGCTGCTGATCCAGGAAGCCGGCGGCCTGGTGAGCGACTTCAACGGTGGCCACGAGTTCCTCGACAAGGGCCACATCGTTGCAGGCAACATCAAGTGCTTCAAGGCCGTACTCACTGCTATCCAGCCACACCTGCCAGAGCACATGAAGCGCTAAGCGCGGATTGCAGGCAAAAAAAAAGCACCCCTCGGGGTGCTTTTTTGTGCCTGATGGTTAAGCCCAACCATACGCGCCCTTTGCAGGAGCGGCCTGCACCTGGCTTACTGCCCGGCTTCACTGAGGATCAGCTTGCCATTCTTGTCCAGTGGAATGGTCGAACCCGGCTCACGATCCATCTTCACCTTGCCCACCTGATCACCGATGGAATAGGTCACGTTGTAACCCACTACCTTCTCGCTGATGTCATTGACCGTGTTGCAACGGGTTTGCGTGGTGGTATAGGTATCACGCTGCTGCATGCCTTCCTGCACCTTGTTACCGGCATAACCACCACCGACTGCACCGGCCACGGTAGCGATCTTCTTACCGGTACCGCCGCCGATCTGGTTACCCAGCAGGCCACCTGCAAGGGCGCCAACCACGGTACCGGCGATCTGGTGCTGGTCCTTGACCGGCGCCTGGCGGGTCACGGCAACATCTTTGCAGACTTCGCGGGGTGTCTTGACCTGTTGCTTGATCGGTTGCACGTCGGTGACCTGGGCGTACTCAGGCCCTTTGTTCACCAAGCTGTAGGTGGCAACAGCACCTCCGGCAGTAACACCGACAGCACCCAGCACAGCGCCTACGAGCATTGATTTGTTCACATGAACCTCCTGTTGTACCTGCAGGAGCTAACCTGCTTTCTCCCAGCCTTGGAGCAAAAAAAAAGGCGTGAGTTCAACACTCACGCCTTTTCATCGCCGAACGGCGTAGGACTAGCCCTTAAGGACGGTCATCCACACCTTCGTTTTTCACCGGCGGGATCAGATCTTCACTGTTCAGATTCAGCCAGATCAGTACCACGTTGGCGATGTAGATCGACGAGTAGGTACCAGCCATGACACCGATGAACAGCGCCAGGGAGAAGCCGAACAGGTTGTCACCACCGAAGAACAGCAGCGCGGCGATCGCCAGCAAGGTCGACACCGAGGTGGCAATGGTCCGCAGCAGGGTCTGGGTGGTCGAGACGTTGATGTTTTCGATCAGCGAGGCCTTGCGCATCACACGGAAGTTCTCACGCACCCGGTCGAACACGACGATGGTGTCGTTCAGCGAGTAGCCGATGATCGCCAGCACCGCCGCCAGCACCGTCAGGTCGAAGGTGATCTGGAAGAACGACAGGATACCCAGGGTCACCACCACGTCGTGGATCAGCGAGACGATCGCGCCCACGGCGAACTTCCACTGGAAGCGGAAGGCCAGGTAGATGAGGATGCCGCCCAGTGCCAGGAGCATGCCGAGGCCGCCCTGGTCACGCAGCTCTTCACCCACCTGCGGGCCGACGAACTCGACGCGCTTGAGGGTGGCCGGGTTGTCGCCGCCAGCCTTCTGCAAGGCCGCACCGACCTTGGCACCCAGCTGCGGGTCATCGCCCGGCATGCGCACCAGCAGGTCGGTGGTGGCGCCGAAGCTCTGCACCACGGCCTCGTGGAAGCCGGAATCGACCAGCTCGGCACGCACCGCCTTGAGGTCGGCCGGGCGCTCGTAGGTCAGCTCGATCAGCGTACCGCCGGTGAAGTCCAGGCCGAAGTTCAGGCCCTTCTGCCACCAGCTGAACAGTGCCAGCACAGTGAGGAGCACAGTGATGGCGAACGCGACATTGCGCACGCCCATGAAGTTGATGGTTTTCATCGCAGCTCCCTCAAACCCACAGCTTCTTGATGTCACGCCCGCCGCAGGTCAGGTTGACCATTGCACGGGTCACCATGACGGCGGTGAACATCGAGGTGAAAATCCCGAGGGACATGGTGACCGCGAAGCCCTTGACAGGGCCGGTACCCATGGCGAACAGGATGCCGCCGACCAGCAGGCTGGTCAGGTTGGCGTCGATGATCGCGGTATAGGCGCGGTTGAAACCTTCGTGGATGGCGCGCTGCACCGACATGCCGGCATTCAGCTCCTCGCGGATACGCGAGAAGATCAGCACGTTGGCGTCCACCGCCATACCCATGGTCAACACGATACCGGCGATACCCGGCAGGGTCAGGGTCGCGCCCAGCAGCGACATCAGCGCCAGCAGCAGCACCATGTTGCCCGCCAGGGCGATGGTGGCGATCACGCCGAAGCCACGGTAGATGGCGATGATGAACAGCGAGACGAACAGCATGCCCCACAGCGACGCATCGATACCCTTGGTGATGTTGTCAGCACCCAGGCTTGGACCAATGGTACGTTCTTCGGCGAAGTACATCGGCGCAGCCAGACCACCGGCACGCAGCAGCAGGGCAAGTTCCGAGGATTCGCCCTGGCCGTTCAGGCCGGTGATGCGGAACTGGCTGCCCAGCGGCGACTGGATGGTCGCCAGGCTGATAATCTTCTTCTCTTCCTGGAAGCTCTGTACGGCAACGTCCTTCTCGACGCCATCGACAGTCTGCTTGACGTAGCGGGTGACCGGCTTCTGCTCGATGAAGATCACCGCCATGCTGCGACCAACGTTGCTGCGGGTCGCGCGGCTCATCAGCTCGCCACCGTGGCCATCCAGGCGGATGTTCACCTGTGGGCGGCCATGCTCGTCGAAGCTGGCCTGAGCATCGGTGACCTGGTCACCGGTGATGATCAGGCCACGCTCGACAGCAGCGGAACGGTTGCCTTCGCGGAACTCGAAGACCTCGGTAGTGGCCTTGGAAGCGCCCGGCTCGGCACCGAAGCGGAACTCCAGGTTGGCGGTCTTGCCGAGGATACGCTTGGCTTCGGCAGTGTCCTGCACGCCCGGCAGCTCGACCACGATGCGGTTGGCGCCCTGGCGCTGCACCAGCGGCTCGGCCACGCCCAGCTCGTTCACACGGTTGCGGACGGTGGTGAGGTTCTGCTTGATAGAGTATTCGCGGATCTCGGCGACTTTCGCCTGGGTCAGCGCCAGACGCAGCACGGCGAGCTCGTTGCGCTCAGTGGTGGTCAGGTCGAAATCATTGAAATTCTTGCGAATCAGGGCACGTGCCTGTTCACGGGTAGCATCGTCAGCGAAGCCCAGCATCACACCGCCATCCTGCTGCGGCAGGCTGCGATAGCGGATGCGCTCTTTGCGCAGCAAGGTCTTGACCTCGCCTTCGTAGACTTTCATGCGGGCGCTCATGGCCTTGTCCATGTCCACTTCCAGCAGGAAGTGCACACCACCGGACAGGTCCAGGCCCAGCTTCATCGGGCTTGCACCCAGGTTGCGCAGCCATTGCGGGGTAGTCTGGGCGAGGTTCAGGGCCACGACGTAATCATCGCCCAGTGCCTTGCGCACTACATCCTTGGCTGGCAGTTGATCTTCCTGGTTGGTCAGGCGAATCAGCCCACTGCCCTTCTCACCCAGGCTTGCGCCCTTGACGGTGATACCGGCATCGCCCAGCGCCTTGCTGACGCGGTCGAGGTCGGCCTGTTTGACCTGCAGCGCCGAGCTGGCTCCGCTGATCTGCACCGCCGGATCATCCGGGTAGAGGTTGGGAGCGGAATAAATGAAACCGATCGCCAGTACCACCAGGATCAGTGCGTATTTCCACAGAGGGTATTTGTTCAGCATCACGCCGCCCGTTCAAGACGCGGGGCGCTTTGCGCGCCCCGACTGGAAAAATGAAACCGGTAACTCAGATAGCCTTGAGCGTACCTTTTGGCAGGGTGGCCGCGATGGCACCCTTCTGGAACTTCAGTTCGACGGTGTCGGAAACTTCCAGGACCACGAAGTCATCGGAAACCTTGACGATCTTGCCGGCGATGCCGCCGTTGGTGACAACTTCGTCACCTTTCTGCAAGTTGCTCAGCAGGTTCTTCTGCTCTTTGGCGCGCTTGGACTGCGGGCGCCAGATCATCAGGTAGAAGATGACCAGGAAACCGACCAGGAAAATCCACTCGAAGCCGGTACCGGCTGGGCCAGCGGCGGGTGCTGCAGCGTCCGCGTAAGCGGCGGGGATCAAGAAGCTCATTGGGCACTCCTAATGTAATTTTCTAATAATGGATGCGAACAGTCAGTCCAAAGGCGGCACAGGAAGCCCGCGTTTGGCGTAGAAGGCGTCGACAAAGGCGGCCAATTTACCCTGTTGAATAGCCTCGCGTAAACCGGCCATCAAGCGCTGGTAATGGCGCAAGTTGTGGATGGTATTCAGCATGCTGCTCAGCATTTCGCCGCACTTGTCCAGATGGTGCAGATAAGCGCGGGAGAAGTTGGTGCAGGTGTAGCAGTCACAGGTCGGATCCAGCGGCGAATCATCGTGGCGATGGAACGCGTTGCGGATCTTGATCACCCCTGTATCGACGAACAGGTGGCCGTTGCGCGCGTTGCGCGTGGGCATCACGCAGTCGAACATGTCGACGCCGCGGCGCACACCCTCAACCAGATCTTCCGGTTTGCCTACCCCCATAAGGTAACGAGGTTTGTCAGCCGGCATCTGATCTGGCAGGTAATCGAGGACCTTGATCATTTCGTGCTTCGGTTCGCCGACCGACAGGCCGCCGATGGCCAGGCCGTCGAAGTCGATATTGACCAGCGCTTCCAGCGAGCGCATGCGCAAGTCCTGGTACATGCCACCCTGGACGATACCGAACAGCGCTGCGGTGCTGTCGCCGTGGGCATTCTTCGAGCGCTGGGCCCAGCGCAGCGACAGCTCCATGGAGGTGCGCGCCACGTCGTGCTCGGCCGGGTACGGCGTGCACTCGTCGAAGATCATCACGATGTCCGAGCCCAGGTCGCGCTGCACCTGCATGGACTCTTCCGGGCCCATGAACACCTTGGAGCCATCGACGGGCGAGGCGAAGGTGACACCCTCCTCCTTGATCTTGCGCATGGCGCCCAGGCTGAACACCTGGAAGCCGCCGGAATCGGTGAGGATCGGGCCTTTCCACTGCATGAAGTCATGCAGGCCATTGTGCTTCTTGATCACCTCGGTACCTGGGCGCAGCCACAGGTGGAAGGTGTTGCCGAGGATGATCTCGGCGCCGATGGCCTCGATGTCACGCGGCAGCATGCCCTTGACCGTGCCATAGGTGCCCACCGGCATGAACGCCGGGGTCTCGACCGTGCCACGGGGGAAGGTCAGCCGGCCACGACGGGCTTTGCCGTCGGTAGCCAGCAGTTCGAACGACATTCGACAGGTGCGACTCATGCTTGATCCTCTGGGCCGCGTGGCGCCGGATTGCGGGTGATGAACATGGCATCACCGTAACTGAAGAAGCGGTAACCGTTCTCCACCGCCGCCGCGTAGGCAGCCATGGTCTCGGGGTAACCGGCGAAGGCCGAGACCAGCATCAGCAGCGTGGACTCTGGCAGGTGGAAGTTGGTGACCAGGCAATCGACCACATGGAATGGGCGGCCCGGGTAGATGAAGATGTCGGTGTCACCGCTGAAGGCCTTGAGCACGCCATCACGCGCTGCGCTCTCCAGCGAGCGGACGCTGGTGGTACCGACCGCGATCACCCGGCCGCCACGGGCACGGCAGGCCTCGATGGCATCGACCACATCCTGGCTCACTTCAAGCCATTCCTTGTGCATGTGGTGGTCTTCGATCTTGTCGACCCGCACCGGCTGGAAGGTACCGGCTCCCACGTGCAAGGTGACGAAGGCGCGCTCGACGCCCTTGGCGGCGATCTTTTCCAGTAGCGCTTCGTCGAAGTGCAGGCCGGCAGTGGGCGCGGCCACCGCACCGGCGCGCTCGGCGTACACAGTCTGGTAGCGCTCACGGTCGGCGCCTTCGTCCGGGCGGTCGATGTAGGGCGGCAGTGGCATGTGGCCAACGCGCTCGAGCAATGGCAGCACCTCTTCGGTGAAACGCAGCTCGAACAGCGTGTCGTGGCGGGCAACCATCTCGGCCTCGCCACCACCATCGATGAGGATCACTGCCCCCTCTTTCGGCGCCTTGCTGGCACGCACATGGGCCAGTACGCGGTGGCTGTCGAGCACACGCTCGACCAGCACTTCCAGCTTGCCGCCGGAGGCTTTCTGGCCAAACAGCCGCGCCGGAATCACCCTGGTGTTGTTGAACACCATCAGGTCGCCCGGCCGCAGATAGTCGAGCAGATCGGGGAATTGCTTGTGCGCCAACGCCCCGCTCGGCCCATCGAGGACCAGCAGACGGCTGCCATGGCGCTCGGCCAGAGGGTGGCGGGCGATCAGGGAATCGGGGAGTTCGAAAGAAAAATCGGCGACGCGCATGATGATGTTCGGGTTCGACAGGGCCGGGAAGTTTAGCCCAATGCGTGAAAATTGACCATGAAAGCCGATTGACCGGCTTGGGCGACCTCTCTATACTGCGCGCCACAAGCCCTGATGGCGGAATTGGTAGACGCGGCGGATTCAAAATCCGTTTTCGAAAGGAGTGGGAGTTCGAGTCTCCCTCGGGGCACCAAGATCCAGAAAAAACCGACCTTATGGTCGGTTTTTTTGTGCCCGCAATTTGGCTTGCACCTGGCAAAACTACCAGTTCCACTCTCGCCCCCGGTTCCATAGCCTGACCCCTACTCCCGTTCACGCATGGAATCGCGAAATGCAAAAGAGTCTACGCTGCGCCCTGTTTGCCTCGGTTTCCCTGGCAACTGCAGCGGCCAATGCCGCAGCCCCCATCCAGGCCATTTCTGTTCAACACTTCACAGGCCGCTGCCTCGATGCTGCCCATCGCGGTGACAAGGATGTGAACTGTGAAGTATCCGGCGTGGTGAAAATCGGCCAGCAACTGTTCTTCGCCAATGACAAACCCATCCAGGGCCTAGGCACTTCGACGCTGTTCTCGATTGACCTGCAAGGCACACCAAAGCCGCCATTGGACTTTGAACATCTGAGCTACCTGCGAGGCGATTTGATCGACGCCGCAGAAAAGCTCGAGGGCCTGACGAAGGTCACCTTCGACTATACCCACTTTGCAATCGCTACCAACGCGTTCACCCGGGCAAGCAATCCAGCTTCCAGCAGAATTCTGTACTGGCCTGTGAATAACCCCAGGGCGGCGAAGGTATTCGGTGATCCGCAACAGCTTCGGCAACAGATCAATGCAGTGGTCGGCGAACCTTTCTTTCAGGTCGAAGGCATCGCGGTCGATCCTGACAGGAACCTGCTACTGGGGATCCGCCGACTGGGCGCCGACTCAAAGACGGCCAAACCAGACTTCATCATCCTGCGGGCACCCATGAAGATGCACAAAGGTGAAATCGTACTGAGCGGCGAATTTGAACAGGCCTACCGGTTCACCCCGAAAATGCCGGGGGACGAGCGCCCTCTAAGCCTCTCCGGGCTGGAATACGACCCCTACAACAAGCGCCTGCTGGCAACCACCAGCCATGAGGATGGCGAAGAGATCGGCGGCTACCTGTGGAGCCTGCCTCTGTCCTTACTGTCTCAAGACCACGCAGGTTCGCCGCAGCCAGTCCTCGGCCCTGAGGGGGAGCCCCTGTGGTTCGACAACAAGCCGGAGGGCGTCGAGGTGCTGAGCGAAAGCCAGGTAATGGTCGTGCATGACGACGACAGGGTTCAGGTTACCGACGCAACCAACGGGAAGTCCAAAAAGGACAACGAATTTGCCTACAGCGTGGTCACACTGCGCCACGACCAACCCGGCCTATGAATCTCACCTGACACTGCGATCACTCCACAGCAGATTACACAGCCGTGTGGCTGGCTGTGGAGCGTTCAAGCAACCTCAGAATGGACGACCTGCATCGATCCACGCCTTGATTTGCTTCATCGTCAACCGATAACGGGCACAGTTGTGCAGCGCGAGAATGTCCAACTCCCCCGCAACAAAGTTTCGAACTGGTGTTTTTCTTCTACCGATAATTCCAGCCCAGCCTCCACCTGATCTGCGCTTATCCCTCACGGACTACGGCATTGATCGCCTCATTGAGCAACCAGGAACGACAACGGCGAGCAGTTGTAGAGCATCAAAGGAATATTCGCTGCCAGTCGGCTCGTGCGCTTGTTGCCATCCTCGAACGGTTGCAGATAAGCCAGGTTTATCCACAGGAAGAATGCAGCCTCGATCGGGTTCTTGATCTGTCGTGCCTTATCGAGCACCTGCCCGAACATCTCGTCCAGCAGAGAAGGCACCCCAATGCAGCTCAACCCAGCTCATTCGTTCTGACAAGCCCGACCTTTTGACGTCACCCCAACGACTTCAGGCCTTCCAAGCATCCAGCAAATCAATTGGCCGCCACCCCAATGATGGCCATAAGCTGTCACTCGTCGGGTATATATCAAAAGCATTGCCACAGTGATGCCACTTGGCCATATTCACTCACCCCTTTTACCACCTCTGCGTGCCCCATGAACAAAACCGCGCCCTGTCTGGCAGCAATGATGCTGCTGAGTGGGTGCAATGGAATGCCAACCGCTTACGTTTCAGACCCTGTCTACGACCAGGCTTTTGTCGTCACCTCCGGCGCCCCCCTGCCGATGCTGTTGATGGCCAGCGCCATCCAGTGGAACGAAGACTACGCCGTCACTGCCAAGCACACTCCGTTCCTGCGCAACGTGGTGCATGAAGGCTTGGGTGATGTGGTGTTCTTCAAGCACAAGGCCAGCAAGGTGCCGCAGTGGCGCCAATTCGTTCCGGGCGAGTCGGTGACTGCGGTCGGCTTCAACAGCTTCATGATGCCGGTGCAAGGCAAGGGGCGTACGCTCGACTCACTCGTGCGCCTGGACGGTACGCCGGGCAGCGTCTTTTACTCGGTGCATGACGGCCCTATCACCAAAGGCATGTCCGGTGGCCCGGTATTCGCCGATGACGGCAAGGTGGTCGGAATGAACATCGCCTTCATCGCCAAGGACGGGATCGATGCCCGTAACCGCCCAGACCTGGCCGACAAGGCGCGGGTCAGCGTGTTCATGTCCTACAGTGAAATCGACAAGGAATGGCGCCGCTTCCAATACCTGGCGCACAAGGGCAAGCCGCACGGCGCGCCTGCGGCGATCAAGGGTTATGTCGCGCTGGCCAGCAAGCCTTGAGCCTTCGAAGGTCAGGCAGAACGTTCCACCTGTTCATCTGCGCCGGCCAGCACGATGCAGTTGCGGCCAGCATGCTTTGCAGCGTAAAGCGCCATGTCGGCGGCATGCAGCCAGGCTTCGGCATTGACCAGCTCAGCGTCGAAGGGCGCAATGCCGATGCTCAGGGTCAATGACAACTGCGGCAGGGCAGGGTCGTGGAAGGCTTCGATGGCCTGGCGCAGGCGCTCGAGAATGTCGATGGCCTGCTCGGCGCTGGTGTCGGGCAGCATCACACAGAACTCATCCCCGCCATAGCGCGCCGCCGGGTCACTTTTGCGCAGATGCAGCGTCAAGCTGGCGCTGATCACCCGCAGTATGTTGTCGCCTATCAGGTGGCCATGGCGGTCGTTGATCTGCTTGAAATGGTCGATGTCGAGCAGCGCCAGGTAGCTGCTGGCACCATTCGCCTGGCAGCGGCGGAACTCACGCAGCAACATGCTTTGCCAGGCCCCGTGATTGCTCAGGCCGGTCAGGCTGTCGGTCTGGCTGAGACGGGCTAGCGCACGCTTGTGCTGGGCCAGTTGCACGGTGACCTGGTAGCAGATCATGCCGATGGCCATAGGGTAGATCAGCAAGATCGGCAGGCAGGCAAGCATCTGTGCCTGAGTTGTCTGCGGGAACAGCACCGGCGCGTACAGCCAGATGCCCAAGCCGATACCCGCCAGTTGGGCCAGCAAGGTCTTGAACAACATGTGCCAGCCGCCAGCGGCGATCTTGTCCATCGCGATCATCGACAAAATGATCACGCTCGGCAGCGGGTTCAGGCCCATCACCCCGGCCCAGCAGCCACCGGCGAAACCGTCGAAGATCAGGTTGCGCTGTTCGGCGCGGAACGGGTGAGGCGAAACGCGCGAAATCAGGTAGGCCAGGTGCGGCCAGACGAAGCCATGCACCGCCAGCAAGCCCCACACCCACCCGCTCGGCTGCAGCGGCGCAATGCCAATCATCACACAGAAGAAGCCCAGCCCCGTGCCGATGGCGCGGGGAATATGCATGCGTTTTGCGAAAGAGAGGCCTTTGCCCCTGCGCTCGTTCATGGCGGGCTCACCGAAAGATTGCTGTACTTTCAATGCACCGGACAGGCTGCGCGGCGGAATAGTGCCCGGCGGTTCGGCGACGAAGGCATTGTGCCATCACTTATTTCAGGGCACCAAACCTGGCGGACGAAATGCCGATTATGATGGTACGGCCTTTACACTCATGCAAAAGGACCTGCCATGCAGCTTGCCCACCGCCCCGTTCATCCTGGTGACATCCCGGCCATCTGCTGCTTCCCGCAAGGCCCGGATGAGCTGTTCTACATGTTCCCCAAGGCCGCCTACCCGCTGACCCCCGAGCAACTGAGCGATGCCATCGCCCAGCGCAGCGGTTCGACCGTGGTCGAAGGCGACGGGCTGGTACTCGGTTTCGCCAACTTCTACAAAGCCGAGCACGGCGGTATCTGCGCCCTCGGCAACGTGGTGGTCGCCCCCGCCGCTCGCGGCCAGGGCGTGGCGCGTTACCTGGTGCAATGCATGGTCGACCTGGCCCGCGAGCAGTTCGCGGCGCGGGAGGTCTGGGTATCCTGCTTCAACCACAACACTGCGGGTTTGCTGCTTTATCCACAGCTTGGTTTCGTGCCGTTTGGCATTGAGGAGCGCCAGGCTCCGGATGGCAGGCGGGTGGCGTTGGTGCAGATGAAACAGCAATTGAGTTGATCATGGCATTACGCGACCAGGCTTTGTCGATGTGAAGCCGCGCCCGGGCAAGCTCGGCAGAGTCGCCATCGTTCATTACTTGTATCAGGTACTCCTGGATTGCTGCTTCGCAATCCAGAAGCTTTGCCATGTCGAAAGGAATCAGGTTTCGCTCCATCACAACCCCTGCATAAATGCGCGAAATGAAGAAGCATCGACAGTGCCAGTTCTTTTTTTGACCCTCTAGCCAGCGGCATCCGAAAGCTGTGTAGGCCGTTTCCCGCTTTTAACAACACGTTCAGTAACACCCCAAGACGAACATCACCGAACCATCCCCGCCCCTCGACGTCCCATCCTGCATCCCCGGCTTTTCGAGGCAGCTCGTGTGAAAGACGTCATCGCCCGCAAGTACCGCCTGATCGTGAAGACGTTCGGCTACATCGGCTGGTCGCTGTTCTGGCTGCTGCTCTGGGACGTGCTGGTCACCATCGACTTCATGCTGTTCTTCAACAGCAAGTTCACCCTGCCGCTGATCCCGCTGACCTTGCTAGGTTCGGCGCTGGTGGTGCTGGTGAGCTTTCGCAACAGCAGCGCCTACAACCGCTGGTGGGAAGCGCGCACCTTGTGGGGGGCACTGGTGAACGGTTCGCGCAGCTTCGCCCGGCAGACGCTGACGCTGATCGATGACACCGAGGATGGACTGAATCCGGTCAAGGCGACCTTGTTGCGTCGGCACATCGCCTATGTGAACTGCCTGGCGGCGCACCTGAAGGGTGAAGCCTGCCCGGACGAGCTGATGGCGTTCATCCCGCCGGGGGAGTTCGAGCGGCGTAACCATTCGAACAACTTCGCCAACGATATTCTCAGCGGCTCGGCGGCCTTACTGGCACGGGAATACCAGGCCGGGCGGCTGGACAGCATTCGCCTGGCGCGGCTGGAGTCGACACTGGTGGACCTGTCCAACGCCCAGGGTGGCATGGAACGGATCGCCAATACACCGCTGCCCTACCCCTACGTGTACTTCCCACGGCTGTTCATCACCCTGTTCTGCCTGATCGTGCCGGTGGGGCTGGTGGAATCGCTGGGCTGGTTCACGCCGCTGGCGTCGACGGTGGTCGGGTTCATGCTGCTGGCGATCGAGCGGATCGGGACGGATCTGCAGAGTCCGTTTCGCTTCAGTGAGCATCAGATCCAGATGGATACCATCTGCGAAACCATCGAGCGGAATCTGGAGTCGATGCAGCGGGAAGCTCAGTGTGGGGAGTTGGTATCGTGAATGGGGCTGCTTTGCAGCCCCGGCTATCTGTCAGGCGCGCACATATCGCTGACGCAGCAGATCACTGAAGGCATCAACCAACAACACCAACACCAACATGGCCATGATCACCGTACTGGCCTGGGCCTCCTGGAACAGGCTCAGGGTGGTATAGAGCATCTGCCCCAGCCCCCCTGCCCCGACAAACCCCAGCACACTGGCCATGCGAATGTTGTTCTCCCAGCGGTACAGGCTGTAAGCGAGCAACTGCGGCCACAGGTTCGGCAAGGTCCCGAAACAGAACGCGGCCACCTGCCCCCCACCCTGCAGGCGAATCGCTGCGGCAGGTTCTGCCGGCGCATTCTCCAGCGCCTCGGCGAACAGGCGCCCCAACACCCCGGACGTGTGCAACGCCAGGGCCAAGGTACCGGCATTAGGCCCCAGGCCCGCCGCCAGTACCGTCAAGGCGGCCCACACCAACTCCGGAATGGCCCTCAAGGCATTGAGCAGCAATCGCGCCAGCGATTGCAGCGGCCAACCGAAACGCCCCGCCGCCGGCAGGGCCAACAGCATACCGATGGCCATCGCCAGCAAGGTGCCCAGACCGGACATGGCCAGGGTCTCCATGGCACCCCGTCCTACAGCCTGCAAGTGCTCGCCGGACAAGTCAGGATGCAGGAAGCGAGCGGCATACTCGCCCATCTGCCCTAATCCGCCATCCCCCACCAAGGCATGCAGGTCCAGTTGCAGATAACCGAACGACGCCACCACCGCCACCCCGATGGCAACGATCACCAGCAGGTTGATTACCCGGTTCATGCCAGCCTCCCGCGCAGGAAGCGGCTCAGCAGGTCGGCCAGCAGTACCAGGCCGAGGAACGCCAGCAGCATGCTCGCCACTTCGCCCCCGGCAAACATGCGCATCGACAGGTCGATCTGCTGCCCCAGCCCGCCGGCGCCGACAAAGCCCATCACCACCGACGCGCGCACGGCACATTCCCAGCGGTAGACGGTATAGGACACCACTTCCGCCGACGCACTGGGCAAGATGCCGTAGAAGAACGCCGCCAACCGACCGCTGCCGGCCTGCAGCAAGGCATGCGCCGGGCGCTGGTCGACCGATTCGAAGATTTCCGCGTAGACCTTGCCGAGCATGCCGCTGTAGGTGATGGCGATGGCCAGCACCCCGGCTGTCGGCCCCAGGCCAACAGCCCGCACGAACAGCAGCGCCCAGACAATCTCCGGCACGCTGCGCAGGAATATCAGCAAGCCGCGCACTGGCAGGCGCAACAAGCGCGACCACGGCCCAGCCCGGCCACCCCGGGAGGCAGCGCGCAGGGACAGCGCACGGCTGGCCAGCAGGCTGGTCGGGACCGCCAGCACCAGTGCCAGGGCCATGCCGGCTGTCGCCACCGCCAAGGTCTGCAAGGTGGACTCGTATAGCAACTTGAGGAATTCGGCACTGTGCGCCGGCGGCCAGAAGGCGCTGGTGAAGCTGGCGATCTGCTGCCGGTTCTCCGCCTGCAGCAATACGCCAGGGTTAAGTTCGCTCAATTGCAGGCCAGGCCACAGCACGGCCAACGCCAGCAAGGTCAGCAGCAACCGCGGCAACGCAGCCGGGTCGCGCGTGTCGGCCTTCAGCATCGTGGAATCTGCACGGTCAGGGTCGGCCCCTGGGCTTGCACAGGCGAGCCCAGTTGCTCGTTGGCGTACAACGCATCCAGCAACTGCTCGGTTACCGCCTCGGCCGGGCAGTCGAACGCCACCTGCCCTTCACGAATACCAATCACCCGCGGAAAGTGCGCCAGCGCCAGGTCCACCGCATGCAGGCTTGCCACCAGGGTCACGCCATTGGCCACGGCATGGCGATTGAGCAATGCAAGGCTATGATCGGCCAGCACCGGGTCCATGGCCGACACCGGCTCGTCGGTCAACAGCACTTCCGGGCGCTGATACAACGCCCGGGCGATGCCGACCCGCTGCAACTGCCCACCGGACAACTGCCCGCACTGGACGAACAGCTTGTCGGCCAGGCCTAGCTCGGCCAAGGCCTGACGCGCCCCCGGCACATCAGTCGGATACACCAGGTTGAGCAGGCCACGCAGCAGGCCCCACTGCCCCAGGCGCCCCGCGAGTACGGCCGTCACCACCCGCTGGCGCGGAGGAAGCGGCGGAGCCTGGTGCACCAGGCCAATCCGCGCACGCAGGCGCTGGCGCGCCCCGGCAGACAGCGCCCAGGGCTGCTCACCGAACAGTTCCAGATGCCCGCTGCTGGGCTGCACGGCGGTGGCCATCAGGTGCAGCAGGCTGGACTTGCCGGCGCCCGAAGGGCCGATGATCGCCACCCGCTCACCCTTGGCGATGCTCAGGCTGACAGCCTCGAGCGCGCGGACCTGCCCGTGGCGCAGGCCAGCGCCGTGTACATGAATAGTCACTTGAGCAGGCCGGCCTCACGTGCGGCTTGCTCGGTGCCCGCATAGTTTTCAGGCTTGGTCTCGATGAAGCGGCTGGCCGCCTGCAGATCGAGGATCGCCTTGTGCTCCGGGTTGGCCGGGTCGAGGTCGAGGAAGGCCTTCTTGATTTTCTCTTTCAGCGCCGGGTCCATGTTGCCGCGCACGGTCCAGTTGTAGTCGTAGTAGGCTGGCGTGGTAGCGAACACCTTGACCTTGCTGGTATCGACCTTGCCGGCATCGACCAGCTTCTGCCAGACGCTGGCATTGAGCACACCGCCATCGACCTTGCCCGCCTGTACCCAGGCAACGGTGGCGTCGTGGGCACCGGAGTAGGCCACGCGGCTGAAATAGCTCTCAGGCTTGATGTTGTCTTCCTTGAGCATGAAGTAGCGCGGCATCAGGCTGCCCGAGGTGGACGAGATGGAACCGAAGGCGAACGACTTGCCCTTGAGGTCGGCCAGGCTTTTCACGGCCGGGTTGGCGGTAATGAACTTGGAGGTGAACTGGGCGTCCTGCTCACGCTGCACCAGCGGCGTGGCGGTCGGGTCCTTCAGGTGCACCTGGACGAAGGTGAAACCACCCAGCCAGGCCATGTCCAGGCGGTTGCTGGCCAGCGACTCTACCACCGCCGGGTAGTCGGCCACCGGCACGAACTTCACCTCCATGCCCAGCTGTTTGGACAGGTACTTGCCCAATGGCTCGAACTTGCGCAGCAGTTCGGTCGGCGCTTCGTCGGGGATGGCACTGACCCGCAGGATGTCAGCAGCCTGGGCAACTACGGCACAGCAGGACAGCACGAGGCCGGCGGCGAGCGCCAGGGGGCGTTTGAGCATGGGAATTCTCCGGGTCAATTGCAGGCAAAGGTCGGCATGCGCGCCGACCGTGGGAAGTATAAGAGGCGCAGGCGCAAAGGCCAGCTTTGCTACAATCGGCGCAACAAATTGACCCCTTTGCGAGGTACACATGAGCGAGCCGATTCGCCTCACCCAGTACAGCCACGGTGCCGGCTGTGGCTGCAAGATCTCCCCGAAGGTGCTGGATGTGATCCTCGCCGAAAGCGGCGCCCAGGCCCTGGACCCGAAGTTGTGGGTCGGCAATGCCTCGCGTGACGACGCCGCCGTGTATGCCCTGGATGACGAGCGCGGGGTGGTATCGACCACCGACTTTTTCATGCCGATCGTCGATGACCCGTACGACTTCGGGCGCATCGCCGCCACCAATGCCATCAGCGACATCTACGCCATGGGCGGCGACCCGCTGATGGCAATCGCCATCCTCGGCTGGCCGGTCAACGTGCTGCCACCGGAAGTCGCCCGCGAAGTGATCCGCGGCGGCCGCGCCGTGTGCGCCGAAGCCGGCATCCCGCTGGCCGGCGGCCACTCCATCGACGCACCCGAGCCGATCTTCGGCCTGGCGGTCACCGGCGTGGTCAGCAAGCGCCATCTCAAGCGCAATGACACCGCCACTGCAGGCTGCCGCCTGTACCTGACCAAGCCATTGGGCATCGGTATCCTCACCACCGCCGAGAAGAAGGCCAAGCTGCGCGAGCAGGACCAGGGCCTGGCACGCGACTGGATGTGCACCCTGAATACCCCGGGCAGCCGCTTTGGCAAGCTCGATGGGGTCAAGGCAATGACCGACGTTACCGGCTTCGGCCTGCTCGGCCACCTGGTGGAGCTGGCAGAAGGCAGCGGCCTGACGGCGGAGCTGGACTACGCCGCCGTGCCACGCCTGCCGAGCGTCGACCATTACCTGGCCGAAGGCTGCATTCCTGGGGGCACACTGCGCAATTACGACAGCTACGGGCACAAGCTCGGCGCCTTGAGCGACGAGCAGAAGCACCTGCTGTGCGACCCGCAGACCAGTGGCGGCCTGCTGGTTGCCGTTACCCCTGAAGGCGAAGCCGAGTTCCTGGCAGTGGCAGGCGAACTGGGGCTGAATCTGTCGCCAATCGGCCTGCTGGTCGAGCGACAGAGCCATGCGGTCGAGGTGAACTGATGCGCCCCGACTGCACCGACTTCCGCCAGCTGTTCCTCGACGACGCGCCGATGATGGACATGCGCGCACCGATCGAATTCGTCAAAGGCGCCTTCCCCGGCACCGTCAACCTGCCGCTGATGACCGACCAGGAGCGGCAAAAGGTCGGCACCTGCTACAAGCAGCAGGGCCAGGCCGCCGCCATCACCCTCGGTCACCAGCTGGTCAGTGGCGCGACCAAGCGCGAGCGTCTGCATGCCTGGGCCAGCTTCGCCAAGGCCCACCCTGATGGTTACCTGTACTGCGCCCGTGGCGGCCTGCGCTCGCTGATCGTGCAGCAGTGGCTGCGCGACGAGGCCGGCATCAACTACCCGCGCATCAAGGGCGGCTACAAGGCCATGCGTACCTTCCTGTTGGAAACCACTCAGCAGGCCGTCGAGCAATGCGATTTCGTGCTGGTCGGCGGCCTCACCGGCACCGGCAAGACCGAAGTGCTGCACCAGCTGAACAACGTCCTCGACCTCGAAGGCCACGCCAACCATCGCGGCTCCAGTTTCGGCAAGCGCGCCACCGGCCAGCCGGCGCAGATCGACTTCGAGAACAAGCTGGCCGTCGACGTGCTGAAGAAGCGTGCCCGCGGCATAGAACAATTCGTGCTGGAAGATGAAGGCCGGATCGTCGGCAGTTGCTCGGTGCCGCTGGAGCTGTACCAAGGCATGCAGCAGTACCCGATGGTGTGGCTGGAGGACAGTTTCGAGAATCGCGTCGAGCGCATCCTGCGCGATTACGTGATCAACCTGTGCGCAGAATTCGTCGCCGTGCATGGCGAAGAGCAAGGTCGCCGGCTGTATGCCGAACGCCTGCTGCAGAGCATGGCCAATATCCGCAAGCGTCTTGGTGGAGAGCGCTTCCAGCGCTTGTCAGCGATCCTCGGTGAGGCGCTGGACGAGCAACTGCGCAGTGGCGCGGTGGGCCTGCACCGGGGCTGGATCGAAGGATTACTCAAGGAATACTACGACCCGATGTACGCCTACCAGCGTGATGCCAAGGCCGAGCGGATCGAGTTTGCCGGGGATGGCGTGGAAGTGCGCGAGTACCTCAAGGCCCGAGCCCGACGCTGATCGAAACGCGCCCTTGTAGGAGCGGCCTTGTGTCGCGAAAGGGTTGCGAAGCAGCCTTAGGGTTTCAGCGCAGATGCACACATCGCTGGGGGCCGCTTTGCGGCCCTTTCGCGACACAAGGCCGCTCCTACAGTCCCCATCAATCCCTTCACATCCCGGGGCTGAGCACCCGCTCCAGCTCCGCCGACCGTTCGCGGGTCATGTTCAGCACACACATGCCGCCTTCCAGCTGCGCCATGGTCCCGCCACTGGCCTGCACATGGAACTTGCAGTTGGCATCACGGTAGGCGATCCACTGCCGCTGCACATCACGCAGGCTCTTCTGCGGCCCCGATTCGAGCTTGCTCGTCAGCTGTTTGTAGACCCGGTTCAGGCGCTGGTCCTGAAGTTGGGTCTCTGTCTGGATGCAACTGCTCATGGCCAGCGTGCTGGAGGCTTTGTCCATGCACTGGCTGTAGGCCGGCGAGTTGTCGTCAGCCAGCGCCACCGGCGCGAAGAAGGCAAGTAGCATCAGGTATCGCTTGTTCATCACAAACCCCTTCATAACGTTTGTACCGGCTCCGGCGGCATCAGCACCTTGCCCGGCTCGAATTGCAGCGCTGGCATCTGGGTCGCCGCGTAGGCGGTCACGGCCAGTGCCGCAATCAGGGCGACATCCAGCCAGTTCCAGCCCGGCACATTGTCACTGCTGCGTGCGGTCCAGCATTGCCAGGCCTGGCCCACGCAGAACACCGAGATCGCTGCTAGCCACAGGTAGAAGCCCACGCCGAAACCGGTACGGTTGGTGAATTCATAGCTGATGTTGTCTGGCAGGCGTTCGATGCCGAAGCTGGTGGCCGCCAGGTATAACGCGCCCAGCCCAAGCAGCAACGCCAGCCGACGAAAGCGTCGATGGCAAAGGATGGCCACCGCCAGCAGCGGATTGGCGAACCACTGGAACATGCCGAAGGGAATACCCCAAGGGCCGTACAGGAACATCTGCAGCGCCGGCATGTGCCGGCCAGCACTCATTTGGGCGCCATCGAAGGCCAGGCTGAGGAGGTACAGGGCAAGGCTCAGGGTCAGGTAGAGGGCCGGTAAGCGGGCGCCCAGGGTCATGCGACTGGCGGCTCCAGCAGCAGGCCGTAGATGCCTGAATCAGTCAGCTCACCCGCCACGCACCAGCGCGCCCGCAACGTGCCTTCAAGGACGAAGCCCTGGCGTTCGAGGGTGCGGGCCGAGCCCTGATTGCGTGGGTCGATCTCGCCTTCGAGGCGGCGCATGTGCAGGGTATGGGCAATGTAGTCGATGAAGCAGGTCAGCGCTTCGTCCATGTAGCCCCTGCCCTGCACCGCGCTGGCCAAGCAGTAGCCGATCTCGCCGCGGCGCGAGACATCGTCGATGTTGAACAGCTGGACCATGCCGATCAGTTCGCCATTGTCGCGGCGGTACATGCCGAGCTTGAGCTGGTCGCCATTGGTATAGGCTTCGCGGTCGGCGGCCAGGGCGCTTTCGGCTTCGGCCAGGTCTTGCCAGGGCGCATGGTGCCAGTAACGCATGACCTCGGGGTCGGCCATGATCGTCAGCCACTGCTCAGCGTCGGCATGGCGCATCGGCCGAAGCTGCAGGCGCGGGCTGTCGAGGCAGAGGTCAGTCGGGAAACTGCGGGGTGGGGTCACGCCGGATCTCCTGTCCATTGCTGGGGAGATGACAGTTTAACGTCATGTGACCGGTTCGAGCATCCCGGGGCTGCTTTGCAGCCCATCGCCGGCAAGCGCAGCTCCCACAGGAGTGTCACAAGCCTGAGGCTTGCGCTGTACCTGAGGGAGCCGCGCTTGCCGGCGATGGGCCGCAAAGCGGCTCCAAAAACTATCAGGGCAACCGCCTCAATCCTTCTCACAGATTAGGGTGGCAGCCGTGCGCGAGGTGAGAAGCCCGTGTTGGAGACATCACGGTCAGACCGAAGCCTGCACGCGCACAGCTGCCAGAAAAATGGCCGTCTACCAACAACGAGTTCTCACACTCGCTCGCCAATGTGGGCGAGCCATGAAGTTATCGCTGAAGCGGTTCCCTGCCTATCAGACGGCATCCGACAGAGGCCGTAGGATAAATCGCCAACCCTGCCCTGCTGAAGCATTTGGTTTCAGATTCAGATTTTTTCTACAGCTGATGGCTCAGGCCACCTCGGCCCCATCATCCGGCCAATGCGGCTCGTTGGCCCCCGGCGGGGTCAGTGGCGGCAGCCCATAGGCCGCCCGCGCATCGTCACAGCTGGGGTTATGTACCCCACCTTCCCACGACGCCTCGAACTCACGGCACGGGCTGGAACGGTTGGCGTAGATGGTGCACGCCACCTCGGTACCGATTTCGCCCTGCAGGCTCACGCAGCGACAAGGCTTGGCGTCGGTGCCGATCATGGCAACGCGGGTGGGGTTGATCTGTACCACCAGGTCATCCGGCACAAGGCCGCCGGCAGACTGGCATTCGCCCCAGAAGAAGGACACACGGAAGTACCCGCAGCAGGCGCCGCAGTCAAGGCAAGGGTTGTATTCGGACATGATGGCACGGAAGGAAGGTTGTTGTTATCGGGGCTGGGCCCGCGCGCCATTTGTAATCGAAGCCAGGTCGGCTGAGAAGAGGGGCAATGCAAAAATAGTTTGCCGTTGATCCGGCAGGCCCGAGCCCGCCGAAGCGGGCCCGGGTGAAGCGTTATTTCTGGGTCAGGCCATCGGCCCGGAACATCTGGCGGATACCGCGGATCGCCTGGCGAATGCGGTCCTGGTTCTCGATCAAGGCAAAGCGCACATGGTCGTCGCCATAGTCACCAAAACCGATGCCCGGCGACACGCAGACCTTGGCCTCGGCCAGCAGTTTCTTGGCGAACTCCAGCGAACCCAGGTGCGCATATTGCTCCGGAATCTTCGCCCACACGTACATCGACGCCTTGGGGTTCTCGACCATCCAGCCCAGTTCGTGCAGGCCCTTGACCAGCAGATTGCGACGCTGGCGGTACTGCTCGGCGATGTCACGCACGCACTGCTGGTCGCCTTCCAGCGCGGCGATTGCAGCCACCTGCAGCGGGGTGAAGGTGCCGTAGTCGTGGTAGCTCTTGATCCGTGCCAGGGCGCTGACCAGTTCGGGGTTCCCGACCATGAAGCCGATCCGCCAGCCGGCCATGTTGTAGCTCTTGGACAGGGTGAAGAACTCCACCGCGATGTCCTTGGCGCCCGGTACCTGCATGATCGACGGGGCCTTCCAGCCGTCGTAGACGATGTCGGCGTAGGCCAGGTCGTGCACCACCAGCACGTCGTACTGCTTGGCCAGCGCCACCACGCGCTCGAAGAAGTCCAGCTCCACGCACTGAGCGGTGGGGTTGGACGGGAAGCCGAGGATCATCATCTTCGGCTTGGGGATCGACTCGCGAATCGCCCGCTCCAGCTCGTTGAAGAAGTCTACCCCTGGCACCAGTGGTACCGATCGCACCTGGGCACCGGCGATCACGGCACCGTAGATGTGAATCGGGTAGCTCGGGTTGGGCACCAGCACGGTGTCGCCGTGGTCGAGGGTGCCGAGCATCAGGTGCGCCAGGCCCTCTTTCGAGCCGATGGTGACGATGGCTTCGCTTTCCGGGTCGATGTCGACCTCGTAGCGTTCCTTGTACCAGTTGGAGATAGCCCGGCGCAGGCGCGGGATACCGCGGGAGGTGGAGTAACCATGGGTGTCATCACGCTGGGCGACCTGCACCAGCTTCTCGACGATGTGCGGCGGGGTCGCGCCATCAGGGTTGCCCATGCTCAGGTCGATGATGTCCTCGCCACGGCGGCGGGCAGCCATCTTGAGCTCGGCAGTGATGTTGAAGACGTAAGGGGGAAGACGATCGATGCGCGCGAAGCGGCGCGGCGAACCTGGATTGGCCATGGTTTCCTCTGGAGACGTAAGCGCCCGGAACCGTCCGAGCGACGCTGGCCGCTGCGGCGGCCTGAATCAGAAGATAGTGCCGAAACAGGATGCCTGTAAAGGATAATTTCCTGTTTTGTTAAGACTTTTCAGATTTATCGCTTGAAAATCAGAGTTTTATGTTTTCAGGCCAGGCCTCTTCGCGGGCACGCCCGCTCCCACAAGTACCGCACTATCCCACGGCATGTGCATAACCCTGTGGGAGCGGGCGTGCCCGCGAAGAAGCCAACGCAAAAATCACAGGCATAAAAAAACCCGGCGCAATGGCCGGGTTCTTTAGTGAAGCACTCGCCTCGATCAGCGCGCGTAGGTCATCAGCACGTCTGCAGCGGTCTGGCTGTCCACACCCATCATCACGCTCAGGGCAGTGACAGTGAGGATGGAGAAGCCGAACACCTTGCGGGCCCACTTGCTGTCATCCTCGGCCTTGTAGCCACCCCAGGCCATGTACAGCCAGTACAGACCCATGGCTGCCGCCACGGCCAGGTAGCCGAGGCCGGCGTAACCGCCGAGGGTAAGCATCAAGGTAGCGAGCAGGAACGCCAGCACGTACAGCACGATCTGCTTCTTCGCTGCGAGGACACCACGAGCCACCGGCAGGACCGGAATGTTGGCAGCGCTGTAATCCTTGAAGCGGAAGATCGCGATGGCAAAGCTGTGCGGCATCTGCCACAGGCTGAACATCACCAGCAGGGTCACTGCAGCCAGGTCGAAGCTGTTGCTCACGGCGCAGTAGCCGATCACCGGAGGCATGGCACCGGACAGGCTGCCGACCAAGGTGCCGTGCACCGATTTGCGCTTCAGCCAGAGGCTGTAGAAACCGACGTAGACGATGAAGCCGATCAGCGCACAGAACGCCGACAGCGGGTTGGCCTGGACATACAGCAAGCTGAAGCCCGCCACCCCGAGGAGGGTGGCGTAGACCAGCGCGAGGGTCAGCGACATGCCGCCCTGGACCATGACGCGGTTCTTGGTGCGCTCCATCTTGTGGTCGATGTCACGGTCGATGCAGTTGTTGAACACGCATCCGGACGCCACCACCAGCGAAGTACCGATCACCACCGCCAGGAACAGGGCGAAGTCCACATGGCCCTTCGAGGCAAGGAAGAAACCGCCTGCCACGGAAAGCACGTTACCGAAAATGATCCCCGGTTTGGTGATTTGGATAAAGTGCTTAACGGACATGCAGTCTTACCTCACTTGGCCATCATTTCGAAGTGGATGCTGAACATGATCCACAGCGACAGGCCGACCAGCAGAGCGATTACCATCGCGGTGAACAGGAACGTCGACACATTGGAACGTTGCTCTTTCGAGCGGTCCATGTGCAGGAAGTACACGAGGTGTACCACTACCTGAATCACGGCCATGGCCACGATGATCAGAACGGTCAGGTTCTTCGGCAGGCTTGGCGACATGGCCAGGCCGAACGGGATCGCGGTCAGGATGATCGACAGGATGAAGCCGATCATGTACGACTTGACGCTGCCGTGGTTACCTTCGTGATGAGTGTCGTGTGCGTTAGCCATTACAGAACTCCCAGCAGGTAGACGACGGTGAATACGCAGATCCAGACCACGTCAAGGAAGTGCCAGAACAGGCTCAGGCAGCTCATGCGGGTCTTGGCGGTCGGCGTGATGCCGTGCTTGTTGATCTGGTACATCATGATTGCCATCCAGATCAGGCCGGCGGTCACGTGCAGACCGTGGGTACCTACCAGGGCGAAGAAGCCCGACAGGAAGCCACTGCGGGTCGGGCCGAAGCCCTCGCCGATCAGGTGATGGAATTCATAGATTTCCATCGCGATGAAGCCTGCACCGAACAGGAAGGTCACAGCCAACCAGCCCAGTACGCCCGCTTTCTTGCCGTCGAACATCTTCAGCATGGCGAAGCCGAAGGTGATCGAGGACAGCAGCAGGAACAGCGTTTCTACAGCTACGAAGTCGAGCTGGAAGATGTCGTGACCCGACGGGCCGCCGGCAAAACTGCCGGACAGCACCGCGTAGGTGGCGAAGAGCGACGCAAACAGGATGCAGTCGGTCATCAGGTACAGCCAGAAACCGAGGACGGTCATCTGGCCCGAGTCGTGGTGGTGGTCATCGTGAGCATGGTCATGACCATGCGCGCCACCGTGGATTACTTGACTGGACATTGATTACACCCGTTCAAACGATTCGACACGTGCGCCGGCAGGCAGAGCACCTGCTTTGGCCAGCGCCTTCAGACGCTCGCCTTCGATGCGCGCCACTTCTTCGGCCGGAACCATGTAGCCCTGGTCGTCACGCGCAGCGTGGCGAACGAAGACCGCGATGGTTGCCAGCAGGCTCGCGCCAACCAGCCACCAGATGTGCCAGATGAAAGCGAAGCCGAAGACAGTCAGGAACATACCCATGAACAGACCGGTAGCGGTGTTGTTCGGCATGTGGATCGCTTCGTACTTGCCCGGCACCTTGTAGGCAACACCGGCTTCCTTGGCTTCGTTCCAGCAGTCCAGGCCAACTTTCTCTGGCATGTGGGCGAAGTTGTAGAACGGAGGTGGCGACGAGGTCGACCATTCCAGGGTACGGCCGCCCCATGGGTCGCCGGTCACGTCCAGGTTCTGCTCGCGATCGCGGATCGAAACGACGATCTGGATCAGCTGGCAGGCGATACCGAACAGGATCAGCACGGCGCCGACAACGGCTACGTACAGGTAGGGTTCCCACAGTGGGTTGTCGGAGTGGTTCAGACGACGGGTCATGCCCATGAAGCCCAGGGCGTACAGCGGCATGAACGCTACGTAGAAGCCGGAGATCCAGAACCAGAAGGCAGCTTTGCCCCACTTCTCGTTCAGCTTGAAGCCGAACGCTTTTGGCCACCAGTAGGCGAAGCCGGCGATGTAGCCGAATACCGCACCACCAATGATCACGTTGTGGAAGTGAGCGATTACGAACAGGCTGTTGTGCAGTACGAAGTCAGCACCTGGAACAGCCAGCAGAACGCCAGTCATGCCACCGATCGAGAAGGTGATCATGAAGCCCAGGGTCCACAGCATTGGCGCGGTGAAGCGCACACGGCCCTGGTACATGGTGAACAGCCAGTTGAACAGTTTCACACCGGTCGGAATGGAGATCAGCATCGTCGCCAGGCCGAAGAAGGTGTTGACGCTGGCGCCGGCACCCATGGTGAAGAAGTGGTGCAGCCATACAGCGAAGCCCAGAACGGCGATGGCGCCCGATGCGTAGATCATCGAGTGGTGGCCGAACAGACGCTTGCCGGAGAAGGTCGAAGTCACTTCCGAGAACACGCCGAAGGCCGGCAGGATCAGGATGTATACCTCAGGGTGACCCCACGCCCAGAACAGGTTGACGTACATCATCGGGTTCCCACCAAGCTCGTTGGTGAAAATGTGGAAGTCCAGATAACGGTCAACAGTCAGCAGTGCGAGTGCAGCGGTCAGGATCGGGAACGAAGCCACGATCAGCACGTTGGCCCAGGTGCAGGTCCAGGTGAAGATCGGCATGTCCATCAGCTTCATGCCAGGTGCGCGCATCTTCATCACGGTGACGAGGAAGTTCACACCGGTCAGTGTCGTACCCAAGCCTGAGAGCTGTAGCGCCCAGATGTAGTAGTCGACACCCACCCCAGGGCTGTACTGAATGCCCGCGAGCGGCGGATAGGCAACCCAGCCGGTCTTGGCGAATTCACCAACGCCCAGCGAGATGTTGACCAGCAGCACGCCTGCCAGCAGCAGGTAGAAGCTCAGGGAGTTCAGGAACGGGAAGGCAACGTCACGTGCACCGATCTGCAGGGGAACCGCGAGGTTCATCAGGCCGGTGAAGAACGGCATCGCCATGAAGATGATCATGATCACACCGTGAGCGGTGAAGATCTGGTCATAGTGTTCAGGCGGCAGGTAGCCTTCGGAGCCACCGGTAGCGGCAGCCAGCTGGGTACGCATCATGATGGCGTCGGCAAAGCCGCGCAGCAGCATGACCATCGCGACGACGATGTACATCACGCCGATCTTTTTGTGGTCGACAGTAGTCAGCCACTCGGTCCACAAGTAGGTCCACTTGCGGAAATAGGTGATAGCACCAACGACAGCAATACCCCCGAGCGCGATCATGGCAAGCGTCACCATGACTATCGGCTCGTGGAAGGGTATCGCCTCCAGGGTTAATTTACCGAACATCTCTTACTCCTCTGCACCGGCAGCTGGTTGCACACTCGACTCGGTGGTGGCCAGATCTTTGCTGCCTGCTTCTTCGTGGACCGGCTTGCCGCGGTTCATACCTTCGTACTTGTCGACGATGGTCTGGAACAGTTCAGCAGGTGCCTCGCTGTACAGCGCGACTGGGTTGTATTCGCTAGGTTTGGCCAGTGCTTCGTACTCGGCCTTGCCCAGTTTCAGCGGCGACTGCTTGACCTCGGCGACCCATTTGTCGAAGTCTTCCTGAGAGGTCGCATTAGCCTTGAATTTCATGCCGGTGAAGCCAGCACCGCTGTAGTTGGCGCTGATACCGTCGAAGACGCCATTTTCGTTGGCGATCAGGTGCAGCTTGGTGGTCATGCCCGCCATCGCGTAGATCTGGCCACCCAGGCCCGGGATGAAGAACGAGTTCATCACGGCGTCGGAGGTGACGCGGAAGTTCACCGGGACGTTAGCCGGGAAGTTGATCTGGTTGACGGTGGCAATGCCTTGCTCTGGGTAGATGAACAGCCACTTCCAGTCCAGCGCGACCACGTCGATCTGGATCGGCTTCACGTCGGAATCCAGCGGACGGTATGGGTCCAGCTTGTGGGTCGACTTGTAGGTGACGTAGCCCAGGGCGATGATGATGATGATCGGGATGATCCACACCGCGAGTTCGATCTTGGTCGAGTGCGACCAGTCTGGGGTGTAGGTGGCAGCCTTGTTGGAAGCACGGTACTTCCAGGCGAACGCCACGGTCATGATGATGACCGGAATCACCACCAGCAGCATCAGGCCGGTAGCGATCAGGATCAGGTTCTTTTGCTCAATGCCGACCTGACCTTTCGGGTCGAGCAGGGTCCAGTTGCACCCACTGAGTAAAAGCATGCCTAAAAAGGGCAATATGCCAAACAGTCTGGGGTAACGCTTTTTACTCATCTCACGACCTCTAGATCAGCTTGCTTCAATGCAATTTGTGTTTTGGTAGCCAACACTTCGTCCTGCCAAGTGCGGCATTTCGCGCCCGTACTCGCTCCTGCCCGGGTCCGACTGCAGGACCTTGGCGCAAAGCGTGTTAGCGGTGCTTATGGTTTCGTAGGCAACAGGCCTGTACTTCAGACCAAGTCCATTTGGTGCGGGAAAACGCGGAGGGGGGTCCGCCCGGTATCGCCGTTGGGCGAAACTTGACGAAGTCAGCAAAAAGGAGCGCTGGGGCTTCCTTCAATCCTGCGACTCGCAAGCAGTGCCGAACGGAAATTGGGGGCGATTGTAGATAGGTCGCCAACCCTTGACTATGACTTATTGAGCAACAGTCCTTTACGGAATCCGTAACAATCCAGCTCGACAAATCAACTTCGCGACAGTTTGTCGCACCCCGCTTGCTAGCCCTGGAACCCGCATTTCGCAAGGCTTCGAGGTTGATCTGGATCAAGCGGGGGAGGACTTTTCACTCTTCTCATCCGGTGCAAAAGACCACACCGAATTCGGGACTTATGTCTAAGACTGGCGCCGGTTGCGGTAGATGCCGAACGGTACCAGGATGGCCGTCAGGACGAACGCCACCAGCGCCCACTGCGCCAGTGACAAGCCGAGGATCGGCGGGTACGGCGTGCTGCAGAAGCCGTCGACCTGAAACGCCAGTGGCCAGAGCTTGGCCAGGGGCAGGTCGTCGACGATCGGTTGCAGGGTATCGATGCCGCAACTGACCATGGGGTTGGCGAGTATATACACATGGTTGCCAGCCGCAACGATTCCGCCAATGGCACTGAGCACCACCAGGCCCTCGAACAGGGTCAGGCTGCGGCGCCCGGGCATGGCAGCGGCAATGAACGCGAAGAGGGCGATAAAGAGCAAGGCATAGCGTTGCAGGATGCACAGTGGGCAAGGTGCCTCGCCCAGTACCACCTGCATGTACAGCGCACCGCCGATCAGGGCGAGGCAGATCACCCCCAGCAGCACCAGAAAACGCCGTTCGCGATTCAGGCGCGATGTTTGTTCGTTCATTGCCGATTCCTTCGATGGATAGGTGGCAGCGTGGTCCGCCCGCCTGAGTGCAATTCTACACGCAGGCATGGCCCATTAGCGTGCGAGGGGGCGGCGAGACAGCACTGCGCAGGGCTATCCGGAGACTCTGTGACCGGCTGCAGCAACGTCGGTTCAACGTCGGCCGGTAAAAAAGCGGCTGCCCGGGTGCCGCGCAGGGGCAAGCCCCTCGACACCCGGGAGTGAAGGATACAGTGATTAAAGGAGGATTAAAGATGAAAGGTGCCCAAGGCACCTTTCACCTTTCTTTATATATAGGCAGAAAAATATTCGCCTGCACCGGCCCTTTCGTGGGGCAAGCCCGCTCCTACAGGGCTGCCGCCGGCCCGAAGAACTCGTAGCGACTCTGCTGCTCCGGCACACCCAGGCCCTTCAACTGGCGCTTGACCGCCGCCATGAAGCCCTTGGGCCCAAGGAAGTAGGCATCCACGTCACGCCCGTGCGGCAGCCACTCGCCCAGCAGTTCCTCGCTCAGCAGGCCCACAGCATCGGCGGCAGCACCACCTTCCGGCTCGGCATAGCAGTAGAAACGCTTGAGCTGCGGATGGCGCTCGGCCAGGCCGTCGACCCAGTCGCGGAACGCATGCACGGCTCCGTTACGCGCGCAGTGGATGAAATGCACCTCACGTTGGGTTTGCAGTGCGGCTTCAAGCATCGCCAGGGTTGGGGTAATGCCCACACCACCGCTGATCAGCACCAGCGGCTTGTCGCTGGCCGCCAGGGTGAAGTCACCCGCAGGCGGGAAGAGCTGCAGGGTGTCGCCCACCACCAGCTCATCGTGCAGGTAGTTGGAGACCTTGCCGCCCTCCTCGCGCTTGACGCTGATGCGGTATTGCTGGCCGTCGCACAGGGCCGACAGCGAATAGTTGCGCCGCTGCTCGACACCGTCGATGAACAGCTGCAGGCCGATGTACTGGCCAGGCTCGGCCTTGAGTACCGGCTGGCCATCCACCGGGGCGAAGTAGAACGAGGTGATCTCGCTGCTTTCCTGCTCGCGACGGGCCAGGCGGAATTCGCGAGTGCCACGCCAGCCGCCGGTAGCCTCTTCTTTCTGTTTGTAGAGGCTTTCCTCGGCGCCGATCAGGATGTCGGCCAGCTGGCCGTAGGCAGCGGCCCAGGCAGCGATGACTTCAGGGGTGGCGATTTCCTTGCCCAGCACTTCTTCGATGGCGCGCAGCAGGCAGCTGCCGACGATCGGGTAGTGCTCCGGCAAAATCTGCAGGGCAACGTGTTTGTTGATGATCTGGCCGACCAGGCCACCCAACTGCTCCAGCTGGTCGATGTGACGGGCATACATCAGCACGCCATTGGCCAGAGCGCGTGGCTGGTCGCCGCTGGCCTGGTGGGCCTGGTTGAACAGCGGGCGAACCTCTGGGTACTCGCTGAGCATCATCTTGTAGAAGTGGGTGGTCAGCGCCTCACCACCGGTTTCCAGCAGAGGGACAGTGGCTTTGATGATTGCACGTTGTTCGGCATTGAGCATTTGCGACAACTCCTGAGCCTGAGGCTTCAAATGGTTGCCCTTGTTATTACAGCAATCATGCCAACTTTTTTCTCCAATGAAATCAGGGTATTGACGCCGATCATGTCAAATCGACCTGCCCGAGCGTATAGTCAAAACGACTAACAGGAGTCCATATGACTACAAAGCCGTTGCTCACCACCCTGCTGCCCCTGGTCAGCGACTTGTCCCGCGACTTGCCCGACCAGGAACGCTACCGCCGCCTGCTGCAGGCCATGCGCGGGCTGTTGCCCTGCGATGCTGCCGCGCTGCTACGCCTGGATGGTGAATGGCTGGTGCCGCTGGCGGTCGATGGGCTTTCGCCCGATACCCTGGGCCGTCGCTTCAAGGTCAGTGAGCACCCGCGCTTCCAGATCCTGCTCAGCCGCCCGGAGCCGACACGCTTTGCCAGCGACTCCGAGCTGCCCGACCCTTACGATGGCCTGGTCAATGCACCTGACGCCGACCTTGAGGTGCACGACTGCATGGGTTGCCCACTGATGGTCGACGAGCGCCCGTGGGGCCTGGTTACCCTCGACGCCCTGACCCCCGGCCAGTTCCAGAGCCTGGAGCTGGAAGCCCTGCAAGCCTTCGCCAGCCTGGCCGCCGCCACCGTGACCGTGGCCGAGCGCATCGAGCACCTGGCCCTGCGCGCCGAGGACGAGCACCACCGCGCCGAGATCTACCGCCAGGCCAGCGGCCAGGACAAGGAGCTGATCGGCCAGAGCCCGGCGCACAAGCGCCTGCTCGAAGAAATACGCCTGGTGGGCGGCAGCGAGCTGACCGTGTTGATCACTGGCGAAACTGGTGTGGGCAAGGAATTGGTGGCCATGGCCCTGCACCAGGCCAGCAACCGCGCCGACAAACCCCTGGTCAGCCTCAACTGTGCAGCCCTCCCCGACACCCTGGTGGAAAGCGAACTGTTCGGCCATGTGCGTGGCGCATTCACAGGCGCCCATGGCGAACGCCGCGGCAAGTTCGAGTTGGCCAACGGCGGTACGTTGTTCCTCGATGAAGTGGGCGAATTGCCGTTGAGCGTGCAAGCCAAGCTGTTGCGTGTGCTGCAGAGCGGCCAGCTGCAGCGCCTGGGCTCGGACCGCGAACACCGCGTCGATGTGCGCCTGATCGCCGCCACCAACCGCGACCTGGCCGCCGAGGTGCGCACAGGCAACTACCGCGCCGACTTCTACCACCGCCTCAGCGTGTATCCGCTACAGGTGCCGCCGTTACGCGAACGTGGGCGCGATGTGCTGCTTCTTGCCGGCTATTTCCTCGAACAGAACCGATCGCGCCTTGGCTTGAACAGCCTTCGGCTGAGCAGTGAAGCGCAAGCAGCTCTGTTGGCATATGACTGGCCGGGGAACGTACGCGAACTCGAACACCTGATCGGTCGCTCGGCCCTCAAGGCCATGGGCCAACACCCGGAGCGCCCACGCATCCTCACACTGGAAGCCAGCGACCTTGACCTGCGAGCCGCCCAGCCAGCCACGGCAGTGCCTCTTGCCCATGCCACGCCTGCAGCCCTGACGGTACCCGTCGGCGGCCTACGCGAAGCACTGGATGATTACCAACGCCAGATGATCGATGCCTGCCTGCAACGTCATCAGGACAACTGGGCCGCAGCAGCCCGCGAGCTGGGCCTGGACCGTGCCAATCTGAGCCGCCTGGCTCGTCGCCTGGGGCTTCGCTGACCCCCGCATTCACTAAAGGACTATCCGGAAAGCCATCTGGTGGCAATCTGCTGGACTGCTATATCTCCCTAATCTCCGGTTACACGGCCATGGGTCGCGAATGCGCCCCTGTGTACCGAAATCCAGCAGGGAGCACTCATGGACAACATCGTCGTCGCCGACAAGCAATCCGCCGTAGCCACCCAGAATGCCTGGGGCAACATCACCCTCAACAGCCCAGGCGTGGTGCAGATGCCCGTCGCTCCCGACC
Source organism: Pseudomonas sp. SMN11 (assembly GCF_052041945.1). Taxonomy (NCBI): domain Bacteria; kingdom Pseudomonadati; phylum Pseudomonadota; class Gammaproteobacteria; order Pseudomonadales; family Pseudomonadaceae; genus Pseudomonas; species Pseudomonas sp. SMN11. Next base: position 1,157 of record NZ_JBKGGW010000012.1, on the reverse strand, counting down.
AGGTGGCCACCGTCACCCGGCGCGGCCAGGACCTGATTGTCACGCTCAAATCCGGAGAAAAGGTCACCGTCGGCAATTTCTTTGCCGTGGACCAGGCAGGTGTTGGCAGCGACATGGTGTTCGTTGGCGAAGACGGCACTTTGTGGCACGCCAACTATGATGCGACGGCGTTCACTGGCTTCACCTTTGACGAAGTGGCCTCGCTTGACGAGCTGGTGGCCGGTATCGGCGTCGCTGGCGCCGGCACCTCGACCTTCGCCATCGCCGGCCTCAGCCTGCTCGGTGTCGGCGGCGTAGCCGCAGCGGCCAACAACAGCAGTGGTGGCGGAGGTGGCGGCAGTGCGCCCGGCGACACCACACCACCCGCCACGCCCATCGACCTTCTGGTTTCGCCTGACGGCCTGCGCCTGAGCGGGCGCGGTGAAGCGGGTGCCGCGGTGAAGGTGTTCGACGCCGCAGGCAACCTGATCGGCAGCGGCACGGTGAATGCCGACGGCAGCTTCAATGTCGCCTTGAACACCCCTCAGGCCAACGGTGAAAACCTCGGCGTCACCCTGACCGATCCCGCGGGTAACGCGTCGCAGCCTGGTGCAGTAACCGCACCGGACACCACCGCACCAACCGCACCGACAGAGCTGGCAATCAACGCGCAAGGCAACACCCTCACCGGCAGCGCCGAACCCGGCTCGACCGTGCAGGTACTCGGCCCCAACGGCGCTGTTCTGGGGAGTGCGGTAGCCGGTGCCGACGGCCAGTTCAGCGTCACCTTGCAGCCGCCGCAGACCGACGGCCAAGCCTTGCAGGTCACGGTCACCGACCCTGCCGGTAACATGTCCAGCGCCACCACCATCAGCGCACCGGACGATGGTATCGGCAATCCCCCCGACACCACGCCCCCAGACGCCCCGACCGGCCTTGTGATCAGCCAGGCCGGTCAGCAGCTCAGCGGCCGCGGCGAGGTCGGCGCCAGCGTGCAGGTGCGCGATGCCCAGGGCAACCTGATTGCCAGTGGTACGGTCGGGGCCGATGGCAACTTCCAGATCACCCTGAACCCGGCAGTGAACGATGGCAGCAGTGTTCAGGTGACCCTCACCGACGCAGCCGGTAACGTTTCGCAACCGGGCTCGGTCACCTCGCCCGACCTGCAACCCCCGGCG
>NZ_JBKGGW010000011.1:0-140613 GCF_052041945.1 Pseudomonas sp. SMN11 | reverse complement strand
CCGAAGCGGCCCCTTCGGTCTATCTGGAACAAACCCCAAAATCCCCAGTCAAACTGCTCGTTTCCCAGGCCATCCCGGCCAACGAGGTCCCTCCCGATGAAAGCATTCACCCTGGCAACCCTAATGACCCTGGCCGCAAGCCCGGTGTTCGCCTTCAACCTCAGCGACGCCGCCAACGCCGTCTCTTCCATGCAGAACCAGAACCAACAAGGCCAGCTACAGGCGCCCGAAGGGCAGGCCAACCTGCTCAACACTCTGGGCAGCCAGCTGAACATCACCCCCGAACAGGCCGTGGGCGGGGCAGGGGCCATGCTGGGGTTGGCGCGCAATAACCTGAGCAGCGACGACTATGGCCAGCTGACCAAAGCGGTGCCGGGCCTGGACTTGTTGTCAGGCGCCAATGCCCTGGGCGGGTTGAGTGGGTTGGGTGAGTTGCTGGGCAACGACAAGGGCAGCCAGTCGGCCCTGGACAAGGCGCTGGGCAACGATGTGGAGAACCGCGGCGACCTGGACAATGCGTTCAAGGCGCTGGGGATGGATACCGGGATGATCGGGCAGTTTGCGCCGTTGATTCTGCAGTACCTGGGGCAGCAGGGGATTGCTGGGTCGTTGTTGCAGAATCTGGGGAGTTTGTGGACGACGCCGGCGCCGTTGGCCCAACCTTCAGTCTGAGGGTTTAAAGGGGCGGTGCAGGCATCACCGCCGTTGAAGGCGGGCTCTGTTCTGTAGGAGCGGCCTTGTGTCGCGAAAGGGGCGCGTAGCGGACCCATGATTTCAGCTTCGCGTCGAAAATTGCCGGGGCCGCTGCGCGGCCCTTTCGCGACACAAGGCCGCTCCTACAAGGGATCGCGCAAGCCCGGGGAAACTGGGTCAGGCAGCTTCTGTGAAGTCTACCAGGCGCACCGGGCGGCGGAAGCCGGCAGTCAGTATCGCCAGGTAGGCCAGGCCGAAGGCAAACCAGCATAGGCCGATCACCAAGGTCAGCGCCGACAGGCTGGTCCACAGCCACAAGGTCAGCGCCAACCCCACCAGCGGCACCAGGCCATAGCACAGCAACCCTTTGAGGTTACGCTGAGCTCCATCGTCCATCAGGTGAGTCTTCACCACCGCCAGGTTCACCGCCGAGAACGCTACCAACGCACCAAAGCTGATCAGCGAGGCAAGGGTAGCCAGGTCGATCACCAACGCCAGCAGCGAAAACGCCGACACCAGCGCAATGGCAAACACCGGCGTGCCGAAGCGTGGCGACAGGTAACCGAAGCTGCGCCGTGGCAGCACGTTGTCCCGCCCCATGGTGAACAGGATGCGCGACACCGCCGCCTGCGAGGCCAGCGCCGAACCCAGGCTGCCAGCGACATACGCGGCGGTGAAGAAGTTGGCCAGGAACTGACCGCCCGCCTTGAACATCACCTCGTTGGCCGCCGCATCGGCATTGGCGAAGGTGGTGCCCGGCATCACCAGTTGGCTGACGTAGGCCAGCACGGTGAACAGCACACCGGCAAACAGGGTGGTGAGGATGATCGCCCGTGGAACGTCACGGCGCGCATCACGGCATTCTTCGGCCAGGGTCGAGACGGCGTCGAAGCCGAGGAACGACAGGCACAGCACTGCCGCGCCAGCCATGATCGCGCCAAAACCGGGCTTGGAGCCATCGCCCATCAGCGGCGACAGCAGGTCCAGCGGCTGGCCGGCCAGCGACTGGCACGACAGCGCGACGAACACCGCGATGAAGACGATCTGCGCACCGACGATCAGGTTGCTGGTCTTCGCCACCGAGTGGATTCCGACCACGTTCAGCACCGTTACCAGCACGATCGAGGCCAGGGCGATGGACCACGCCGGGATGGCCGGGAAGGCGATGTTGAGGAACAGGCCGATCAGCAGGTAATTGATCATCGGCAGGAACAGGTAATCCAGCAGCAGCGACCAGCCGGCGAGGAAGCCGACGTTGGGGCCGAATGCCATGTTGGTGTAGGAGTACGCCGAGCCCGCGACCGGGAAGCGCTTGACCATGAAGCTGTAGGACGCGGCGGTGAACAGCATGGCCACCAGGGTGACCATGTAGGCGCTGGCGGTACGGCCGCCGGTGAGTTCGGTGACGATGCCGTAGGTGGTGAAGATGGTCAGCGGGACCATGTACACCAGGCCGAAGAACACCAGGGCGGGGAGGCCGAGGACACGGCGCAGTTGGGCGGAGTTGGAGCTGGGTGGGTTGGCCATCGATCGATCCAGGCATTTTTGTAGTTGTGCTTTGGTCGATTTTTATCCACTTGGGTGGGTGATGACAAAAAAGTATTACTTATTCTAATTATTAGCTTGGGTTTTAATCGGGGCTATGGGTGGGCTGTACCGGCCTCTTCGCGGGCACGCCCGCTCCCACAGAGACTGCGCAAAGCTTAAGATCTGCGCAATCCCTGTGGGAGCGGGCGTGCCCGCGAAGAGGCCAGTACAGGCAATAAACTCAGTTCATGTCAGCGCGCAATTGCTCAATCCGCTGGTCCTTGTCCGCCCACAGCTGGTTGACCCAGGCCTGCACGGTCTGGCGGAAGGCCGGGTCATTTTCGTAATCCCCATCCCACAATGCCGGGTCCAGCTCACGCACCTGAATGTCGATAATCACCCGGCTGATGCTGCCATTAAGCAGATCCCAGAAGCCCGGCGCCTTATTGCCGGGATAGACGATGGTCACGTCCAGCAGTGCATCCAGCTGCTCGCCCAGCGCCGCCAGCACGAACGCCACGCCGCCGGCCTTGGGCTTGAGCAGGTAACGGTAGGGCGATTGCTGTTCGCGGTGTTTGGCCTCGGTGAAGCGGGTGCCTTCGAGGTAGTTCACCACGGTCACCGGCTGGCGCTTGAACAACTCGCAGGCGGCCTTGGTGATCTCCAGGTCCTTGCCCTTGAGATCCGGGTGCTTTTCCAGGAACGCCTTGCTGTAGCGCTTCATGAACGGGTAGTCGAGCCCCCACCAGGCCAGGCCCAGCAGCGGTACCCAGATCAGCTCCTTCTTGAGGAAGAACTTGAAGAACGGCGTGCGGCGGTTGAGGCTTTCGATCAGCGCCGGGATGTCGACCCAGGTCTGGTGGTTGCTGACGGCCAGGTAGGACGTGTCCTTGCGCAGGTTCTCGACGCCACGGATGTCCCATTTCGTGGGGATGCACAGGGCGAAGATGGCCTTGTCGACCTCTGACCAGGCTTCAGCGAACCACATCACGGCAGCGGAGGCGTAGTCGCGCCAGCGCCCCTGCAGCACCAGCTTGAGCAGGGCGAAGACCATCAGCGGGCAGATCATCACCACGGTGTTGATCAACAGCAGGGTGGTCGTAAGAATGCCGGTAAACAGGCGACGCATAAGGAAACTCTTGTTGTGGGAAATTAGCAGGGCGCAATGATAAGCAGCGCTGGGGTCTACGCCAAATGTCCAATGCCCGACGGTGGGGACAAATGTTTCACAACATGTTGGTTAGGCTTGTGACAGCGAACCTATCCTGCCAGTGCAGTCTAAGCACTGACCCTTCTCAAGGAAGCCTGCCTGTGAAATCTCTGCTTGCCCTGTTATCGCTGCTGGCGTTGCCGGTGATGGCCGCCGAACCCACGCTGTATGGCCGTTACGAGAACATCAAGTTGCCCGAACTTGGCCAGACCCTGAAGGCCAAGATGGACACCGGTGCCTGGACCGCGTCGCTGTCGGCCAAGGACATCGAGCTGTTTACCCGCGATGGCGAGGAGTGGGTGCGTTTCCGCCTGGCGACCAAGGACGCCGACGGCAAGGTGTATGAGCACCAGGTCTCGCGCATCAGCAAGATCAAGGGGCGTGCCGAGGAAGAGGACGAGGGTGATGCGCCGGAAGTCTCCAAGCGGCCGGTGATCGATCTGGAGATGTGCCTGGGTGGCGTGCAGCGCACCATGGAGGTGAACCTGGTGGACCGCAGCCACTTCAACTACCCGTTGCTGATAGGTTCCAAGGCGCTGCGCCAGTTCAAGGCGGCGGTGAACCCGGCCAAGAAGTTTACTGCGGGTAATCCTGATTGCTGATATTGAAACCAGACTGGCCCAGCTTTTGTGGGAGCGGCTTTATGTCGCGAAAGGGGCGCGAAGCGGCCCCCAGCTTTTCAGCTTCGCAGCAGAAATCGCCGGGGCCGCTTCGCGGCCCTTTCGCGACACAAGGCCGCTCCCACAAAGGCGAAGCAGGCCTTCAGACTGTTGGTGCTGTCGCCAGCATCGATGGCCGCTTGGTCACCTCGGCATACCACGCCGCCAAGCCAGGCTGGCGCTCACGCCAGCCAAACTCAGGCTGACGCAGGTCCAAGTACCCTAGTGCACAAGCCACGCCGATCGCAGCGAGATCGAAACCGCTAGCCAATTCAGCCAGGTGCTCCTGCTCAAGGTTCGCCAGGCTACGGCGAATCTTCTCGCCCTGTGCTTCGAGCCAACCGTCCCAGCGTTTCTCTTCAGGCCGCAGGAAGCTCTCGTAACGGCTCGACACCGCCGCATCCATGATCGCATCCGCCTGCGAAGCCAAGGTCATGCGCCGCCAGCGCGCCGAGCCCTCGCGCGGCAGCAGCGGCAGGCCGACATGCTGCAGGTCGAGGTACTCGCAGATCACCCGGCTGTCGTGCAGCACGGTACCGTCTTCCAGGCGCAGGGCCGGGATCTTGCCGATCGGGTTGCCCTGGTTGAGCTGCACGTCACCGCTCACCGGGCTGATGTTCACCGGCTGTAGCGCGACACGGCCAAGCTGGCCGGTCTCGTGCAGCACCACCATGACCTTGCGCACGAAGGGCGACAGTGGCGAGTGGAACAGGGTCATCGTGCTCATGGTTCAGTTGCCTTGCAGGCTCGGTGGCAGGCACACGCCGGTACCGCCGATGCCGCAATAGCCGTCCGGGTTCTTGGCCAGGTACTGCTGGTGGTAGGCCTCGGCGAAGTATACGGTCGGCGCCTGGTCGATTTCGGTGGTGATCTCGCCGAAGCCGGCCTTGCTCAGTTCGGCCTGGAACGCGTCGCGGCTGGCCTTGGCCTGCTCCAGCTGCTCAGGGCTGGTGCAGTAGATGGCCGAACGGTACTGGGTGCCAACGTCGTTGCCCTGGCGCATGCCCTGGGTCGGGTTGTGCAGTTCCCAGAACATCGCCAGCAGTTCGCGGTAGCTGACCTTGTCCTTGTCGAACACCACCAGCACCACTTCGGTGTGGCCGGTCAGGCCCGAGCAGACTTCTTCGTAGGTCGGGTTCGGGGTGAAGCCGCCGGCGTAACCGACCACGGTGCTGACCACGCCTTCACGCTGCCAGAAGCGGCGCTCGGCGCCCCAGAAGCAGCCCAGGCCGAAAATGGCGAAGTCGATGGCGCCTTCGAAGAACGGGCCGAGCAGTGGCGTGCCTTCGAACACGTAGTGGAATTCGGGCAGGGACATTGGCGCTTCGCGGCCAGGCAGCGCCTGCTCGGCGGTTGGCATGACGTTTTTGTTCACCAGGATTTCCGAACGCAGGACCATGGCTGTTCCTCTGTATGTCAGTTGGATAGGTGTTGGGGCCTTCGCGGGCAAAACCCACTCCCACAGGGGCAGTACAGGGTTCGAATGCAGTGGGGTACCTGTGGGAGCGGGTTTATCCGCGAAGAGGCCCGAATGGACTCTATAGTGCCCGAGGATAACGCTACTGTCAGGCCATTGGACCGCGTGGATAGCGCTTGAGTTTTTCTGCAAGCTCGCGACCCGGGATCGGCCGGTCGAACAGGTAACCCTGGCCGACGTCGCAGCGGTGCCGGCGCAGGAACGCCAGTTGCTCCGGCGTCTCGATGCCCTCGGCCACCACCTTGAGCTTGAGGTTGTGGGCCATGGCCACCACCGCCGAGGTGATCTCCATGTCGTCCTGGTTGTCGGGGATCTCGTTGATGAAGCTACGGTCGATCTTGATGATGTCGATCGGAAACTTCTTCAGGTAGCTCAACGACGAATAGCCGGTGCCGAAGTCGTCCATGGCCAGGGTCAGGCCCAGGGCCTTGAGCTCGTCGAGCTGGCGGTGGGTGTCTTCCGAGGCTTCCAGCAGCAGGCCTTCGGTCAGCTCCAGCTCCAGCAGGTGCGCAGGCAGGCCTTCTTCCTTGAGGATGGAGGCGATCGAGGCCACCAGGTCGGGGTCGGAGAACTGCTTGGGGGACAGGTTGATGGCCACGTGCAAGCAGCCCATGCCGGCTTCCTGCAGTTGCTGGCTCATGCGGCACGACTGGCGCACCACCCACTTGCCGATGGGGATGATCAGGCCGGTTTCCTCGGCCACGCTGATGAACTGGTCCGGGCGGATCATGCCGCGCTCGGGGTGGTTCCAGCGCAGCAAGGCCTCAAGGCCCAGCAGGCGACCGCTGCGCAGGCACAGCTTGGGCTGGTAGAACACCTCCAGCTCGTTCTGGGTCAGGGCGCGGCGCAGGTTGTTCTCGACGAACAGCTTGTAGCTGGCCTCGGCGTTGAGCACTTCGGTGAACACCTGCACCTGGTGCTTGCCGTTGGCCTTGGCCTTGTGCAGGGCAAGGCCGGCGTTTTTCATCAGGGTGGTCGGGTCGCTGCCGTGCAGCGGCGCGCAGGCCAGCCCTACCGAGGCGGTGACGTTGATCAGTTGGTTGTCGACGAACATCGGCTTGTCGAGGGTGCGCAGCAACTGCAGGGCAACGCCCTGGCCGTCTTCGAGGCTGGTGTCGTCGAGCAGCACGGCGAACTCGTTGCTGGCAAAGCGGGCGAGCACACCGTTGACGCTCAGGCTGTTGCGCAGGCGCCGGGCCAGGCTGATCAGCAGCTTGTCGCCGGTCTGGTGGCCGAGGCTGTCGTTGATCCGCTTGAAGTTGTCGATGTCCACCAGCAGCAGGCAGATCGGGTTCTCGCTGTCACGGGCGAAGCGCTCGTCGAGCTTGCGGATGAACGCCGGGCGGTTGCCCAGGTTGGTCAGGTTGTCGGTGTAGGCCAGGCGCTCGATGCGCTGCTGGGCCAGCTTGGTCTGGGTGACGTCCTCGTAGATGCCGATGTAGTGGGTCAGCTCACGGTTGTCGCCGTAAACCTTGGAGATCGACAGCTGGCCCCAGTAGGGTTCGAGGTTCTTGCGCCGGCTCTTGAATTCACCCTGCCAGCTGTTGCCCATGGCCAGGCTCGACGGCGAGTCGAACAGCAGCTCGCTGAGGTTTTCCAGGGCTGGCAACTCGGCCAGGTGGTGGCCCTGGACTTCCTCGGTGCTGTACTGGGTGATGGCCGTGAAGCTTGGGTTGACGTACTCCACCACGCCGTCGCGGTTCACCAGCAGGAAGGCACTGGCGCTCTGTTCCACGGCCCGCTGGAACAGGTGCAGGGCGCTGGCGGCGGTGCGCCGGTTGTGGTTGGTGATGACCTGGGCGAACTGGTCGGCCAGCTCACCGGCAAAGGCGATTTCATCGGACTGCCAGGCGCGCGGCTGGCCGGTCTGCTCCAGGCACAACACGCCGACCACCTGGCCATCGACGCGAATGCTGGCGTCGAGCATGGCGTTGTTGTCGGCATACAGGCTCTGGGCCAGCTCACGGGTACGTGGGTCGTGGTTGGCGTTGTGGGCGTCGATGGCGCGGCTGGCGTGCAGGGCTTCCAGGTAGTCGGGGAAGCGGCTGGCATCGATCGGTTCGGGCAGGCGGTGCACCTGATCGTTGCGCAGCCAGGCACTGATCGGCTCCAGGCGCTGGTCGTCCAGGTGCCAGATGCTGGCGCTGTCGACCTTGTAGATTTCGCAGGCGCTGCGGGTGATCAACTGGGCGGCTTCGAGCAGCGAGTTTTCCGCGCTGTAACGCTGGCGGGCAAGGCGCAGGATGAGATCTTGCTGGGCCCGCACGCGCTCCAGGTGCTCAAGCTGTTCCTGCTGGGCGCGCTGGTTGATCTGCAGGGCCAGTTGCAGGCGGTTGTTGCGCGATTCCAGGTCGTTGGTGTCGAGGTCGCTTTCGTCTTCGTCATCGAGCACCGTCAGGAAGCCGCGCAGCAGCTGGCGATTGTGCTGCTTGAACGCTTCGCCAGCTTCCAGCAGACGCAGCGCGCGGGCCTGGGTATGCAGGGTATAGCGCACGCGGTAGTAGCCACGGTTGCTCAGTTGCAGCTGGATCTCATCGTGCAGCCGATAGCGTGCCTCGGGCTCCATCAGGCTGGCATAGGGCGAATCGATGAGTGCGCACAGCTCGGACGCGGGCAGGCCGAACTGGCGGTCGCAGGCCGGGTCCAGGTAGAGCATCGCCCAGTTGGCTTCGTTCAGCCTTTCGAAACGCAGCATGCCGAGCCGCGAGGGCACGGGGAGCTGCGTGACGACCTCGGCCGCCACACGGCTGGCGGCATCGGGTTGGCTTTTCATCGAAGACTCGCTTGAAGGGGAACGCAGCCTGGGCGGCGGCATATCTGGCAAGGTTGCATCATGTCCCTGAGGCTGGCAAGCGGCCATGAGGGCTGTCATGTATATGTTTTCGGCCGCCGGGCTGAAATCCTTAGTTTGCCTTGAGATTTTGGGGCCGCTTTGCGGCCCTTTCCGACCGGTCCGGCGCCCCGGCAAGGCCGCTCCTACAAGGGATCGCGGTCTCCTGTAGGAGCGGCCTTGTGTCGCGAAAGGAGGGCAAAGCCCTCCCCAGCATTCTCAAGGCAAAAAAAAGCCCCGCCATCTGGCGGGGTTGAGGTACGAGCGTGGCAGCTCGAAAAGAGTACTGCCCCTCGCAAGGAGGGGCAGTGTGCCGCCTTACAGCAGCATGGTGCGGATATCGCCCAACACGTCGCCCAAGCGCTTGGTGAAGCGCGCGGCGGCAGCGCCGTTGATCACACGGTGATCGTAGGACAGCGACAGTGGCAGCATCAGCTTCGGCTGGAAGGCCTTGCCATCCCAGACTGGCTGCATGGTCGCCTTGGAGACGCCCAGGATCGCCACTTCCGGTGCATTGACGATCGGCGTGAAGCCGGTGCCGCCAATGTGGCCGAGGCTGGAGATGGTGAAGCAGGCACCTTGCATGTCGTCAGCCGACAGCTTCTTGGTGCGCGCCTTTTCAGCCAGTGCAGCGGCTTCGGCAGCCAGTTGCAGCAGGCTCTTCTGGTCGACGTTCTTGATCACAGGGACCAGCAGGCCGTCCGGGGTGTCCACGGCGAAGCCGATGTGCACGTACTTCTTGCGGATGATGGCCTTGCCGCTTGGCGCCAGCGAGCTGTTGAAGTCCGGCAGTTCCTTGAGCAGGAAGGCGCAGGCCTTGAGCAGCAGTGGCAGCACGGTCAGCTTGACGCCAGCCTTCTCGGCCACGGCCTTCTGCGCAACGCGGAAGGCTTCCAGCTCGGTGATGTCGGCGGAGTCGAACTGGGTGACGTGCGGCACGTTCAGCCAGCTGCGGTGCAGGTTGGTGGCGCCGACCTGCATCAGGCGGGTCAGGGCGACTTCTTCCACTTCACCGAACTTGCTGAAGTCCACGGCCGGGATCGGCGGGATGCCAGCGCCGCCGGTAGCGCCAGCGGCTGCTGGAGCTTCCTTGGCCTTTTGCATCATCGCCTTGACGTAGACCTGCACGTCTTCTTTCAGGATGCGACCGTGCGGACCGGTGGCGGCAACTGCGCCCAGGTCGACACCAAATTCACGGGCCAGCTGGCGAACTGCCGGGCCGGCGTGAACCTTGGCGTTGCTGCCGGCAGCCGGTGCGGTAGCGACCGGAGCTGGGGCAGCAGCCGGGGCAGCAGCGGCAGGTGCGGCAGCCGGAGCAGCTTCAGCCTTGGCCGGAGCAGCGGCAGGTGCCGGAGCGGCAGCCGGTGCAGCACCAGCGACTTTCAGCTTGAAGATCAGGTCGCCAGTGCCGACTTCGTCTTCCAGCTTGCACAGGACTTCTTCGACCACGCCGGCAGCCGGCGACGGGATTTCCATGGAGGCCTTGTCGGACTCCAGGGTAATCAGCGACTGGTCGGCTTCGACGGTGTCGCCAACCTTGACCAGCACTTCGATGATCTTGGCCTTGCCCGACGAGCCGATGTCCGGCACGTGGATGTCCTGCACGCTGGCGGCAGCCGGAGCTGCTGCCGGAGCAGGGGCGGCTTCGGCGGCCGGAGCCGGCGCAGCAGCTGGAGCCGGAGCAGCAGCGGCAGCCGGAGCCTCAGGGGCCGCAGCAGCGGCGCCCTCGGCTTCCAGGACCAGCAGCTCGTCGCCTTCTTTCAGGCGGTCGCCCAGCTTGACCTTCAGTTCCTTGATCACGCCGGCCTTTGGCGCCGGGATCTCCATGGAGGCCTTGTCGGACTCCAGGGTCAGCAGGCTCTGGTCAGCCTCGATACGATCACCGACCTTGACGAACAGCTCGATGATTTCACCTTCACCGCTGCCGATGTCAGGTACGCGAATGAGTTCGCTCACTTAAAAATACTCCTCAGCAGTCCAGTGGGTTGCGCTTGTCCGGGTCGATGCCGAACTTGACGATGGCGTCAGCCACAACCTTGGGTTCGATCTCGCCGCGGTCAGCCAGGGCTTCCAGGGCAGCCAGCACCACGAAGTGGCGGTCGACTTCGAAGAAGTGACGCAGCTTCTTGCGGCTGTCGCTGCGACCGTAACCGTCGGTACCCAGGACTTTGAACTCTTTGCTCGGCACCCACTGGCGAATCTGCTCGGCGAACAGCTTCATGTAGTCGGTGGAGGCGATGACCGGACCTTTGCGACCGTTCAGGCACTGCTCGACGTAGGTCTGCTGTGGCTTCTGGCCAGGCTTCAGGCGGTTGGCACGTTCCACGGCCAGGCCGTCGCGACGCAGTTCGTTGAAGCTGGTGACGCTCCACACGTCGGCACCGACGTTGAACTCTTCACGCAGGATCTTCGCCGCTTCGCGGACTTCGCGCAGGATGGTGCCGGAGCCCATCAGCTGTACGTGGTGCGCGGCTTCGCGGGTGTCTTCTTCGAGCAGGTACATGCCCTTGATGATGCCTTCCTCGACACCGGCCGGCATGGCTGGCTGCTGGTAGGATTCGTTCATCACGGTGATGTAGTAGAAGATGTCCTGTTGCTCTTCGGTCATCTTCTTCATGCCGTCCTGGATGATCACCGCCAGCTCGTAGCCGTAGGTCGGATCATAGGTGCGGCAGTTCGGGATGGTGCCCGCCATCATGTGGCTGTGACCGTCTTCGTGCTGCAGGCCTTCACCGTTGAGGGTGGTACGACCGGCGGTACCGCCGATCAGGAAGCCACGGGTGCGGCTGTCGCCTGCAGCCCAGGCCAGGTCGCCAATGCGCTGGAAGCCGAACATCGAGTAGAAGATGTAGAACGGCAGCATCGGCTGGTTGTGGCAGCTGTACGAGGTACCGGCAGCGATGAACGACGACATGGCGCCGGCTTCGTTGATGCCTTCCTCGAGGATCTGGCCCTTCTTGTCTTCGCGGTAGAACATCACCTGGTCTTTATCGACTGGCTCGTAGAGCTGGCCGACCGACGAGTAGATGCCCAGCTGGCGGAACATGCCTTCCATACCGAAGGTACGGGCTTCGTCCGGGATGATCGGGACGATGCGCTGGCCGATGTCCTTGTCCTTGACCAGCTGCGCGAGGATGCGCACGAAGGCCATGGTGGTGGAGATTTCGCGGTCGCCCGAGCCGTCCAGGATCGCTTTCAGCGTTTCCAGTGGAGGGGTCGGCACGCTGAAGCTCTGGGCGCGGCGCTGAGGCACGAAACCGCCCAGGGCATTGCGGCGCTCGGCCAGGTACTTGGCTTCGGCAGAACCTTCTTCCGGCTTGAAGAACGGCAGGTTCTCCAGGTCGGCATCCTTGACCGGGATGTCGAAGCGGTCACGGAAGTGACGCAGGCTGTCGACGTCGACCTTCTTGGTGTTGTGCGCGGTGTTCTTGGCTTCGCCGGCACCGGTACCGTAACCCTTGATGGTCTTGGCCAGGATGACGGTTGGCTGGTCCTTGTGGTTCACAGCCTGGTGGTAAGCCGCGTAGACCTTGTACGGGTCGTGGCCGCCACGGTTGAGCTTCCAGATCTCGTCGTCGGACAGGTCTTCGACCATGGCCTTGAGCTCTGGAGTGTTGAAGAAGTTCTCACGAACGTACGCGCCGTCTTTGGCTTTGTAGTTCTGGTACTCGCCGTCGATGACTTCGTCCATGCGGCGCTGCAGGGCACCGTTGGTGTCCTTGGCGAACAGTGGGTCCCAGAAGCGGCCCCAGACGACTTTGTTGACGTTCCAGCCACCGCCACGGAACACGCCTTCGAGTTCCTGGATGATCTTGCCGTTGCCGCGAACCGGGCCGTCGAGGCGCTGCAGGTTGCAGTTGATGACGAAGATCAGGTTGTCCAGCTTCTCGCGGCCGGCCAGGGCGATTGCGCCCAGGGATTCCGGCTCGTCGCACTCGCCGTCGCCCATGAAGCACCAGACCTTCTGCTTGCCGGCCGGGATGAAGCCACGGGCTTCCAGGTACTTCATGAAGCGTGCCTGGTAGATAGCCTGGATCGGGCCCAGACCCATCGAAACGGTCGGGAACTGCCAGAAGTCAGGCATCAGCCATGGGTGCGGGTACGAAGACAGGCCGTTGCCGTCCACTTCCTGACGGAAGTTGTTCATCTGGTCTTCGTTGATGCGGCCTTCCATGAAGGCACGGGCGTAAACGCCTGGCGATGCGTGGCCCTGGAAGAAGATCAGGTCGCCGCCATGCTCTTCAGTCGGCGCCTGGAAGAAGTAGTTGAAGCCGATGTCGTACAGGGTGGCACTGGAAGCGAAGCTGGAGATGTGGCCGCCCAGGTCCGAGTCCTTCAGGTTGGTGCGCATCACCATGGCCAGCGCGTTCCAACGCACCATCGAGCGAATGCGGCGTTCCATGAACAGGTCGCCAGGCATGCGTGCTTCGTGGGTGACAGGGATGGTGTTGCGGTATGGCGTGGTGATTGCGTACGGCAGCTGGGAGCCACTGCGGGTGGCCAGCTCGCCCATGCGGGTCATCAGGTAATGAGCGCGGTCTTCGCCTTCTTTGTCGAGGACCGACTCCAGGGCATCCAGCCATTCCTGGGTTTCGATTGGATCGAGGTCTTGCATGGCTTGCTCCAGGGCGGAAAGGCCACCAGAATCGGGGGCCTGAGTTTGCGACTGGCCTTATGGGCAGACGTCGTGAATTCTTGGATTACCGGGGTGTCTCCCGGCGCCGTGTAGTTTTACTACATTTGCTTCGGCATTTCATGCTTTTGCACGCCATGGGTAGTAGTAAAACTACACAAATGCGACGTTTGGTCGCACCTCGGCTTGTGAGGAAAAACGTTCATGTTGGTTGGCGGTGTGTCGCGAACAGGTGAATCTTGATGTTTCTTGCCAATGATTCGTTTTTTTCAGCTATTTCCAACTTTTGTATGACAGTCCAACCGAGGTCCGGCTTCCTCTTGGCCGCTTTTTCCCCTTCATTTCACGCCGATCAAGGATAGACCATGCGCCTACCATTGCCGCTCGAACTGCCTGCTTCCCTGCAACCGCTGGTCGTTCGCAACCAGCAGTTCCTGAGCGATGCCGTGGCAGGCCACGCCGACCTCGACCTGCACACCTGGACCCCGCTGCACCGGCAACAGTTCGATCAGGTTGCCGCTGCCAGCGACTTCGTCCTTGGCGTGGCCCAGCGCGAGCCTGCCATGCTGTTCGCCCTGATCGCCAGCGGTGAACTGGACCGCCGCTACGCCCCGGGCGAGCTGCGCGGGCAGATCGCCGCTGCGGCCCAGGCCGCGCAGAGCGAGGACGAGCTGGCGCGCAACCTGCGCCGCGAGCGCAACCGCCAACAGCTGCGGATCATCTGGCGTGACATCACCCGCCAGGCCGAGCTGGGCGAGACCTGCCGCGACCTTTCGGACCTCGCCGACGCGGCCATCGACGAAGCCTACCAGTGGTTGTACCCGCGCCACTGCCAGCAGTTCGGCACGCCCATCGGCAACCGTAGCGGTCAGCCGCAGCACATGGTGGTGCTGGGCATGGGCAAGTTGGGCGCAGTGGAGCTGAACCTGTCGTCGGACATCGACCTGATCTTCGCCTTCCCCGAAGGCGGCGAAACAGAAGGCGTCAAACGCTCGCTGGAAAACCAGGAATTCTTCACCCGCCTGGGCCAGCGCCTGATCAAGGCGCTCGACCCGGTGACCGTCGACGGTTTCGTGTTCCGCGTCGATATGCGCCTGCGCCCGTACGGTTCGGCCGGCGCGCTGGTGCTCAGCTTCAATGCGCTGGAGCAGTACTACCAGGACCAGGGCCGCGACTGGGAACGCTATGCGATGATCAAGGCGCGGGTGGTGGCCGGTGACCAGGCCGCTGGCGCGCAACTGCAGGAAATGCTGCGGCCATTCGTGTATCGGCGCTACCTGGACTTCTCGGCGATCGAAGCGCTGCGCACCATGAAGCAGCTGATCCAGCAGGAAGTGCGGCGCAAGGGCATGGCTGACAATATCAAGCTCGGTGCCGGCGGCATCCGCGAGGTCGAGTTCATCGCCCAGGCCTTCCAGCTGATTCACGGCGGGCGCGACCTGAGCCTGCAGCAGCGGCCGCTGCTCAAGGTGCTGGCGACCTTGGAAGGCCAGGGTTACCTGCCGCCGGCCGTGGTGGCGGAGCTGCGCGAAGGTTATGAATTCCTGCGTTACACCGAGCATGCCATCCAGGCCATCGCCGACCGCCAGACGCAAATGCTGCCGGACAGCGAGCTCGACCGTGAGCGTGTCGCCTATATCCTTGGCTTTGCCGATTGGCAAAGCTTCCACGATCAGTTGATGTACTGGCGCGGCCGGGTTGACTGGCACTTCCGCCAGGTCATTGCAGACCCGGATGAAGAGGAAGGCGAAGGCGAGCTGGTGGTGGGCGGCGAGTGGTCGCCACTGTGGGAACAGGCACAAGATGAAGAGGCTGCCGGTCGCCAGCTGGAGGAGGCAGGCTTCAAACAACCGGCCGAGGCCCTGCGCCGCCTGGCCGCGCTGCGCGCCAGCCCGCAGCTGCGCTCGATGCAGCGCATCGGCCGCGAGCGTCTGGATGCGTTCATTCCACGCTTGCTGGCCCAAGCCGTGGAGCATGACAACCCGGACTTGGTGCTGGAGCGCGTGCTGCCGCTGGTCGAAGCCGTGGCTCGGCGTTCGGCCTATCTGGTGTTGCTCACCGAGAACCCTGGGGCGCTCCGGCGCTTGCTGACCCTGTGCGCCGCCAGCCCGTGGATTGCCGAGCAGATCGCCCGCTACCCGTTGCTGCTCGATGAGCTGCTCAACGAAGGACGCCTGTTCAGCCCGCCACTGGCGCCGGAGCTGGCCGCCGAGCTGCGCGAGCGGCTGACGCGTATCCCCGAGGACGACCTGGAGCAGCAGATGGAGGCGTTGCGCCACTTCAAGCTGGCCCACAGCCTGCGTGTGGCGGCGTCGGAAATCAGCGGCAACCTGCCGTTGATGAAAGTCAGTGACTACCTGACCTGGCTGGCCGAAGCGATTCTCGACCAGGTGCTGGCCCTGGCCTGGCGCCAGACCGTGGCCCGCCATGGCCAGCCCAAGCGCAGCGACGGCAGCCTGTGCGACCCGGGGTTCATCATCATCGGCTATGGCAAGGTCGGCGGCCTGGAACTGGGCCATGGTTCGGACCTGGACCTGGTGTTCATTCACGACGGTGACCCGCAAGCGGAAACCGACGGCGCCAAGCCGATCGACAGCGCGCAGTTCTTCACCCGTTTGGGCCAGCGCATCATCCACCTGCTGACCACCCAGACCAACTCCGGCCAACTGTACGATGTCGACATGCGCCTGCGTCCGTCTGGCGCATCCGGGCTGCTGGTCAGCTCGCTGGGGGCATTCGAGCGTTACCAGCAGGGCGAGGCCTGGACCTGGGAGCACCAGGCCCTGGTGCGTGCCCGTGTGCTGGTGGGCTGCAAGCAGGTGGCGACAGCGTTCGAGGGCGTGCGCGCCAAGGTCCTCGGCCAGGCCCGCGACCTGGGCAAGTTGCGCAGCGAAGTGAGCGAGATGCGCGCCAAGATGCGCGACAACCTCGGCACCAAGGCTACGCTTGCCGGTACCGCGGCCAATGCCTTCGATGCCGGTGTGGCGTTCGATATCAAGCAGGATGCCGGCGGTATCGTCGATATCGAATTTATGGTGCAATACGCCGCTTTGGCCTGGTCTCACGAGCACCCGGCCATACTCCGATGGACCGATAACATCCGCATTCTGGAGGAACTGGAGCAGGCAGGTTTGATGCCGGCCAGTGACGCGGTGCTGTTGCGTGAGGTGTACAAGGCGTTCCGCTCGGCGTCGCACCGCCAGGCCCTGCAGAAGCAGGCCGGGGTGATCGATGCGGCGCAGTTTGCCGATGAGCGCCGCGAGGTGCGGCGGATCTGGGGTGAACTGGGGCTGACCTGAAGGCCCTGAAAGGGTCTGAGTGGTACACTGTCCGCCACATAGCCTGAATATAAAGAGGGGAGGCCAGGCTGTATGCAGCCTGTAGCCTCCCCGAGCGTTTCTGGACTAAGCATGAGAATACTGATCATTGGCCCCAGCTGGGTCGGCGACATGGTGATGGCGCAGACCTTGTTCCAGTGCCTGAAACAGCAGCACCCCGACTGCGTGATCGACGTGCTGGCACCCGAGTGGAGCCGGCCGATCCTCGAACGCATGCCCGAAGTGCGCCAGGCCTTGAGCTTCCCGCTCGGCCACGGCGCGCTGGAGCTGGCCACGCGGCGGCGCATCGGCAAGTCCCTGGCCGGCCAGTACGACCAGGCTATCTTGCTGCCCAACTCGTTGAAGTCGGCGCTGGTGCCGTTCTTTGCCGGCATCCCCAAGCGCACCGGTTGGCGTGGCGAAATGCGTTTCGGCCTGCTCAACGACGTGCGCAAGCTGGACAAGGCCCGCTACCCACTGATGATCGAGCGCTTCATGGCACTGGCCTACGCGCCCGGCGCCGAGCTGCCGCAGCCGTATCCGCGGCCAAGCCTGCAGATCGAAGCGCAGAGCCGTGAAGCTGCCATGGCCAAGTTCGGCCTGGCGCTGGACCGCCCGGTGCTGGCGCTGTGCCCTGGTGCCGAGTTTGGCGAGGCCAAACGCTGGCCGGCCGAGCACTATGCCCAAGTTGCTGACGCGATGATCCGCCAGGGCTGGCAAGTGTGGCTGTTCGGCTCGAAGAATGATCACCCGGTCGGCGAGCAGATTCGCGAACGCCTGATTCCGGGTTTCCGTGAAGAGTCGTACAACCTGGCGGGCGAAACCTCGCTGGCCGAGGCCATCGATTTGATGTCCTGCGCCGATGCCGTGGTGTCCAACGACTCCGGCCTGATGCACGTGGCCGCCGCGCTCAATCGCCCGCTGGTCGCAGTGTACGGTTCCACTTCGCCAGGCTTCACGCCGCCGCTGGCCGAACAGGTCGAGGTGGTGCGCACCGGCATCGAATGCAGCCCGTGCTTCGACCGCACCTGCCGCTTCGGCCACTACAACTGCCTGCGCCTGCTGGAGCCGGGCAAAGTCATCGCTGCCCTGCACAGCCTGGGTGGCCCGAACCTGATCGATACCGTGGCCGAGGTCGACTAAGTGCGGGTACTGATCATCAAGACCTCGTCGCTGGGTGATGTGATCCACACCCTGCCGGCGCTGACCGACGCCGCCCATGCCATTCCGGGCATCCGTTTCGACTGGGTGGTGGAAGAAGGCTTCGCGGAGATCCCAAGCTGGCACCCGGCGGTCGACCAGGTCATCCCGGTGGCGATCCGCCGCTGGCGCAAAAACATCTGGCAGACGATCAAGAGCGGCGAGTGGAAGGCGTTCAAGCAGCGCGTTCGCGAGCGCAAGTATGACCTGGTGATCGACGCCCAGGGCCTGGTCAAGTCGGCCTGGCTGACCCGCTACGTCAAGGCCCCGGTCGCCGGCCTGGACCGCTTCTCGGCCCGTGAAGGCTGGGCCAGCCGCTTCTACGACAGGCCGCTGTCGGTTGCCGTCGGCCAGCATGCCGTGGAGCGTGTGCGCCAGCTGTTCGCAATGGCCCTGGCCTACGACCTGCCGGAAGGCATCGGCCACTACGGCCTCGACCTTGACCGCCTGCAACTACCGCCGGCTGCGCCCTACGTGGTTTTTCTCCATGGCACTACCTGGGCGACCAAACACTGGCCTGAAGCCTACTGGCGTGAACTGGCCGAGCGCCTTGGCCGTCGCAAGCTGCAGGTGCGCCTGCCGTGGGGCAACCCGGCCGAGAAGGCCCGCGCCGAGCGCATCGCCCAAGGCTTGAACAACTGCCAGGTGCTCCCCAAATTGAACCTTGCCGGCGTCGCCCGTGTGCTGGCGGCGGCCAAGGCCTGTGTGGCGGTGGATACCGGCCTCGGCCACCTGGCCGCAGCGCTGGACGTGCCGACCATTTCGCTGTTCGGCCCGACCAACCCAGGCCTGACCGGCGCCTATGGCCGTGTGCAGGTTCACCAGGCCAGCGATTTCCCTTGTGCACCGTGCCTGCAGAAGAAGTGCACCTACAAACCGAGCGCGGACGACCTGCGCCGGTTCGATCTGAAACGCGAGTGGCCACTGTGCTTCACTCGCCTGAATCCCGAGCATGTAGCGAGCCGCCTGAGCGCGCTGCTGCTGGCTGAGGATGTTCGTTGATGCAACTGGCTTTCGTGCTTTACAAATATTTCCCATTCGGCGGGCTGCAGCGCGATTTCATGCGCATTGCCCTGGAATGCCAGAAGCGGGGCCACCAGATCCGCGTCTACACGCTGATCTGGGAGGGTGACATTCCGCCGGGCTTCGAAGTGCTGGTGGCTCCGGTCAAGGCGATCTTCAACCACCGCCGCAACGAGAAGCTCAGCGCGTGGATGGAAGCAGACCTGGCCAAGCGCCCGGTCGACCGCCTGATCGGCTTCAACAAGATGCCGGGGCTGGACGTGTATTACGCCGCCGACGGCTGCTTCGAAGACAAGGCGCAGACCCTGCGCGGCGGCCTGTACCGCCGCTGGGGCCGCTACCGGCACTTCGCCGAATACGAGCGCGCCGTGTTCGCCAAGGACGCGCACACCGAAGTGCTGATGATTTCCGAAGTGCAGCAGCCGTTGTTCATCAAGCACTACGGCACCCCCGTGGAGCGCTTCCACCTGCTGCCACCGGGCATTTCCCAGGACCGCCGCGCGCCGGCCAATGCCGCCGAGATCCGCGCCGGGTTCCGCAAGGAATTCAACCTGGGCGACGACGACCTGTTGCTGGTGCAGATCGGTTCGGGCTTCAAGACCAAGGGCGTCGACCGCAGCCTCAAGGCCTTGGCCGCGCTGCCATCGTCGTTGCGCAAGCGCACGAAACTGATGGTCATCGGCCAGGACGACCCCAAGGTGTTCCAGCTGCAGAGCGCGACCCTGGGCCTGGGCGAACAGGTGCAGTTCCTCAAGGGCCGCAGCGACATCCCGCGCTTCCTGCTGGGTGCCGACCTGCTGATCCATCCGGCGTACAACGAGAACACCGGCACGGTGCTGCTCGAGGCCCTGGTGGCCGGCCTGCCGGTACTGGTGTCCAAAGTCTGCGGGTACGCCCACTACATCGCCGAGGCCGACTGTGGCCAGGTGCTGGACGAACCGTTCGAACAGGAGCAGCTCAATGCTTACCTGCAGCGCATGCTGGAAGACGGGCAGGCCCGCGCCGACTGGGCGCGCAATGGCCTGGCCTTTGCCGACAGCGCCGACCTGTACAGCATGCCGCAGCATGCTGCCGATGTGATCCTGGGGCAGGAGACCGCATGAAGCTGATAGTGGCCGAACCCTTCAAGCGTCTGTGGGCCGGGCGTGATGCCTTCGAGGCCGTGGAAGCGCTGCAAGGCGAGGTCTATCGCGAGCTGGAAGGCCGCCGCACGCTGCGTACCGAAGTCGATGGCGAGGGCTTTTTCGTCAAGATTCACCGCGGCATCGGCTGGGGCGAAATCTTCAAGAACCTGCTCACCGCCAAACTGCCGGTGCTGGGTGCCGGCCAGGAATGGCAGGCCATCCAGCGCCTGCATGAAGTGGGCGTACCGACCATGACCGCAGTCGCGTATGGCGAGCGTGGCAGCAACCCGGCCAGCCAGCATTCGTTCATCGTCACCGAAGAGCTGGCGCCGACCATCAGCCTGGAAGACTTCAGCATCGATTGGGTGCAGAACCCGCCCGAGCCGCGTCTGAAGCGTGCGCTGATCGCTGAAGTGGCGAAGATGACCGGCGGCATGCACCGCGCCGGGGTCAACCACCGCGACTGCTACATCTGCCACTTCCTTCTGCACACCGACCGCCCGGTGACGCCGGAAGACTTCAAACTGTCGGTCATCGACCTGCACCGCGCCCAGACCCGGGCGAAAATCAGCCGCCGCTGGCGTGACAAGGACCTGGCCGCGCTGTACTTCTCGGCGCTGGACATCGGCTTGACCCGGCGCGACAAACTGCGCTTTTTGCGCGGTTATTTCCAGCAACCGTTGCGGCAGATCCTGGCCGAGGAAGCCGCGCTGCTCGCCTGGCTCGAACGCAAGGCGCAGAAGCTCTACGATCGCAAGCAACGCTATGGGGATGCACTCTGATGGCGGGTTGGACACTGGCGCCAGGCTACGAACATCTGGCGTCGGACTTCGGCAGCCTCGATGCGGTCTTTGCCCTCAAGGGCGAACACCTCACGCGTGACCCGCTCAGCGAGGTCATCCGTATCGAGCGTGGCGGGGTCAACTACTACGTCAAGCGCTACACCGGCGCTGGCAAGCATATGCGTCGCTACCTGGGCCGGCCACGCATCAAGGCCGAATGGCAGAACCTCAAGCAGTTCGCCAAATGGGAGATTCCCACGGCCGAAGTGGTGGCCTGGGGCCTGGAACGTAAAGGCCTGGCCTTTGGCCGTGGCGCAATGATCACCCGTGAATTGCCGCACACCGAAGACCTCTCGGCCTTGGCCGAGCGCAACGACGCACGCTTGGCTGACCGGGTCTGGGTCGACAAGCTGAGCCGTCAGCTGGCGCGCCACACCCGGGTGATGCATGAGCATCGTTTCGCCCACAACGATCTGAAATGGCGCAACCTGCTGGTCGACGACCTGGGCACGCTGTTCTTCATCGACTGCCCGACCGGCGACTTCTGGCGCGGCTTCATGTGGCGCCACCGCATGATCAAGGACCTGGCCTGCCTGGACAAGGTGGCCAAATATCACCTGACGGCGACCCAGCGCCTGCGCTTCTACCTGCAGTACCGTGGGCGTCAGCGCCTGAATGCGCGCGACAAGCGGCGCATTCGTCAGGTGCTGAGCTTCTTCGAGGGAAGGGAATGACCGATTACCTGGCCAGCGCGGACCTCGCGCTGCTCAAACGCCATGGCTTGAACGACTTCGAAGCGCTGTGGGCGCTGCAGCTCGACGCCGTGGACGAACCCAACACCGGCCGTGGCGGCTGGAGCAGCGTCTACCGCCTGGAGCTTGAAGGCAAAGGCTACTACCTCAAGCGCCAGAGCGACTACCTGACCCGTACCTTGCACCGGCCGTTTGGCGAGCCGACGTTCGCCCGCGAATTCCGCAATATCAGCCGCTACCAGAAGCTGGGCATCCCAGCCTTGCAGGCTGTTTTCTACGGCGAGCGCAAGCACAACGGCCAGCACCGGGCGATCCTGATGACCCGTGCGCTGGACGAATGGAGTGACCTGGAGGGCCTGCTGGCCCGATGGCCGCAGCTTGCCGATGACGCGCGGGCGGGCATCACCAAGGCTTGTGGCCAGCTGGCGCGCACGCTGCACGGTGCCGGTCAGATACATGGCTGTTTCTATCCCAAGCACATCTTCCTGCGCCAGCGCCGCGAAAGCTGGGAAGCCCAGCTGATCGACCTGGAAAAGACCCGGCCGCTGTTGTTCGGCATGCGCGACCGCCTGCGCGATCTAGAGCCGCTGTTGCGCCGTGCCGGTGCCTGGAGCGAGGCGGACGTGCGTCAGTTGCTGGCCGCCTATCTGCAGCAGCCTGCCGACAGCGCCCTGGTCGACACCTGGCTGCAACGTCTGACGCAACGCCGTCGTGAAAAAGAGGCCCGCTGATGCGTTTGTCCGAACTCAAAGACGCCGGGCGCAGCCCGACGTTGCCCTTGAGCATCACCCTGGCCGATGCCGCTGGCACGGCTGACCTGCAACTGCTCAGCCTGCTGCGGGTGCTGCCGGGCCAGCGTTATGTCGGCGCCGGCATTTGGCGCGGCACCCCGGTGCTGGCCAAGTTGCTGGTCGGCAGCAGTGCCGCACGGCATTTCCAGCGCGAACTGGATGGCGTGAAGCTGCTGGCCAAAGAGGGCCTGACCACACCGCAACTGCTGGCCGACGGCCTCAAGGAAGGCGAGGGCGGCTGGCTGTTGTTCGAATTCCTCGATGGCGCCGAAAGCTTGGCCGATGCCTGGGCTGCGGTGGAAAACCTGCCGGTACTGGCCGACGAGCAGCACCTGGTGCTGGGCGAAGCCCTTACTGCCGTGGCACAGATGCATGCACAAGGCCTGTGGCAGGAAGACCTGCACCTGGACAACCTGTTGCGTCACGGCGGCAAGCTGTATCTGATCGACGGCGCCGGCATCAAGGCCGAGACGCCCGGCCAGCAGTTGTCGCGTCCACGTGTGCTGGAGAACCTCGGGGTGTTCTTTGCCCAGTTGCCCAAGCGCCTGGAGCCGTTCATCGAAGAGTTGCTGGTGCACTACCTGTTGGCCAACGCCGAGCACGCATTGCCGATGGAGGCGCTGCAGAAGCAGGTGGACAAGGTGCGCAGCTGGCGGCAGAAGGATTACCTGGAAAAGGCTGGTCGCGAGTGCAGCCTGTTCAGCGTCGAGCGCAGCCTTTCTGGCCTGCGGGCTATCCGCCGCAAAGAGGTGGACGCCATGCGGCCAGTGCTGGAGCAAGCCGACGCGCTGATCGACCAGGGCCATCTGTACAAGACCGGTGGTGCGGCCAGCGTGGCGCGCATCGAGGTGAACGGTCGCAAGCTGGTGCTCAAGCGCTACAACATCAAGAACACCGCGCACTGGTTCAAGCGCTTCTGGCGCCCGAGCCGCGCCTGGCATTCGTGGATCGAAGGGCACCGCCTGGAGTTCCTCGACATCGCCACGCCCCGCCCGCTGGCGGTGCTTGAGCAACGGGTGATGGGCCTGCGCAGCCGCGCCTACCTGGTCACCGAATATGTCGATGGCCCGGACCTGACTGCGTGCTTTGCGCCCTACGTCGAGAATGGTAATGCGCCTGAAGAGCAGGTCGATGCGCTGGTGCACGTGATGCAGCAGCTGATTCGCGAGCGCATCAGCCATGGTGACTTCAAGGGGCACAACCTGTTCTGGGACAACGGCCAATGGTCGCTGATCGACCTAGATGCCATGTGCCAGCACGCCACCCAGCTCAGCTTTGCCCCGGCCTATGCCCGTGACCGGGCGCGCTTGCTGCGCAACTGGCCAACGGGCAGTGCCTTGCATCAGCGGCTCGACCGACTACTGCCCAGGCTGACCGAATAAGCCTCGGGCAGCGTCAGCCAGTCGCTGCTGCGCCCAGCCTGACGCAGGCGGATGCGCCACTGGCCATCCCGCCAGCGCAGGATGGCCCATGGCACGACGCCGGCGCCGGTGGCTTCGGGGATCTGCAAGTGATAGTGCCCGGCCAGCAGGTGGCGGCGCAGTGGCAGCTGACCGCCCTGGGTCTGCAGGTAAAGCTGTTGATGATTCGTGAACAGGCCCACGGCGTCGCTGCTCGGTAAGCCGGCCATCGGTACCTGCAGGCGGCAATCGTCGAACAGGCGTACCAGGTCCGGGAGGCCGTCGTACCAGAGCAGTGGCGAATCGATGACCCAGTTGCCGTCCGCCAGACGCTTGATTGGCTGCGTGAGATAGGCATCCGGGCGGTCAGGGTCGATGGCCCGCCAGCGGCTGCCATCGAATGAGACCTTGTAGTAGCGCCCTTGGGTATCTTGAATGAAGTACTCGGACAAACCGTCGAAGGCGGAAGTCTTTTCAAACACTTCCTCGCCGTACACCCCGTCGATGCGATAGCGCAGGTTGGTCGTTTCAGGGGTAACGCTGAACCGTGGCGGCAGTGGCAGCGGCGGTTGCTTGGGCATCCCACGTAGCATGCGGCGCATCAGCCCCGTGCTGGCCAGGCTGGTACCCGCATCGTTGAGGTGGCTCAGGGCATTGTAGGCATGGTTGAGCACACCGTTGAGGTCCTCCTGGCGGTAGGCTTCGATGCCGTTCCAGATCTCCAGTGCCATGCGCCCAAGTGCCAGCGGAATCATGACTTTGGTCGGCAGGAAGATGCTGATCAGGTCCAGCAAGGTCCAGCCCAGTTTCAGCGCCTGTTCGGCATCCACTTCGGCGGTGCTGTGGCTTTCGGCGTCTGCCGTTGCCAGCATGCCCCGAACTTCGGCCATGTAACAGGCCAGGAACAGGTCGTCGTCGATGGGCGGTGTCTCTAACACCCGGCCCAGGCGCCCCTTGAGCAGCAGCTTCTCGACCTGCGACGCGGGCAGGAGCGGCAGGCGCTGGGCGAAGTAGGTGCGCAGCAAAGGCTTGTCGCGCAGCAGGCGCAGCAGTGCGCGGGGGTTGGCAAATGAGCGCCAGACGCGTCGGTCCGGCGCGTCCGGGGTGTAGAGCACGAAGGCGGTGATGTTGCGTGAGCCACTGGCCAGCAATAGCACTCCCTGCACGGTGTTGCGTTGGATCAGCAGCTGGCGGGCAATCACCGCGTGCCCGTCCACACGCGGGCGCAAGGCATTGTGCGGTTGCGACAGCACCTGCTCTACCCAGCGATAGTGGCGCTCTGACCAGTCGTTGGAGAGATGTCCCGCGTAGCGTGCCTTGGCCGCTTCGGCGCGCATGCGAGCACGGTTGACCTTGCTGTGTGCATGCAACCGCCACTTGCCTGCCGCTGAGTCGATCAACTGCGTGCGCAGGTAGCTCGCGTAGCTGTCACCGACATTGAGGCTTCTGACCAGCGTCTTGATGTAGCTTGGGTTCAGCTGGGTCGGCAGGGCCGTGCCGTCGCTCCTGACTACCCGTGCGGTCAGCCAGTAGTCATAGTCGAACCAGGCCAGATTGCGGATGGCCAGTTCATCCAGCGGATAACTGGCATGGATAGCCTCGACCAGTTCTCCGCCGACTTTTTGGAAGCCCCGCCAGGTTACGTAGGGCGAAGGTTGCAAGGGGTTGATCCAGGGCCCGGTCTGGCGTGTGTACACCACCTTGATCAGGATCTCTGACGGCGCCACGGTCAAGCCCAGGTCATGACGAAGGCGATCTCGTACACGTTGCCTGGCCCAGCCCTGGAGCGATTCGCGTTGCTGGAACTGCTTGAGCGTGAGAATGCCGGGAGCGGCGACCTGCTCGCCGGCAGCGATCAGCTCCTGCATCCCTTGCATGATGTGTGCGAGCGCCTGAGGCGTTGCCGAGCGCAGCCAGTCGGGCAGGTTTTTTTCCAGGAGGGCCGCATAACGGGTGTCGAGCAGAGCTTTGCTGCCGGCCTCGGCGCGCAGTGTCATGGCCTCGCGCAGCTTTTCGGCTGCTCGCTCCGGGACGTTGGCCGACAGTGTCGACCAGGTCTGGTTGAGGCGCAGGCGCTGGGCTTCCAGCAGGCAGTCGACCTGCGTCTGCAACGGGTCATCGGCGTACCACTCGTAGCGCAGGCGGTCGGCCTGGCGGGCATTCTCGATTTGCGTATCGCTTACCAGCAACTGCAGCAATGGCCCGCTTTGGAGTGGATCGTCCAGGCGCTCGCACAGCTCTTGGTGCAGTTCGTGCAGCGAGGAATAGGCTTCCATGCCCTGTGCCAGGCCCATTAGCAGCGCAGGGCCGGTTGCCTGGTCGGCTTCGAGGTTTTGCCCTTCCGCCTGTCCGGTGACGATCACGAACATACCGGGGAGTGCCGCGCGCCATGCCGGGCTACCACGCAGGAGCACCGGGCGGTAGGCCTGCACCCGACGTGCGAGCGGCTGGTGCCGGCGCTGCCAGGCATGAGGGAGGTCGAGGAAGGTGCCGATGACCCTGGCCAAGTCCGCGCTCAACGTCTGGTCGGCCGCGCGCAGGTCGGCCTCGGCATGCATCATCGCCCGACGGATGTCGGCCAGCCGGGTGGCTCGCGAGCGGCCTTGGCTGTCGGCGGCGGCCCAATAATCGGCCAGTTCACCATGCAGGTGCTGGCGTGATTGCAGTGGCAGGGTGACGACCGGCATCGCTTCGAGCAAGGCCAGCACCTGCTGGTGCAGGAAATCAATACGTTGCAGGGGTAGCATGTTCCGCTCTCCGTGTGTCAGGGAGCGGGCATGCTGGATTGAGCAGGTCGTGCCCGGGAGTTAGTCGTCTACCTCACCGGCGCAGGCCGCGCAGGCTAAGCCATGCGGGGATCCCAAGACCAACCCAGGCGAGCATGTCCCAAACGCCATCACCGAGCAGGGCGGCGAACAGCCCCAGCGCAGCCAACAAGGCGATGGCGGCTGGCCAGGCGAACACCCTGGCAGTTGATCGCGAACGATGGCTCATGCCTTGGCCTCCCGTGGTCGGCGTTGCTTGCCCCACCAGAGGTACACGCCGCTGCCGAGCACGATGATGGTCAGCACGTCCAGCACGGCCCACAGCACCTGCATCGGGCGGCCACCGTAGTCGCCGAAGTGTAACGGTTGCGAAAGCCCCATGGCGTCCATGTACCAGGGCCGCTCACCGACTGCGGTCACCTCAAGGGTGCGGGCATCGATCAGTACCGGGGTGAACAGGTGCGAGCTCAGGTGAGTGGCCCCGTTCATGAACACCGCATAGTGGTGCTCGCTGGAGAAGCGTGTGCCGGGGAAGGCAATGAAGTCCGGGCGCATGCCGGGTGCGGCCTGTTCGGCGATGTCCAGCAAACGGCTGGCTGGCGCCCTTTCGGTGAGCGGCGGGGCATCACGATAAGGGGCGACCATGGCGGCCAGGCTGTCGTTGCGCCAGGCTGCAATGACCAGGTCGGAGAGGGCGCTGATCACGCCGGTGACGCCGACGGTAAGGGCCCAGGCCAGGGTGACCACGCCGATCAGATTGTGCAGGTCGAGCCAGCGCAGGCGGCGGGATTTTTCGTGGCGCACGGTGGCGAAATCCAGGCGGCGCATGAACGGTGCGTAGAGGACGGTGCCGGAGACGATCGCGAAGACGAACAGCACGCCCATGAAGGCCAGCAGCAGTTTGCCGGGCAGGCCGGCGAACATGTCTACGTGCAGGCGCAGCATGAGCATCATGAAACCGCCATTGGCGGCCGGCATGGCCACGGCTTCGCCAGTGCGGGCGTCGAGCATGAAGGTATGAGACGAATTGGGTTCGGTGTCGGCGGTGGCAGCGGTGATCGCGAGTACCCCGTTGGGTTCATCCTTGTCGAAGCCGAAGTACTGCACAACCTCACCGGGGCGATGCTGCTCAGCTTTCAGTACCAGCTGTTGCAGGTCCAGGTGCGGGGTGCCGGCAGGCATCTCGCGCAGCTCTGCAGCATCGCCGAGCAGGTGTTCGAGTTCGTGGTGGAAGATCAGTGGCAGGCCGGTGAGTGCCAGCAACAGCAGGAACAGGGTGCAGACCAGGCTGCTCCAGGTGTGGATCACCGACCAACGGCGGATGGTTTGGCTTTTCATTACATTATGTTTCTCGATGTCCAGAACGACCAAAGCCGCCCCAGGGGGACGGCTTGGTCGACATGCTCAGCCAGTCAGGTCATCACCACTTGTAGGAGGCACTGGCCACGACGCTGCGTTCGTCGCCGTAGTAGCAGTAGTAGCTATCGCAGGTGGAGAGGTAGTCCTTGTTGAACAGGTTGGTGGCATTGACTGCCACCGACGCGCCCTTGAGGCTGTTGCTCAGGCGCCCCAGGTCGTAGTGCACGGTGGCGTCGAACACGGTGTAGGCGTTGGCCTTGCCCAGGTAGGTGTTGGCTTGGTCGCCGTAGGTGTTGCCGGTATAGCGCGCGCCGCCGCCGATACCGAAGCCGTCGAGCACGCCGCTGTGCCAGGTGTAGTCGGCCCACAGCGAGGCTTGCTGGTTGGGCATCAGCTGCAGGCGGTTGCCCTTGTATAGGCCATCCTGCACTTGCGACTTGGCCAGGGTGTAGGCGGCGGTCAGCTTGAGGTTCTCGGTGACGTCGGAAACCGCCTCCAGCTCCAGGCCATGGACTTTCACTTCACCGGTCTGGCTGGTGGAGGTCACACCGCCTTCGTTGTTGGTGACCGAGACGTTTTTCTGCGTCAGGTCATACACGGCTGCCGACAGCAGGGTGTTGGAGCCCGGTGGCTGGTACTTGATGCCCAGTTCCCACTGCTTGCCTTCGGTCGGTTTGAACGATTCGGTGGCAGACGCGGAGGCATTGGCGGCCGGCTGGAACGACTCGGCATACGACAGGTACGGCACGAAGCCCGAATCGAACACGTAGCTGATGGCGGCGTTGCCGCTGAACTGCTTGTCCCGCTGGGTATTGGTAGCATCCCCTTGGTTGAAGTACTTGGTGCTGGTGTGCACCCAGTCTTCACGGCCGCCCAGGGTCAGGCGCCAGTTGCCGAGGGCCATCTGGTCCTGGACGTACACGCCGGTCTGACGGGTTTTCTGGTCGTAGTCGTAGAACGCCGTGGAGCGGTCCGGGCGGGTGATCGGTACCCCGTACACCGGGTTGATCACATTGCTGTCCGGCACGTTGAAGCCGAAGATCGACAGGTAGTTGGTGTTGACGCGCTGGTGGTCCAGGCCCAGCAGCAGGGTGTGGGTCACGTCGCCGGTGGCGAAGTCGGCCTGGAAGTTGTTGTCCACCGCGAACTGACTGATGTCTTCATCGGTGTTGGTGGACATGCGGCTGACGGTGCCATCGTCCTTCACCGGGCCACCTGGCTCGTAATAGCTGCCAGGGGTGATGGTCTGGAATGCCAGATCCGTCTTGGTGTAGCGCAGGTTCTGACGGAACTGCCAGACATCGTTGATGCGGTGTTCGAAGGCGTAGCCCAGCGCGTAGTAGGTGCGGTCGTAGAACTCGTAGTCCGGATCACCGAGGTTCTTGTGGTGGGAGATCTTGCCGAACGGCATGTCGATCTTGGTGCCCTGGATCGGTCGGAACTGGCTGGTGGCACCGGTATCGTCGCGGGTGAACTGGGTCAGCAGGGTCAGCGAGGTGTCGTCGTCGATGTTCCAGGTCAGGCTTGGCGCGATGTTGTAGCGCTTGTCGTCGATATGGTCGATCTGCGTACCGCCGTCGCGGATCACACCACTGACGCCGTACAGAAAACGGCCTTCGTCATCGATCTTGCCGGTGCTGGCGAAGTTGATCTGGCGGTGGTTGTCACTGCCGTACTGCAGTTCGATCTCGTGGGCGCTTTCAGCCTGCGGGCGGCGGCTGACCATGTCCAGCAGGCCGCCGGGCGGGGTCTGGCCATACAGCGACGAAGCCGGGCCACGCAGCAGGGCCAGGCGGTCGAGGTTCCAGGTTTCGGCTTTCGGGTTGGCGTACACGCCCCGTGGCAGCGGCAGGCCGTCGAGGAACTGGGTTGGTTCGAAACCACGCACGCGCATCCAGTCGTAGCGGGTGTCGCTGCCGAAGCTGGCGGAGACGATACCCGGCATGTATTTCACAGCGTCGTCCAGGCTGTGCACGCCGCGGTCGCTCATCTGCTGACGGGTGGCCACGGAGATCGAACGCGGGACTTCGACCAGTGCGGTGTCGGTCTTGGTGCCGGCGGCGGTGCGCTTGGCCAGGTAACCATCGACCGGGCCCCAGGCGCTCTCGGAAGCGCTGGCGGCGTTCACGGTGGTTTCCGGAAGGGCCAGGGCACCCTCCGGCACGGCCACCAGGCTGTAGCTGCCCACGCTGCTCTGCTGCAGTTGCAGCCCGGTGCCCAACAGGGCGGCCTGCAGGGCGCCGAGGCCGTTGTACTGGCCATTGACCGGGGCCGAGGTACGGCCGCTGACCAGCGACGGGTCGATGGCCAGGGCGATGCCCGACTGGCTGGCGATCTGGTTCAGGATGCTGGCCAGCGGTGCGGCGGGCAGGTTGTAGGCGCGCGGCGCGGACTGCTCGGCGGCGAACAGGGCGGTGCTGGACAATGGCGCGGCCATGGCGATAGCCAGGGCCATCAGGCTGGGACGCAGGATACGATCAACGGCACGGGACATGCAGCGGTTCCTCGACGGATAAGTGCTAACTGCTTCCTTGCCGAGCGAGATTCCAGAAGTGACAGGGGGAATCGGAAAAAAAGTGAGAATTATTTGAATCTGGCTTTTGCCTGCACCGGCCTCTTCGCGGGACAAGCCCGCACCTACAGGTGTGTCGCAGATTCAAGGGCTGTGGGAATCCTGTGGGAGCGGGCTTGTCGGGGCGCCGAACCGCCGCGAATAGGCCGGTACAGGATTACTTGGGAACGACGGTCACCCACCACGGCGTATGCCGCTCGATCTTCACCGGCAGCGCCGGCACCAGCGAAGCCAGGGCCAGGTCGGTGTCGGTCAGCGGGAAGCTACCGGTCACGCGCAGGTCGGCCACTTCTTCAGCCACGCCCAAGTGACCGCTGCGGTAGTGGCCCAGCTGTTTCAGCAGGTCGGCCAGGCGCACGTTGTCAACCACCAGCATGCCGCGGGTCCAGGCGTCGGCCCCGGCCTGCACCGCGCCTATCCGGCCCAGGCCGTTGCTGTTCATCAGCACCTGTTGGCCTTCGTGCAGGACCTGTTCATCACCGCTGTTGTGCGGCATGGCGGCTACCGACGACTGCAGGACTTCCAGGCGCGTGCCGTTGTCTTCGCGGCGCACCAGGAAGCGTGTGCCCAGCGGGCGCAGGCGGCCATCGTCGGTACGTACCAGCAACGGGCGTGGGTCGTCGTGGCCGGTTTCCACCGAAATTTCGCCTTGATGCAGCACCAGCACACGCTGGTTGCCGCCGTAGTCGATATCCACGGCGGTGTGGGTATTGAGGCTCAGCAGCGTGCCGTCGGCCAGGCGCAAGGTCCGCAGTTCACCGGTGGTGGTGCGTTGATCAGCCAGCCAGTAACTGGGCGCCAACGACGGTGTGCCGACCCCGGCCAGCACAGCGCCGAGCAGGAACAGGCCAGCAAGCCCGCTGCCGGCCTTGCCGATCCGGCGGCGCAAGCTGACGCGCGATTGCAGCAGGGCCTGGCGAGCCGGGCCGGCAGCGACGCTGACGCGGTGGTCGAGCGCGCCGAGCTGGCGCCAGGCACGGGCATGTTCTTCGCTGGCGGCATGCCAGCGGATGAATTCGTTGCGCTCGTCTGGAGTGCCGCTGCCATCGTCCAGGCTCATTTTCCAGGCAATGGCGGCTTCCAGCACCCGCGACGAAACCGGTGTGTTGTTCACGTCGGTTCCCCGTACAGGGCCACATAACACTGGCGCATGCCCTGGGCGATGTACTGGCGCACGCGTGACACCGAAACGCCCAGGCGTTCGGCAATTTCGGCGTGGCCCATGCCATCCAGGCGGTTGTGCAGGAAGGCTGCGCGGGCCTTGCTCGACAGCTTGCCGAGCAGGCGGTCGATGGCTTTGAGGTCTTCGAGGATCAGGTGCTGGGTTTCCGGGGACGGGTGTTCGGCTTCAGGGATCAGCGCCAGCTCGGCCAGGTAGGCTTGCTCCAGCGCCGCGCGACGGAAGTGGTCGAACATCAGGCCCTTGGCCACGGCAGCGAGGAAGGCACGCGGCTCGCGCGGGGTGTCCAGTTGCTCGCGCCCGAGCAGGCGCACGAAGGTGTCCTGGCTCAGGTCTTCGGCACGTTGGCGGCAGGCCATGCTGCGCTGCAGCCAGGCGAGCAGCCAGCTGCGGTGGTCGCGGTACAGCGAGCCAACCAGTTCGGCGTGTGGGCTGTGGACAGAAGACACGCAGCGTCCCCCCGGAACGAATGCATTAACTAACGATAATTATTCGCGATTGTTGCAGAGGCGGGGGGTAGGGTGCAATGGACGCTTATCGGATTGCCATCATGGAAAAGGCTCACGCCTATTCAAAGTCCGTGGTTATGTACTGCGCGCCTGCGCCAACCCCGCAGCCGCTGCTCCAGCTGCAATGGGCTGTCGAGCTGCTGGCGGCGGGCCTGGCTGAACAGGATCAGCGCCAGCTCCGCCGTGACCTGTGCATCGGCGCTGGCATGGTGACGCTCATCCACCTGCAGGCCGAAGCGTGCCACCCAGTCATCCAGCCCGGCCTCGCGCAATACGGTGTCGGGGTTGAGCATCGGAGCCAGTTCCGCCACGTCGAGAAAGGGCAATTGCAGGCGATGGCCCAGGCTTTCCTTCAAGGCGCGGGCAAGTATGCGCTGGTCGAATGGTGCATGGAACGCCAGCACCGGGCTGTCGCCGATGAATTCGAGCAGGTCGAGCAAGGCTTCGGCCGGGTCGCAGCCAGCGGCCAGGGCACTTGGCCCAAGGCCATGGATCAGCACACTGGCGTTGGTTTTCTGTTCAGGGCGGTGCAGGGTGCGTTCGAACTGCTGGGCGAAGTCAATGGCGCCGTCCTCGATGGCCACCGCGCCGATCGACAGCACCTGGTCGCGGTTCGGGTTCAGGCCACTGGTCTCCAGGTCGAGCACCACCCAGCGCTGCTCGCGCAACGAGCAGACTCCCAACGGCCTGGCCTTGGGCAGCCGTGCCAGGCGCTGACGCAAGGCACCGTCCAGCAGCGGGGCAGCGGGGCGCAGCCAGGCGAACAGGCTCATAGCTGATACCGCAAGGCCAGGCTGCTCTGCAGGCGCTGGGCCTGGCGCAGGGATTCGCGCAGGATGCGCCGGTCCAGATGGTTGAGGCTGTCCGGATCGAGGCGGTTGGAATACGGCAGGTTGTCGCGGGTCTGGCGCTGGTGCTGCTGCATGCGGGTTTGCTGGATGAAGTGGTAGGCCTCTTCATAAGCGGCGCCGTCGAGTGCTTCGATGACCCCTTTGTCGACCAGCTGGCGCAGGCGCTCCAAGGTGTTGCAGGCACCAATGCCATTGGCCAGGGCCAGCAGGCGGGCGCCATCGACGAAGGGGGTCAGGCCCTGGACCTTGAGGTCGAGGGTGGCGGCCTTGTCGTTGCCCTGGCGGGTCAGCACGAACTCGCGCAGGCGGCCCACCGGCGGGCGCTGGCGCAGGGCGTTGTCGGCCAGCATGCGCTGGAAG
The DNA here is from genome assembly GCF_052041945.1 of Pseudomonas sp. SMN11. Taxonomy (NCBI): domain Bacteria; kingdom Pseudomonadati; phylum Pseudomonadota; class Gammaproteobacteria; order Pseudomonadales; family Pseudomonadaceae; genus Pseudomonas; species Pseudomonas sp. SMN11. The sequence continues at coordinate 107,599 of NZ_JBKGGW010000011.1, read as the reverse complement.
ATGCGGTTGTCCGCCACCTGCTCCAGCAACTGCCGGCGCAGTTGTTCGCAGCCCTGTTCATCGCCCCAGACCACGCGCAGGTCGAAGTAGATGCTCGAACCCAGCAGGTTCTCCGGGCTGGCTTCGCGCACGAAGCCGGCAAAGCGCCGGGCCCATTCCGTGCGTGACAGGCACAGCTCGGGGTTGCCGGCCATGACGTTACCCTTGCACAGGGTGAAGCCGCACTGGGCCAGGCACTGGTTGATGTACTGCGCCAAGGGCAGCAGGCGTGCGCGAATGGCCTCGGCTTCGGCGTCGTCGCTGGCTTCGAAGAGGATGCCGTTGTCCTGGTCGGTGTGCAGGGTCTGCTCGCGGCGCCCTTCGCTGCCAAAGCACAGCCAGCTGAACGGCACGCCGGGGTCGCCACGTTCGGCAATGGCCAGCTCGATCACCCGGCACACCGTGTGGTCGTTGAGCAGGGTGATGATCTGGGTGATCTGCGTCGAGGAGGCGCCGTGGGCGAGCATGCGCTCGACCAGCTGGCCAATCTCGCCGCGCAGCTGCACCAGCGAGTCGAGGCGTGGCGCATGGCGGATGGTACGCGCCAGGTGCACCAGGTCGACCCGCTGCAGGGAGAACAGATCACGCTCGGACACCACGCCACACAGGCGCTGGTTGTCCACCAGGCAGACGTGGGCGATATGCCGTTCGGTCATCGCCATGGCCGCATCGAAGGCGCTGGCTTGGGGGCTGAGGTAGAACGGCCTGGAGGTCATGTGCTGCTCGATAGGCGCGCCGAGGTCGGCATCGGCGGCCGCCACCACCTGGCGCAAGTCGCGCAGGGTGAAGATGCCCACCGGGTAGCGCTGTGGGTCGACCACGACGATGCTGCCGACCTGCTGTTCATGCATCAGGCGCACCGCCTCGCGCAGCGGTGTATCCGGCGCGCAGACCACGGGGTGACGCATGGCCAGTTCGCCCAGCGGGGTATTCAGCGAGTACTGGGTGCCGAGGGTTTCCACCGCGCGCTGTCGGACCTGCTGGTTGACCTGGTCGAGCAGGCTGCTCACGCCACGCAGTGCAAAATCTCGAAACACTTCCGACATCGAGAACACGCGGATGAACGCGGCCTTGTTCAGCTGCAGGCAGAAGGTGTCTTCGCCGGCCAAATGTTCGGTGCGTGTCGCCCGCTCGCCGAGCAACGCTGCCAGCGGGAAGCATTCGCCGCCGGTGATCTCGAAGGTGGTTTCCACCCCAGGCTTGACCAGGTGCTGGCGCTCGCCGACGACCCGGCCCTGCTTGACGATGTAGAAGTGCTCGACTGGCCCGTCCGTGGGTTTGATGATGCTTTCGCCGCTGGCATAGAAGCGCAGCTGGCACTGTTCCACCAGGAAGGCCAGGTGGCTCTGCTCCATCTGGTTGAACGGCGGGAAACGCTGCAGGAACTGCAAGGTGCCCTGGATGTTCTGCAGTACTGCCGTTCTTCCCGCCTGACTGTAGGCGTCCTTTTTGCTCATGACACTAACCGTATCGCTACGCCGAACTATATATATCTATATATAGGAGCGGCCTTGTTGTTCTCGGTCCCCATGGTCGGCTGGCAGCGGGGTGGTGCCCATTGGACGTAAGTCTAGTGAGCCGCTGCTGTCAAAGACCCGACGAAAGGCGAGCGGGGTTACAGGGCTTTTGCGGTCCTAACCACTGAGCGGGATTTTTTTGACGAGATGACCATGGCTGAGCATGACGACATCCTGAGTGACGCCGAACGCGCAGCATTGGCCGTGGTAAGTGCGCCCCTTGCGCCCAGTCCGGTGGTGTTGATTGTCGATGACAATCCGGTGAACAGCGAGGCGCTCAAGTGGTACCTGAAGAGCAGGGGCATCGAGAGCATGACCGCTGACGGGGCTCAGGAAGCGATGCTCAAGCTGCACTACGAACCGCGCATTGCCCTGATGATCACCGACCTGCGGATGCAGCCTGATGATGGCCTGGAGCTTATTCGGAAGATTCGTGAGTCGGAGCGGGCGGCGTTGTCGATCATCGTGGTGTCGGGCGACACCGATGTGGAGGAGGCGGTGGACGTGATGCATTTGGGGGTGGTGGATTTTCTGCTGAAGCCGGTGGACCTGGGGAAACTGCTGGGGCTGGTGAAGAAGGAACTGAAGATCGGGTAGTGCAGGACTGGGGCTGCTTCGCAGCCCTTTCGCGACACAAGGCCGCTCATACAGGAGAATGCGATCCCCTGTAGGAGCGGCCTTGTGTCGCGAAAGGACCGCAAAGCGGTCCCGTGCGGTTTACAGCCCGTTACGCGCCTTGAACTCGCGACGGCGACGGTGCAGCACTGGCTCGGTGTAGCCGTTCGGCTGCCTGGCACCTTCGATCACCAGCTCGATCGCCGCCTGGAAGGCGACGTTGTCGTCGAAGTTCGGCGCCATCGGGCGGTACTGGGCGTCACTGGCGTTCTGCTTGTCGACCACTGCAGCCATGCGCTTGAGGCTTTCCAGCACCTGCTCCTGGCTGACCACGCCATGGCGCAGCCAGTTGGCCAGCAGCTGGGCCGAGATGCGCAGGGTGGCGCGGTCTTCCATCAGGCCGACATCGTTGATGTCCGGCACCTTCGAGCAACCGACACCCTGGTCGATCCAGCGCACGACATAGCCGAGGATGCCCTGGGCGTTGTTGTCCAGCTCGTTGCGGATCTCTTCTGCCGACCAGTTGGTGTCGGCCGCCAGCGGGATGGTCAGGATGTCATCGACCGAAGCCGGGGTGCGCGACGCCAGCTCGCGCTGACGCGCCTGCACGTCGACCTTGTGGTAGTGCAGGGCGTGCAGGGTGGCGGCGGTCGGCGACGGTACCCAGGCGGTGTTGGCGCCGGCCAGCGGGTGAGCGATCTTCTGCTCGAGCATGGCGGCCATCAGGTCAGGCATGGCCCACATGCCCTTGCCGATCTGCGCACGGCCTTGCAGGCCGGTGGCCAGGCCGACGTCGACGTTGTTGTTCTCGTAGGCGCCGATCCACTTCTCGTTCTTCATGGCGCCCTTGCGCACCACGGCGCCAGCTTCCATCGAGGTGTGGATTTCGTCACCGGTGCGGTCGAGGAAGCCGGTGTTGATGAACACCACGCGCTCGGCGGCCGCCTTGATGCAGGACTTCAGGTTGACCGTGGTACGGCGCTCCTCGTCCATGATGCCGACCTTGACGGTGTTGCGCTTCATGCCCAGCAGGTCTTCGACACGGCTGAAGATCTCGGCGGCGAAGGCGACTTCTTCCGGGCCGTGCATCTTCGGTTTGACGATGTACACGCTGCCGCTGCGGGTGTTCTTGCGGCTGGTGTTGCCGTTGAGGTTGTGCAGGGCGATCAGGTTGGTGAACAGGCCGTCCTGGATGCCTTCGGGGATTTCGTTGCCCTGGGCATCGAGAATCGCCGGGTTGGTCATCAGGTGACCGACGTTGCGCACGAACAGCAGCGAACGGCCGTGCAGGGTTACGCTGCCGCCATTGGGCGCGGCGTATTCGCGGTCCGGGTTCATGGTACGGGTGAAGGTCTTGCCACCCTTGCTCACGCTTTCGGCCAGGTCGCCTTTCATCAGGCCGAGCCAGTTGCGGTAGACGATCACCTTGTCATCGGCATCGACGGCGGCGACCGAGTCTTCGCAGTCCATGATGGTGGTCAGCGCCGACTCCATCAGGATGTCCTTGACGCCGGCGGCATCGGTGCTGCCGACTGGGGTGCTGGCGTCGACCTGAATCTCGAAGTGCAGGCCGTTGTGCTTGAGCAGCACGGCGGTCGGCGCCTTGGCGTCGCCATGGAAGCCGATCAGCTGGGCGTCATCACGCAGGCCGCTGTTGCTGCCGCCTTTCAGGGCGACGACCAGCTTGCCGCCTTCGATGCGGTAGCCGGTGGAGTCGACGTGGGAGCCTGCGGCCAGAGGCGCGGCTTCATCGAGGAAGGCGCGGGCGAAGGCGATGACCTTGTCGCCACGCAGCTTGTTGTAACCCTGGCCTTTCTCGGCGCCGCCCTCATCGCTGATGGCGTCGGTGCCGTACAGCGCGTCGTACAGCGAGCCCCAACGGGCGTTGGCGGCGTTCAGGGCGAAACGGGCGTTCATCACCGGGACGACCAGCTGTGGGCCGGCCATGTGGGCGATTTCTTCGTCCACGTTCTGGGTGGTGGCCTGGAAATCGTCGGCTTGTGGCAGCAGGTAGCCGATTTCCTGGAGGAATGCTTTGTAGGCTACGGCGTCGTGTGCCTGGCCTTTGCGTGCCTGGTGCCAGGCGTCGATCTTGGCTTGCAGCTCGTCGCGCTTGGCGAGCAGGGCTTTGTTCTTTGGAGCGAGGTCTTTAATGATCTCTGCCGCGCCTGCCCAGAACGTCGCGGCTTCGATGCCGGTTCCAGGAATCGCTTCGTTGTTGACGAAGTCGTACAGGGCCTTGGCGACCTGAAGGCCACCGACTTGAACGTATCCAGTCATTGCTTGCCTCACCTCTGCTCAGCTATTTCGCTCTTCTGTATTAAGCCTGTAGCGCTTCTCTAAACACGTACCAGTGCTTGCCATCGGACTAGACCCGAAGGCGGCTGGGTGCAGCCGGCCAGACAGGCTGGCAGACAGTGTGCGTATTTTCACAGGCGCCTTGGCAGACATCCAAACGACGTTTTGTAGTCCGCGCCACGGGATACTACATGAAGCAGTAGGCGAGGCAAAATCAGACTAAAAGCGCCGTTGTGCGACCGGTTGGTCGCGTATGGTCACGCTGGGAGAGCGTATGTTCGCAAAAAACCAGTGGATTGTTCCAGATAAATCTTGAAACAGTACACGATTGCGTGCGCGGATTGCCCTGCGGCAGGTTGCCGCGCCTTGCCTATACTGAGTCGATCCCCCGTATTTTCGCCGCCTTGGGCGGCCCGACACAGAGGAAGGGCCTGTGGATCATCTTGTATTGACCGTGATTGCCCCGGACAAGGCTGGCCAGGTCGAGCGTATTGCCCAGTGCATCGCCGATCATAACGGCAACTGGCTGGAGAGCCGCATGTCGCGGATGGCCGGGCAGTTTGCCGGGATCCTGCGGGTGGCGGTGCCGGCGGAAAACTACGACGAGCTGGTAGAGTCGCTCCAGGCGCTGGGGCAATACGATATTCGCGTGCTCATCGCCGAGAGTGGCATCGAGCCGTCATGTACCTGGAAGCCTATTGCCATGGAACTGGTGGGCAACGACCGCCCTGGCATCGTGCGTGATATCACCCGCCTGCTGGCGGACCAGGGGGTGAACCTGGAGCGCTTCACCACCGAAGTGCGGCCGGCACCGATGAGCAGTGAGCCGCTGTTCCATGCCGATGCGCTGCTGGCGCTGCCGTTGACCTTGTCGCTGGATGACCTGCAGCAGAAGCTGGAGAGCCTGGCGGATGACTTGATGGTGGAGTTGAAGTTACGGCCGGAGGAATGATCTGGTAATGCTGGGCCCGCTTCGCGCGCCTTTCGCAACACAAGGCCGCTCCTACAGGTGATCGCGTTCCCTTGTAGGAGCGGCCTTGCGTCGCGAAAGGGCTGCGAAGCGGCCCCTTGCGGTTATCCCGATTTAACGGGGACGGCCCTGTGGATAACCTGGGGGCGCAGCTCGCTAGCCCAGGAACGGCAAGCGATCCCGAGGTTTGAGCAAAAAACGTACAGAAATCAGTCGCTTGTGCACAAAGCACGGGGACGAGGGTGTGGATAACCTTTGGAGAGGTCGCTGCAGGCCACGAACGACGAGGCCTGCGCAGTTTTGATCGTTTTTTGATCAGGCGCGCTTGCGCAGATTCAGCCAGGCATCGACGCTGTAGAGCGCCAGGCCCGCCCAGATACAGATGAAGGCCACCAGGCTGCTCGAAGACAAATGCTCATCGAAAAGCAACACTGCCTGCAGCAGCACCAGTGTCGGCGCCAGGTATTGCAGGAAGCCCAGGGTGGTATAAGGCAAGTGTCGGGCGGCGGCGTTGAAGCAGACCAGCGGCACCAGTGTCACCGGCCCAGCTGCCATCAGCCACAATGCTTCGCTGCTGGTATAGAACGCACCCTGGGCACTGACCGCAGTAGGGTTCAGCAGCAACCAGCCTAGCGCCAGAGGCACCAGCATCCAGGTTTCCACCACCAGCCCCGGGAGCGCTGCCACAGGGGCCTTTTTGCGGATCAACCCATAGAAACCGAAGGTCAATGCCAGCATCAGCGACACCCACGGCAGGCTACCCACCTGCCACACCTGTTGCGCCACGCCCACCGCAGCCATGCTCACGGCCAGCCATTGCAGGCGGCGCAGGCGTTCTCCGAGCAGGAGCATGCCCAGCAGCACATTGACCAGTGGGTTGATGTAGTAGCCGAGGCTGGCTTCGAGCATGCGACCGCTGTTCACCGACCACACGTAGGTCAGCCAGTTGGCAGCGATCAGTGTCCCGCTCAGGGCCAGAATCGCCAGGCGGCGGGGGTTGTCGCGCAGCTCGCGCCACCAGCCTGGGTGTTTCCACACCAGCAGCAGCAGGGAGCCGAACAACGCGGACCAAAGTACCCGGTGGACGATGATCTCCACCGCCGGGACGCTCTGGATGGCTTTGAAGTACAGGGGGAACAAACCCCAGATGACATAGGCCGACAGGCCAAGAATGTACCCGCGACGCGGGTTTGCGGCGTGCATGCAGAATCCTTGCTTAGGTAGCTAAATACAGCGACGCCTATTGTAGACAGACCCTTGCGGCTATCTAGAACAATTTCAACGGTTGTTCGTCCAGCGCCGCCGTCTGCTCGCGCAGGGCGAGGATTTGGTCACCCCAGTAACGCGGTTGGCCAAACCAGGGGAAGCTGCGCGGGAACGCCGGATCATCCCAGCGCCGTGCCAGCCAGGCGCTGTGGTGCAGCTGGCGCAGGGCGCGCAGGGGCTCGATCAGTGGCAGTTCGCGTGGGTCGAAGTCGTGGAACTCGTTGTAGCCGTCGATCAGTTCGGCCAACTGGCCAAGGCGCTCTTCGCGGCTGCCAGCCAGCATCATCCATAGGTCCTGCACGGCCGGGCCCATGCGGCAGTCGTCCAGGTCGACGACGTGATAGACGTCGTCGCGATGCATCAGGTTGCCAGGGTGCAGGTCGCCGTGCAGGCGCATCACCTGATGCGGGGTACGTGCGTAGACATCCTCGACCCGTTTGAGCAGTTCGCGGGCTACGGATTCGAATGCAGGCAGCAACTCACGCGGGACAAAATCGCCCTCCAGCAGGGTTTGCAGCGAAGCGTGGCCGAAGTTGTCCACAGCCAATGTTTCGCGATGTTCGAACGGGCGGGTTGCGGCAACCGCGTGCAGACGGCCGAGCAACTGGCCGAGGCGGTAGAGCTGGTCGAGATTGCCGGGCTCCGGCGCGTGGCCACCTCGGCGCGGGAACAGGGTGAAGCGGAAGCCCTTGTGCTCGAACAGGGTCTGGCCGTCGTGTTGCAACGGAGCGACCACAGGCACTTCGCAGTCGGCGAGTTCGGCGGTGAACTGGTGCTCTTCGAGAATTGCGGCATTGCTCCAGCGGCCCGGGCGGTAGAACTTGGCGATCAACGGTTGCGAGTCTTCGATGCCCACCTGATAGACGCGGTTCTCGTAGCTGTTCAGCGCCAGGACCCGGGCATCGCTGAGAAAGCCCAGGCTTTCCACGGCGTCCAGGACCAGGTCGGGGGTGAGGGTGTCGAAGGGGTGGGACATGGGGGCTCCGGGGGTGGGCGGCGTGTTGGCATGGTAACTCATTCCATGGCCAGCCCAGATGTTGCCTGCACCGGCCCTTTCGCGGGTTAAACCGGTACCCCAAGCAACACATAGGACGGATGAAACTGCACCCGCACATTGCTTCCTTCCCCCACTCCCTGCCCGGCCAGCCAACACGCCTCGGCAAACGCACACAACGTCTGCCCGTTGCCCAGCGCCAAGCGCACCTCGCTGTCGCCCTGTGCATCCGCCAGCACCTCTTCGACGGTGACGTTCAGCACATTGCTGCCGGCCTCGGCTTCATCCCCCGCGCCCAGCAACTGCACCCACCCGGCCTTGAGCAGTGCCATCACCGTAGTCCCCAGTGTCAGCTCCAGCCGCGCCGTGCTGTCATGGGTAATCAATGCGTCGATTTCCAGCCCGCCGCCCAGCGCCAGGCTGACCCGATCATGCCGGCCTTCCCTGCGCAGCCCGCTGACCTGCCCTTGCAGCTGATTGCGCGCGCTGGTGCGCAGCATCAGGCGGCCCAGCAGGTCGAGGTCGCTGGACTCTTCCGCCGCTTCAAGAATCTGTGCCTGCAGCGCCTGCACTTTCTGGTACAGCCGTAGCACCCGTTCACCTTCTGCCGAGAGCCTTGCGCCACCACCGCCACGTCCGCCCGTACTGCGCTCGACCAAGGGCTGGCTGGCCAGGTTGTTGAGTTCATCGATCGCATCCCAGGCAGCTTTGTAGCTGATGCCGGCAGCCTTGGCCGCGCGGGTGATCGAGCCCTGTTCGGCGATGTGCTGGAGCAGGGCGATGCGCTGCGGGCGGCGGGCGATGTGCTGGGTGAGGAGTGCGGGCAGGGACATGGGGGGCGCCTATCGGGAACTGAGCCGTCAAGCTTGCCCCGGTTTTGCCGTGCGTGCCAGGCAATACACATCGACCCTGCGTGCGCCGGCCTCACGCAGCAGTTGCGCGACAGCCTGCGCGGTAGCCCCGGTGGTCAGCACATCATCGACCACGGCAACGTGGCAACCTTTGAGCGATGCCTCGCCGGCAAGCGCAAAAGCCCGGCGCAGGTTGCCTCGGCGTGCTCGGGCATCCAGGCGCTGTTGTGCCGGTGTTTCACGCGTACGCAGCAACAACCGTTCATCCCACTCGATAGCCAGTGCCTTCGACAGCCAGCGCCCGAGCATGCCGGCCTGGTTGAAACCGCGCTCGCGCAGTCGACGCCGGGCGAGCGGGACAGGCAACAGCAGGTCTGGCTTAGCCAGGCCATCCAGGTAGCGATGCTGCACATTGAGGCTGAGCATTTCGGCCATCAGCCGGCCCAGTGGCCATTGGCCGTTGTGCTTGAAACGGCTGATCAGCGTGTCCAGCGGGAACCCATAGTGCCAAGGCGCGATGACCTGATCGAAAGCCGGCGGTTGGCGGCTGCACTGGGCACAGGTCAGGCCGGCCATCGGCAAAGGCAGGGCGCAGCGCAGGCAATGTTCATCGAGCCACGGCAGTTCCTGCTCGCAGGCGACACACAGCGGGTAGCGCTGTTCGGCTAACTCACCGCACAGCAGGCAGTTGTGATTAATATTTATACACTTGTAAACCAGTGTTTTTAACCAAGGTTGACAGTTCATAGGCCTTCCATGACTATGCGAGCTAACCGTGATGCGCTGGCGGGCACTTGTGCCTCGGCGCCAGCTACAGCCTAAACAAGGAAACGCCGATGAGCGCCAGCACAACTGCAACAACACGTCACGACTGGTCCCTGCCTGAGGTCAAGGCCCTGTTCCAGCAGCCATTCAATGACCTGCTGTTCCAGGCGCAGACCGTGCACCGAGCGCATTTCGACCCGAACCGCGTACAGGTTTCGACGCTGCTGTCGATCAAGACCGGCGCCTGCCCGGAAGATTGCAAATATTGTCCGCAGTCCGGCCACTACAACACCGGGCTGGAAAAACAGAAGCTGATGGAAGTGCAGAAGGTGCTCGAGGAAGCCGCCCGCGCCAAGGCCATCGGCTCCACCCGCTTCTGCATGGGTGCGGCTTGGAAGCACCCGTCGGCCAAGGACATGCCCTACGTGCTGGAGATGGTCAAAGGCGTGAAGGCCATGGGCCTGGAAACCTGCATGACTCTCGGCAAGCTCGACCAGGAGCAGACCGCAGCGCTGGCCCAGGCTGGTCTGGACTACTACAACCACAACCTCGACACCTCGCCTGAGTTCTACGGCAGCATCATCACTACCCGTACCTACAGCGAGCGCCTGCAGACCCTGGCCTACGTGCGTGATGCCGGGATGAAGATCTGCTCTGGCGGCATTCTGGGCATGGGCGAGTCGCTGGACGACCGCGCTGGCCTGCTGATCCAGCTGGCCAACCTGCCCGAGCACCCGGAATCGGTGCCGATCAACATGCTGGTCAAGGTCGCCGGCACCCCGCTGGCCGAGGAAGAGGACGTCGATCCGTTCGACTTCATCCGCATGTTGGCCGTCGCCCGTATTCTCATGCCCAAGTCACATGTTCGACTGTCCGCCGGCCGCGAGCAGATGAACGAGCAGATGCAGGCCCTGGCGTTCATGGCTGGCGCCAACTCGATCTTCTACGGCGAGAAACTGCTGACCACCGCCAACCCGCAGGCCGACAAGGACATGCAGCTGTTCGCCCGCCTGGGCATCCAGCCTGAAGCCCGCGAAGAGCATGCCGACGAAGTGCACCAGGCGGCCATCGAGCAGGCCCTGGTCGAGCAACGCAGCAGCGAGCTGTTCTACGACGCCGCGTCGGCCTGAGATGGCCTTCGATCTGGCGGCGCGCCTGGCCGAACGGCGCGCCGCAGACCTGTATCGGCAGCGGCCATTGCTGGAGAGCCCGCAGGGGCCGGAAGTCGTGGTCGATGGCCAGCGCCTGCTGGCTTTCTGCAGCAATGACTACCTGGGGCTTGCCAACCACCCTGAAGTGATCGCTGCCTGGCAGACTGGCGCCGAGCGCTGGGGTGTCGGTGGTGGAGCGTCACATCTGGTGATCGGCCACAGCTCGCCACATCATGCCGTCGAAGAGGCGCTGGCCGAACTGACCGGCCGCCCGCGCGCGTTGCTGTTCTCCACAGGCTACATGGCCAACCTTGGTGCCATTACCGCGCTGGTGGGGCAGGGCGACACCGTGCTGCAGGACCGCCTCAATCACGCGTCGCTGCTCGATGGCGGGCTGCTCAGTGGTGCCCGCTTCAGCCGCTACCTGCACAACGACGCTGCCAGTCTGGCCAGCCGCCTGAGCAAGGCCACCGGTAACACCCTGGTGGTGACCGATGGCGTGTTCAGCATGGACGGTGACCTTGCCGACCTGCCGGCCTTGGCCGCTGTGGCCCGCGCTCGCGGTGCCTGGCTGATGGTCGACGATGCCCATGGCCTGGGCACCTTGGGGGCTCAGGGTGGCGGCATCGTCGAGCACTTCGGCCTGGGCATCGACGACGTGCCGGTGCTGATCGGCACCTTGGGCAAGGCCTGTGGCACTGCCGGCGCTTTCGTCGCCGGTAGCGAGGAGCTGATCGAAGCCCTGGTGCAGTTCGCCCGGCCTTACATCTACACCACCAGCCAGCCGCCAGCGCTGGCCTGCGCCACGCTCAAGAGCCTGGAGCTGCTGCGCCGCGAAACCTGGCGCCGCGAGCACCTGGCCGCGCTGATCCGCCAGTTCCGCGAGGGCGCCTCGCAAATTGGCCTGCAGCTGATGGACAGCCCGACACCGATCCAGCCGATCCTGATCGGCGACAGTGCCCAGGCCCTCAAGCTGTCGCGCATGCTGCGTGACCGCGGCCTGCTGGTGACCGCCATTCGCCCACCAACCGTGCCTGCCGGCAGTGCTCGCCTGCGGGTCACCCTGAGCGCGGCGCACAGCGAGGCGCAGGTACAGCTATTGTTGAATGCATTGGCCGAGTGTTATCCACAGCTGGAGGCCGCCGATGCGTAACCGTTTGATCCTTCTTCCCGGCTGGGGGCTGGGCACTGCCGCCCTCGAGCCGCTCGCCGCCAGCCTGCGGGCCCAGGATGCACGCCTGCAGGTCGAACTGATGCCCCTGCCGGAACTGGCCGATGCCGATGTGCAGGCGTGGGTGGACTACCTTGACCGCAAGTTGCCCAGCGATACCTGGCTGGGTGGCTGGTCGCTCGGCGGCATGCTCGCCAGCGAACTGGCGCGCAAGCGTGGCGACCACTGCTGCGGCCTGCTGACGTTGGGCAGCAACCCCAGTTTCGTGGCCCGCGCCGATTGGCCACATGGCATGGCCGAGGACACGTTTGGCACGTTTCTCGATGGTTGCCGCAGCCACACCTCAGTGACCCTCAAGCGCTTCCGCACCCTGTGCAGCGATGGTGCCCTGCAACCTCGCACGCTGCTGCGCCAACTGGGTGTCGGCGTGCCGGACACCGACCCGCTGTACCTGGCCACCGGCCTTGAAGTGCTGGCCAGGCTCGATACCCGTGAGGCCCTTCAGGCCTATGGCGGCCCGCAGTTGCATCTGTTCGCGGGCAGCGATGCGCTGGTGCCGGCCGAGGCGGCTAAAGCGCTGAGCGAGCTGCTGCCCGACGTGGAAGTTGGCCTGGTCGAAGACAGTTCGCACGCCTTCCTGCTGGAATATCCACAGGAGCTGGCGGCGGGCATCAAGAGTTTCCTGCATGAGAGTGGCGATGACTGACCTTTCCCGTCCAACCCTGCCCGGCGCGCTGCCGGACAAGCGCCAGGTGGCCGCCTCGTTCTCCCGTGCGGCAGCCAGCTACGACAGCGTTGCGGCCCTGCAACGTGCGGTGGGCGTGAGCCTGCTGGACCAGTTGCCGGACGACATGGCGCCGACGCGCTGGCTGGACCTTGGCAGTGGCACGGGGCATTTCAGCCGGGTGCTGGGCGAACGTTTTACCCAGGCAACCGGAGTTGCCGTGGATATCGCCGAAGGCATGCTCTGCCACGCACGTGGCGAACCGGCTGGGGCACGGTATTACGTAGCCGGCGATGCCGAGCGCCTGCCGCTGCGTGATGCCTGTGTCGACCTGGTGTTTACCAGCCTTGCGGTGCAGTGGTGCGGCCAGTTCGCCAGCGTGCTGGACGAAGCCCGACGCGTATTGCGTCCGGGTGGGGTTCTGGCCTTCAGCAGCCTGTGTGTCGGCACGCTCGAGGAGTTGCGCGCGAGCTGGCAGGCGGTGGATGGCATGGTGCATGTCAATCGTTTCCGCAGGTTTGAAGACTATCAGCGCCTGTGTGCAGCCAGTGGCCTCGCACAGGTCAGCCTGCAGTGTCAGGCCCATGTGCTGCACTATCCCGATGTGCGCAGCCTGACTCATGAACTCAAGGCGCTCGGTGCTCACAATCTCAACCCTGGGCGGCCTTCTGGCCTGACCGGTCGTGCGCGCATGCAGGGCCTTTTGCAGGCCTATGAAGCGTTTCGCCAGCCCCAAGGGCTGCCGGCCACCTATCAGGTGGTCTATGGTGTGATGCGCAAGCCACAGGCATGAGAGGAGCGACATGAGCCAGGCCTATTTCATAGCCGGGACCGACACCGATGTCGGCAAGACCACCATCGCGGCGGGGCTGCTGCATGCGGCACGGTTGCAGGGGCTGAGTACCTTGGGCGCGAAGCCGGTGGCTTCGGGTTGCACGATGACGCCCAAGGGTCTGCGCAACAGTGATGCCCAGGCGCTGATCGACGAAAGCTCGCTCAAGCTCACCTACAAGGAGGTCAACCCGTTTGCCTTCGAACCAGCCATTGCGCCCCATGTGGCGGCCCGGGAGGCGGGTGTAGCGCTGGAAGTACCCGTACTGGCAAAGGCGATGCGCCACGTGCTGGACCAGGGGGCAGACTTCACCCTGGTCGAAGGTGCAGGCGGCTGGCGGGTGCCATTGTCCGACCGCGCCAACCTGTCGGACCTGGCGATCGCGCTCAAGCTGCCGGTGATTCTGGTGGTCGGGGTGCGCCTGGGCTGCATCAACCATGCGCTGCTCAGCGCCGAAGCCATTGCCCGTGACGGGCTGCAGCTGGCAGGTTGGGTGGCGAACATCATCGACCCACGGACTTCGCGGCTGGAGGAAAACCTGGCCAGCTTGGCGGAGCGTTTGCCAGCGCCGTGCCTGGGGCGGGTGCCGAAGCTCAAGCAGGCCACGGCGGATGCCGTGGCGGAGCACCTGCAACTCGACTTGCTGGATTGAGGGTTGGCAGGTATGCCCATGGCCTATCAAGTAGCACTGGGCCATTAGGGATTTAAACGGGCCTTTTCGCGCCTGGCCTGCTTTAATTAGCCCTGTTCATATCCAGCGTCATTGGAGTTCTGACATGGAAATCACCGGCAGCACCGCGTACTACGCCGGCCTCAACGCCATCTACAACGGCCAGAATCGCGTCGATCAGGCCGCTGGCCAGATCGCCAATTCCTCGGTCGAGCGCGCCGCCACCAGCCAGTCCAGCGACTTCCAGGCCGAGCGACTGCGCGGGGTCGACCGCAGCCAGCAGATGGACCTGGCAACCAGCACGGTACAATTGAACCTGGGCAAGACCGAGGTCGAACTCGGTGCAAAGGTGGCAAAGGCTTCCGACGAAATGCTCGGGCGGTTCATCGATACCTACGCCTGATCGGCCACTTTCTTCGAGTTATACACAGCCCCTGTGGGGGCGGGCTTGCCCGCGAATGCGTCCTCTCCGGCAACTCTGTTGTCCTTCCTGCTCCTTTCGCGGGCAAGCCCGCTCCCACAGGGGCATTGTTTTTTCTGTGGTTGGCATAAACGCCATCTTTCGCGGCGTAAATGGCACTATAGTCCCTCCTTGACATCGGGCGGTCCTAAACGTAAGTTTCAAACAACTGTTTGACCGAAAGCCGACAAGAGCTGGTCGGTATCAGCGGTCCCCTACCGAACTCATCACAGAGGTTCATCGCAATGCCTGATTACAAAGCCCCCTTGCGTGATATTCGTTTCGTCCGCGACGAGCTGCTCGGCTACGAGGCGCACTATCAGAGCCTGCCGGGTTGCCAGGACGCCACACCGGACATGGTCGACGCGATCCTGGAAGAAGGCGCGAAGTTCTGTGAGCAGGTGCTGTCGCCGCTGAACCGTGTCGGTGACCAGGAAGGCTGCACCTGGAGCGAGTCGGGCGTGAAGACCCCGACCGGTTTCAAGGCTGCCTATGAGCAGTTCGTGGAAGGTGGCTGGCCGAGCCTGGCGCACGACGTCGAGCACGGCGGCCAGGGCCTGCCAGAGTCGCTGGGCCTGGCCCTGAGCGAAATGGTCGGTGGTTCGAACTGGTCGTGGGGCATGTACCCAGGCCTGTCCCACGGCGCGATGAACACCATCTCCGCCCACGGCACCGCCGAGCAACAGCACACCTACCTGACCAAGCTGGTATCCGGCGAGTGGACCGGCACCATGTGCCTGACCGAGCCACACTGCGGTACCGACCTGGGCATGCTGCGCACCAAGGCCGAACCACAGGCCGACGGCAGCTACAAAGTCTCCGGCACCAAGATCTTCATCTCGGCCGGCGAGCACGACATGGCCGACAACATCGTCCACATCGTGCTGGCGCGTCTGCCGGATGCTCCAGCGGGCACCAAAGGTATCTCGCTGTTCATCGTGCCGAAGTTCCTGCCCAACGCCGAAGGCGGCGTGGGTGAGCGCAATGGCGTGAGCTGTGGCTCGATCGAGCACAAAATGGGTATTCACGGCAACGCCACCTGCGTGATGAACTTCGACGCTGCCACCGGCTACCTGATCGGCCCGGCCAACAAAGGCCTGAACTGCATGTTCACCTTCATGAACACCGCACGTCTGGGTACTGCGCTGCAGGGCCTGGCCCACGCCGAAGTGGCATTCCAGGGCGGCCTGAAATACGCCCGCGAGCGCCTGCAGATGCGCTCCCTGACCGGCCCGAAAGCACCGGACAAAGCCGCTGACCCGATCATCGTCCACCCGGATGTGCGTCGCATGCTGCTGACCATGAAGGCCTTCGCTGAAGGTAACCGTGCGATGGTGTACTTCACCGCCAAGCAGGTGGACATCGTCAAGTACAGCCAGGACGAGGAAGAGCGCAAGAAGGCCGACGCCCTGCTGGCGTTCCTGACCCCGATTGCCAAGGCATTCATGACCGAGGTCGGCTTCGAAGCTGCCAACCATGGCGTGCAGATCTACGGCGGTCACGGCTTCATCGCCGAGTGGGGCATGGAGCAGAACGTGCGCGACAGCCGCATCTCCATGCTGTACGAAGGCACCACCGGCATCCAGGCCCTCGACCTGCTGGGCCGCAAGGTGCTGATGACCCAGGGCGAAGCGCTCAAGGGTTTCACCAAGATCGTGCACAAATTCTGCCAGGCGCAGGAAGGCAATGACGCGGTCAAGGAGTTCGTCGAGCCATTGGCTGAGCTGAACAAGGAGTGGGGCGAGCTGACCATGAAAGTGGGCATGGCCGCGATGAAGGACCGCGAGGAAGTCGGTGCCGCGTCGGTGGATTACCTGATGTATTCCGGTTATGCGTGCCTGGCCTACTTCTGGGCTGACATCGCCCGCCTGGCGGCTGAAAAGCTGGCAGCCGGCACCAGCGAAGAAGGCTTCTACACCGCCAAGCTGCAGACCGCGCGCTTCTACTTCCAGCGCATCCTGCCGCGCACCCGTGCTCACGTGGCCACCATGCTGTCGGGCGCCAACAACCTGATGGACATGAAAGAAGAAGACTTCTCGCTGGGTTACTAAGCCCGGGTGAGGTACTGAAGAAAACGCCGCTCCTAGTGAGCGGCTTTTTTTTGGGCTTTAATTTCTATCTGCGCCTGTTTTAGTTCGTCTCTTTGCTTCGATTTTTAAATAAGCATAGCTGGCGCAGCGCAACTTTTGTGCGCGTGCGGCTTGCATGTTTTCCTAGTTTCAGTTTGGTCTTTTTCCGCACTTCTCCAACTATTGCTCAGCCTTTCAGTATGAAGTAGCAAATACGTTGCCAGGTTCTATCTAAACGGATGGCTCCTGTGGGCTGGGCTTTCGTGGCGCCTGTGAACACTTCGTGATGAAATTATGGGGAATGCCACCCACTATTGGGGGCGAATCTACACCGGAACTGAGTATGTTGGGTGATCAGTATTTATTGGTATGAGCGCCTAAATAAACCGGTATAAAAAATCACTGAATGTTTCGTACCGAAATACTTTGTTACAGCTATGGTGGCATTAAGCGCACTTAGTTGCGTGAACGATCAGCCTGAAAAAACCTGAGCCGTCGGGAAGTCCATCATGGTCGACTATCTGATTAACTTGCGAATCCCCCGTATGGCCTGTGCGATAGCGATGACGCTCGCCGCCGGCCTTCCTTTGATCAGCGCTCGGGCTGCAGACCCGGCCGGGACCGCTCCAGTGGTGCCGGATGTGCCCAGCCTGCAGTCACTGCGTGGCATGACGCCGCCAGACCCCTCGGGCACCGAAGGTGGCCGCAAGGTCGACCTGATGTCCGACTATGTGATCAACCGCGGGGCGGTGGTGCTGTTGGGCAAGGCCCTGTTCTGGGACATGGCGATCGGCAGCGATGGCGCCACCGCCTGCGCTTCCTGCCACTACCACGCGGGTGTCGATCACCGGGTCACCAATCAGATCAACCCCGGCCAGGCCAACACCAATGCCAACGTCGCGTCGATCTTCAACAAGCCGTTCACGGCCGCTGATATTCCCGGCGACATGCCGAGCTACGCCATGCGCTCCGGTGGCAAGGGCGGCCCGAACTACACGTTGAAAAAAGGCGACTTCCCGACCCACGTGCTGGCCAATCCTCTGGATCGCAACTCGGCGATCGTCTACTCGAGTGATGACGTCATCGGCTCGCAAGGTGTGTTCGATGCCAACTTCGTCAAACCCCGTCAATCGCGCTTCGACAAGTGCACCCAGCAAGGGGACGGCGTTTTCCAGGTGGGCGGCATCAACGTACGCCGCGCCACCGGGCGCAACGCGCCGTCGGTGATCAATGCGGCATTCAATGTGCGCAACTTCTGGGATGGGCGGGCCAACAACGTGTTCAACGGCTTCTCGCCGTTCGGTAACCGCGACCCTGACGCAGGGATCTTCGTGACCAAGGATGCCAGTGGCGTGGCGGTCAAGGTGCGGCTGGCCCTCAAGGATGCCTCGGCCGCCTCGCAAGCTGTCGGGCCTCCCGGCAGCGCGGTGGAAATGTCCTGTGGCGGGCGCACCTTCGCCGACATTGGCCGGCGCATGCTCGACACCATGATGCTCAAAGGGCAGAAGATCTCGCCGACCGACTCGGTACTCGGGCCGGTTTCCAGTGCCCGTCGGCCGACCTATCGCGAACTGATCAAGAACGCCTTCCAGCCCCGCCTGTGGAATGCCACGCAGCAGGTTCTGCTGGGCAGTGAGCCCTACACCCAGATGGAAGCGAACTTCCCGTTGTTCTTCGGGCTGGCGATCCAGATGTATGAGTCCACGCTGATCTCCGACCAGGCGCCACTGGATGCCTACCTGCAGGGCGACCATACCGCCATGAACGCTCAGCAGGTACAAGGCATGGAGCTGTTCCTGGGCAAGGGCAAGTGTGTCGCCTGCCATGGGGGTGCCGAGTTGACCAACGCGGGCAGCCGGCTGCTGTTCCAGCCTCATGAGCGCATCGAGCGCATGGTCATGGCCGACGGCCTGACCACGCTCTACGACAACGGGTTCTACAACACCGGTGTGCGCCCGACTTCCGAAGACCTGGCGCTGGGCGGCTCGGATGCCTGGGGCAATCCTCTGTCCTTCACCCGTCAGTACAACACTCAGCTGCAGGGCGGGAATATTCCTGACCCACTGGAAGTCGATGTGTGCACCTTCGAGGCGCCGCTGAGCGCAGCGGTCCCCTGCGACCCGACCCTCAAGCCCAATGTCGGTTTCCGCGACTCGGTCGATGGCGCCTTCAAGACCCCGACCCTGCGCAACATCGCCTTGACCGGGCCGTACTTCCACAACGGCAGCCGGGCAACGCTGCAGCAGGTGATGGAGTTCTACAACCGCGGCGGTGACCGGCGTGGCGAGGACGCCAGCAACACCAGCGGCTTCGAGCACCCGGCAGTCAATCAACACAATGGCTCCAACCTTGATCCGGACATGACCGCGCTGAACCTGACCCCCGATGAAGTGGAGGCACTGGTCAAGTTCATGGAGGTGGGCTTGACCGACCCGCGCGTCGCCTGGGAGCGGGCACCGTTCGATCACCCTTCACTGGTGCTGCCACAGGGTGAGAAGGGCGATGAAAACGCGGTTACGCAAAAACCGGGCAGTACCTCGCGGCAAGCACTGGATGCGGAATTCCAGCTCAATGCGGTGGGTGCATCAGGTCGCTCGACTGCGCAGGGGCCACTGCAGCCATTCAACAACGACCTGTAACACGGTCCCCTGTAGGAGCGGCCTTGTGTCGCGAAGGCTGCGCAGCAGCCCCGGCATTATCAGCCTGAATGCTGAAATCCGGGGGCTGCTTTGCAGCCCTTTCGCGACACAAGGCCGCTCCTGCAGGGATCGCGGTGGCTTTTTGATACAAGAAAAGCTCAAGCCCGCCACGCCCGCTGCCGTTAACCCACCGGTGTACTCATCTATTCACGTGTGCTGCCGATGAAGTAGAGGCACAATGCTATTATTGATCTGCCGGGTCGGAGATTGCCCTTGTTTCGTCTAAACGCTGTTCGCGCGAGCCATTTCCTGCCTTCGCTGTTTTTGCTGCTGGCTGGGCTTGCGGCGGCCTATGTAAGAGACCTCAGTGTCTTCTTCACATCCCTGTTCAACGTCCTTCCCACCCTGGTCTTGCTGCTGGGCGGTGCCTACTGCGCCGTGTATCGACGCCAGCGTGAGCTGTTCCTGATGGTCACGGTTTACATCGCTTATTTCCTGCTCGACACCCAGACCGATTACTACCGTGACAACGGCCGCGTGCGCGAGGACGCGGCGGTGATCTTCCACCTGGTGTGCCTGTTGCTACCTGCCTTGTACGGCCTGTTTGGCGCCTGGCAGGAACGTACTCACCTGGCCCAGGACCTGCTGGCCCGCTTCGCCGTGCTGTTCGCCGTCGGCAGCGTGGCTGTGGCCCTGGAACAGAGCTTCCCGCAGGCGCTGCTAGCCTGGCTGGCGGAGATCCGCTGGCCGTCGCTGCATGGCCAGTGGATGAGTCTGATCCAGATGGTGTACCCAGTGTTCTTCGTGGTGTTCGTGCTGCTGGTCGTGCAATACCTGCGCAAGCCCCGGCCCTTGCATGCGGCGCAGCTGATCGGCCTGGTCGGTATCTTCTGGATGCTGCCCAAGACGTTCATCCTGCCTTTTACCCTGAACATCATGTGCAGCCAGGTAATGCTGATGATTGCCGCCGCGGTATCGCACGAGGCCTACCAGATGGCCTTCCGTGACGAACTGACCGGTTTACCTGGGCGCCGTGCGTTGAACGAGCGCATGCAACGCCTGGGTCGCAATTACGTGATCGCGATGACCGACGTCGACCATTTCAAGAAATTCAACGACACCCACGGCCATGATGTCGGTGACCAGGTGCTGCGGCTGGTCGCCAGCCGGTTGTCCAAGGTCACTGGCGGTGGCCGCGCCTATCGTTACGGTGGCGAGGAGTTCGCCCTGGTGTTTGCCGGCAAGACCGCCGAAGAGTGCGTACCGCACGTGGAAGCGGTACGCGAGATGATCGCCAACTACACCATGCACCTGCGTGATCAAAACAGCCGCCCGCAGGACGATTCCGCCGGGCGTCAGCGTCGCAGCGGCAGCGCCGGCGGTACGGTCTCGGTAACCATCAGCATCGGCGTCGCCGAGCGGTTGGTCGATCATCGCAACCCGGAAGAAGTGCTCAAGTCCGCCGACCAGGCGCTGTACAGCGCCAAGGGTGCAGGGCGCAACTGTGTAATGGTTTATGGTCAACAATCCCAGCGCGGGGCAGTGCGGATGGCGTGACCAAAACAGACTATATGGTCGCGTGATGACCCTATGTCTCGCAAAAGTTGTTCGGTTACACTGGATTCAACCCCGGGTTGCTTTTTTCACGAGCCGCCCCGACCCGACCAGCGAGAGGTTGTCATGGCTGACTATAAAGCGCCCCTGCGCGACATGCGCTTCGTACTGAATGAAGTCTTCAATGTGGCCGAGTTGTGGGCGCAATTGCCCGAACTGGCCGAGGCGGTCGACGCGGACACTGCCATGGCTGTGCTGGAAGAAGCCGGCAAGGTCACCAGCAAGACCATTGCCCCCCTCAGCCGCGCCGCCGACGAAGAAGGCTGCCACTGGGACAACGGCGCCGTGCGTACGCCTGCCGGCTTCATCGAGGCCTACAGCACCTACGCCGAAGGCGGTTGGGTGGGCGTGGGCGGTGACCCGCAATTCGGTGGCATGGGCATGCCCAAGGCGATCTCGGCGCAGGTCGAGGAAATGGTCAACGCCTCGAGCCTGGCCTTCGGCCTGTACCCGATGCTGACCGCTGGTGCTTGCCTGTCGATCAACGCCCACGCCAGTGAGGCGTTGAAGGAAAAGTACCTGCCGAACATGTACGCCGGCGTCTGGGCCGGCTCCATGTGCCTGACCGAACCGCATGCCGGCACCGACCTGGGCATCATTCGCACCAAGGCCGAGCCCCAGGCCGATGGCAGCTACAAGGTCAGCGGTACCAAGATCTTCATTACCGGCGGCGAGCATGACCTGACCGAGAACATCATTCACCTGGTGCTGGCCAAACTGCCGGACGCACCGGCAGGGCCCAAAGGCATCTCGCTGTTCCTGGTGCCGAAGTTCCTGGTCAACCAAGACGGTAGCCTCGGCGCACGCAACCCGGCCACCTGCGGCTCGATCGAGCACAAAATGGGCATCCAGGCTTCGGCGACCTGCGTGATGAACTTCGACGAGGCCGTCGGCTACATCATCGGCGAGCCGAACAAGGGCCTGGCGGCCATGTTCACCATGATGAACTACGAACGCCTGGGCGTAGGTATCCAGGGCCTGGCGTCGGCCGAGCGTTCCTACCAGAACGCTGTGGAGTACGCCCGTGATCGCCTGCAGAGCCGCGCCCCGACCGGGCCGCAGGCCAAGGACAAGGCCGCCGACCCGATCATTGTCCACCCGGATGTGCGGCGCATGCTGCTAACCATGAAGGCGCTGATCGAGGGCGGTCGTGCCTTCTCCACCTATGTGGCGATGCAGCTCGACAGCGCCAAGTACAGCGAAGACCCGGTCACGCGCAAACGCAGCGAAGAGCTGGTGGCGCTGCTGACTCCGGTGGCCAAGGCCTTCCTCACCGACCTTGGCCTGGAGTGCACGGTGCATGGCCAGCAGGTATTCGGTGGCCACGGCTACATTCGCGAGTGGGGCCAGGAGCAACTGGTGCGCGATGTGCGTATCACCCAGATCTACGAAGGCACCAACGGTATCCAGGCGCTGGACCTCATGGGGCGCAAGGTGGTGGCCAGCGGTGGTGCGTACTACAAGCTCTTCTCTGACGAGATTCGCCAGTTCATCGCCAGCGCTGATGGCCAGCTGGGCGAATTTACCAAGCCACTGGGCGCCTACCTGGATCAGCTCGACGGGCTGACCGAGTGGGTACTGGAGCAGGCCAAGGGCAATCCGAACGAGATCGGTGCCGCGTCGGTCGAGTACCTGCAGGCCTTCGGCTATGTAGCCTATGCCTACATGTGGGCACTGATGGCGCGGGCGGCCAAGGCCGGTGAAGGCGACGAGGCGTTCTATGCGGCCAAACTGGGCACGGCGCGGTTCTACTTCGCGCGCTTGCTGCCACGGGTGAATTCGTTGGTGGCTTCGGTGAAGGCGGGCAGTGAGTCGCTGTACCTGCTGGATGCCGAACAGTTTTGAAGTGTTTGCGAAAGATTACTTGTTGTAAGCCTTTTCCTACATGACGTGGTGACTTTTCGCCACTGGCGCCAGATTGGATCCACAGTTAATCTTTCTACATGGACGTTGCGCAGGAAGCGCAAAGGACAGAACAGGGACAACGAAGGATTTCCTGCCAGGATGGCGGGGCGATAGGGATGTCACAGGGAAACAGTCTAGAGAACCCCGCTTCGGCGGGGTTTTCTTTGTCTGCGTTTTTTAGCCGAGCACATCCAGCGGCGCAGCACCCAATTGCCGGGCGTCAGCCTCTTCCTCCAGCAACGTGCGCAGCAGTTCCACCGACGCCTGCTGGCGCTGGGCATCACGGAACACCAGGCCGACCTTGAGCGGCACGCGCGGCTCACTCAACGGTTTCCACAGCAAACCCTGGTCATGCTCGGCGGCATCCTTGGCCCGCCCAGGCAGGATGGTCGCCAATGCGGTGTGCGCCAGGCTGTCGAGAATCCCCGCCATATTGTTCATCTCGGCTTGCACCTGCGGCCTGCGGCCTTGTGCCGCCAGTTGCTCCTTCCAGATCTGGCGGATCTGGAACTCCTCGCCGAGCATCAGCATCGGCAATTCAGCAGCCTGTTTGATGGAGACTTTCTTGAAGTCCTTCAGAGGGTGAGTATCCGGGATGACAACCTGCAGCTCGTCTTCGTACAGAAGCGAACCGTGCAGGCCTGGCTGGCGCGGTGGCAGGTAGCTGATGCCGATGTCCAGGTTGCCATTGAGCAGCCGCCGTTCGATCTCCAGCCCCGACAGTTCATAGATCTGCACCACGAGATGCGGCTGGGCCTTGCGCACGCGTTCCAGTAGCTGTGGCACCAGGCTTGGCCGCACGGTCTGCAGCACCCCGATGGCCAGGGTTCGCAAGGACTGGCCCTTGAAGTTGCGCATGGCCTCATGGGCACGTTGCAGGCCATCCAGCAGCGGCAGGGCATGGTTGTACAGGGTGTGTGCAGCCAGGGTCGGCAGCAGGCGCTTGTTGCTGCGTTCGAACAGGCTCAGGTCGAGGCTGTGCTCAAGCTGGCGAATCTGTTGTGACAGAGCCGGTTGCGACAGCGACAGGCGTTCGGCGGCGCGGCCAACGTGGCCTTCTTCATACACCGCGACGAAATAACGCAGTTGGCGAAAATCCATAAGTAACACTTATCGAAAAAGCTGGGAAAACGAAATGGCCGCGAACGCCGCCGAAGCCTAGTCTATCGCCGTATTCCAACGGGTTACAGCGAACAATCAGCTCATTGTTACCGCGTTTGAAAAACACTTTTGATAGGCAAGGCAAAATTATCCAGCGCCGGCGCCAAGACCGGACCCCTGGCCGCCCTTTACCGTGATTGGTTGGAGCCCCGATGAACCTGTTCAACCTGCGCCGTTCGGCCTCTGCCGCGGTTGCCGAGCCCAAGCGTGCGCCGGTGATCGTGGCGGATGCGCCGCAGTTGTCGCGCGAGCACCTTATGCCGAGCACCGAACGTGCAGTGCAAGTGTTCGTACGGGGTCAGGGCTCCTGGTTGTGGGATAACGAAGGGCATGCCTACCTGGACTTCACCCAGGGCGGCGCGGTCAACAGCCTTGGTCACAGCCCGACGGCACTGGTCAAGGCGCTGAGCAATCAGGCCCAGGCGCTGATCAACCCGGGTGCGGGCTACCACAGCCGTGGCCTGCTAGCGCTGGTCCACCGCCTGTGCCAGAGCACGGGTAGCGACCAGGCCTACTTGCTCAACAGCGGTGCCGAGGCCTGTGAAGGGGCGATCAAGCTCGCGCGCAAGTGGGGCCAGCTGCACCGCAACGGCGCCTACCACATCATCACTGCCAGCCAGGCCTGCCATGGCCGCAGCCTTGGCGCGCTGTCGGCCTCCGATCCACTGCCGTGCAACCGTTGCGAGCCGGGCCTGCCGGGGTTCAGCAAGGTGCCGTTCAATGACCTGGCGGCGCTGCATGCCGAGGTCGATTCGCGCACCGTGGCGATCATGCTCGAGCCGATTCAGGGTGAGGCGGGGGTGATCCCGGCGACACGTGAGTACCTGCAAGGCGTGGAAAAGCTCTGCCGGGAACTGGGCATCCTGCTGATTCTCGATGAAGTGCAGACGGGTATTGGCCGCTGTGGGGCATTGCTGGCGGAAGAGACCTACGGTGTACGTGCCGACATCATCACGCTGGGCAAGGGCCTGGGTGGCGGTGTGCCCCTGGCGGCTTTGCTCGCTCGCGGGACAGCCTGCTGCGCCGAGCCGGGCGAGTTGGAGGGCAGCCATCACGGCAATGCCCTGATGAGCGCCGCGGGTCTGGCCGTGCTGGAAACCCTGTTGGAGCCCGGCTTCTTCGGGCAAGTGCAGGACAGTGGTCGTCATCTGCGTGATGGCCTGAGCCGTCTGGCCGGCCGCTATGGCCAGGGCGAAGTGCGTGGCCAGGGGCTGTTGTGGGCGTTGCAGTTGCAGGAAAACCTGGCCAAGGAACTGGTCGAGGCTGCCTTGCACGAAGGTTTGCTGCTGAACGCGCCGCAGGCTGATGTCGTGCGCTTCTCGCCGGCGCTGACCGTGAGCAAGGGCAACATCGACGAAATGCTCCTTCGCCTGGCCCGGGCCTTTGCCCGCTTGCATACGCAACAACAGGCCCGCCGCGAAATGCCGGCCTGATCAAGAATTCTACGAACCGTCTGGCGTTTCTGCGCATCGCCCCGTGCCTGTTTCATTTGGCCCGGGGCGTTTTTTTTTGCCTGTGGAACCTCCAGCAAGCGCAACGGGTCTTCCTTGTAACCCCTTCAGGAGAGACCCGCATGGACTTCATTCGCATCATCATCGCCATCATCCTGCCGCCACTTGGCGTGTTTCTGCAGGTGGGGTTTGGCGGGGCGTTCTGGCTGAATATTCTTTTGACCCTGCTGGGTTACATTCCCGGGATCGTGCATGCGGTCTACATTATCGCCAAACGCTGAGGATGCCGGGGCCGCACAGCGGCCCCAGGCTGTCAGCCCTCCAACACCCTACAATAGAACTTCCACTCTTCCTCCAGCGCGTGCGCCAGGTTCTCGGCCTTGCGGAACCCGTGCCGTTCCTCTGCATAGAAATGCCCTTCGGCCACGATGCCATTGGCTTGCAACGCGGCCAGCATCGAGCGCGTCTGCCCCGGCACCACCACTGCATCCAGTTCACCCTGGAAGAAGATCACCGGCACCTTGATTTGCGAGGCATGCAGCAGCGGCGTGCGCTGTCGATAACGTTCGGCATCCTTCTGCGGGTCACCTATCAGCCAGTCCAGGTAATCACCTTCGAACTTGTGCGTGGCCTGGCCAAGGGCAATCGGATCACTGACCCCGTAAAGGCTGGCACCCGCACGGAACACTTCGTGGAAAGCCAGGGCACACAGCGTGGTGTAGCCACCGGCACTGCCGCCGCGAATGAAGGCTTTGCCGGGGTCGATCAGCCCTTGCCCAGCCAGATACTCGACGGCGGCACAGGCATCCTGCACATCGCTTTCGCCCCAACGCAGGTGCAGCGCCTGGCGATATGCCCGGCCATAGCCGGTGCTGCCTCGGTAGTTCAGGTCGGCCACGGCGAAACCGCGTCGGGTCCAGTACTGGATGCGCGGGTCGAGCACCGGATAGCAGGCCGAAGTCGGGCCGCCGTGAATAAATACCAGCAAAGGTGCAGGGCCCCTGGTGGCGGTTGCTGGATAGAAAAAGCCATGGGCAAACGCGTCGCCGCTCTTGTAATGGATCGACTGCGGCAGGCTGATGTGCGCTGCAGGTAGCACTTCTGCGCCACCGGCCAGCACGCTGACCTCATGGTTGGCGCGGGCAATGGCAATAACTGCTGGCGGGCTGATCGGTGAGGCCGCGACGGCATAGAGGTATTCGGTATCCATGGCCAGGCTGCGGAAGCGCGTATAGGCGCTGGCGAATCGCTCCACCCGTCCATCGTCGGAGCGCAGGCCCAGTTGCCCGAAGCCACCTTCAAACCAGCTGGCCAGGTAGCTCTGCGGCCCCATGGGCAGCCAGGTGTTGGTGCCCAGTTGCCAGGGTGCAGCGGCGTGGTCTGCTGGCTCTGCTGGGAGGGCTTGCCAGCGGCCGTCGATTTCGCCCCACGGTTGCCAGAAGCCATTGCGATCGGACAGGCAATACAACCGGCCTTGAGCATCGAAGCGGGGCTGTTGCAGTGATTCGTCATCAGCCGCCATGCAGCGTACCGCTCCCCAGTTGCCGCTGAGACTGCGTTCTCGGCACATCAGCCGGGTAACAGTCCAAGGCTGCGCCGGACGGTCCCATTCGATCCAGGCCAGGCGTTGGCCATCGGCGCTGATCGTTGGCGAGGAATAGAAGTCGGCGCCCTCGGCGAGCACCTCGCGTGTGGAACCGTCCAGTGCCACCAGGCGATGTTCGACACTTTCGCTATGGCGCTCTTCGACTGCCAGCACCTTGCCGTCGTGCCACTGCACATCCCCATAGCGGCAATCGGGCTGGTCGGTCAGGGCGCGTGGTGCACTGCCTTCGAGTCGCTGGGTATAGACCTGCTGATCCTTTTCATTGACGAACAGCAACCCATCACCGCCCAGGCAGAAGCTACCACCACCGTATTCGTAGACCCGGCTGCGCGCGCTGAAACCATCGGGCGTGAGGCAGCTCGCCTGCTGGTCACGCCACTGCCAGATGCGGCAGGCACCATCGGCCGGGCGGAATTCGTTCCAGTACAGCCCCTCGGCACTGACCTTGAGTTCGGCAAAGTCGGTGCCGGCGGCAACGGCCTGGGCGGCGCTGAATTCAGCCGCGGACGATGACACGGGAGTTACGCTCATTGCGGAAGGTCATCTCTTCGATGGCGAGTTGGGCGGTCTCCGCTTCCTCGCGGGCCTTGAGGATGATGCCGTGGTCGGCCGACTTGGCGCACACCGGGTCAGCCTTGCTGGCATCACCGGTCAGCATGAAGGCTTGGCAACGGCAGCCGCCGAAGTCCTTTTCCTTTTCGTCGCACGAACGGCACGGCTCGGGCATCCAGTCGTAACCGCGGAAGCGGTTGAAGCCGAACGAGTCATACCAGATGTGTTGCAGGTCATGGTCACGCACGTTAGGGAACTGCACCGGCAATTGCCGGGCGCCGTGGCAAGGCAGGGCAGTGCCGTCGGGGGTGATGGTCAGGAACAGGCTGCCCCAGCCGTTCATGCAGGCCTTGGGGCGTTCCTCGTAGTAGTCCGGGGTGACGAAGATCAGCTTGCACGGGCTGCCTGCGGCCTTGAGCTTTTCCCGGTACTCGTTGGTGATGCGTTCGGCACGTTCGAGCTGCGCGCGGGTCGGCAGCAGGCCCAGGCGGTTGAGGTGCGCCCAGCCGTAGAACTGGCAGGTGGCAAGCTCGACGAAGTCGGCTTCAAGTGCAATGCACAGCTCGATGATGCGGTCGATCTTGTCGATGTTGTGCCGGTGGGTGACGAAGTTGAGCACCATCGGATAGCCGTGGGCCTTCACCGCCCGGGCCATCTCCAGCTTCTGCGCAAAGGCCTTCTTCGAGCCGGCCAGCAGGTTGTTGACCTGCTCGTCACTGGCCTGGAAGCTGATCTGGATATGGTCCAGCCCGGCCTGCTTGAAGGCGGCGATGCGCGCTTCGGTCAGGCCGATGCCGGAGGTGATCAGGTTGGTGTAGTAGCCCAGCCGACGGGCCTCGCCGATCAGCTCGGCGAGGTCCTGGCGCACCAGCGGTTCGCCACCGGAGAAGCCTATCTGCGCAGCGCCCATCTCGCGGGCCTCGGCCATTACCTTGAACCACTGCTCGGTGCTCAGCTCCTGGCCCTGGGCGGCGAAGTCCAGTGGGTTGGAGCAGTACGGGCACTGCAGCGGGCAGCGGTAGGTCAGCTCGGCCAGCAGCCAAAGCGGCAGGCCGACCGGCACCTCAGGCGAGGGTGATCCAGTGTTCGGCACGGGCCACCTCCATGAATTGCTCGATGTCGTCGGCGACTTCGGGCACACCAGGGAATTGTTGTTCGAGGTCGGCAATGATCGCCGCCACGTCACGCTTGCCGTCGATCAGCCCGCCGATCAGGCCGGCGCTGTCGTTGAGCTTGATCATGCCCTCGGGGTACAGCAGCACATGGCCTTTCTGTGCCGGTTCGTACTGGAAGCGGTAGCCGGGGCGCCAGTTCGGCACTTGCTTGCGGTCGAAACTCATAGGGCAATCCCCTTGTGCCAGACCCGTTGCTGGGTGACGGTGTGATAGGGCGGGCGGTTCAGCTCGTAGGCCATGCTCATGGCGTCGAGCATGCTCCAGAGGATATCCAGCTTGAACTGCAGGATCTCCAGCATACGCTCCTGGCCCGCGCGGGTGGTGTAGTGCTGCAAGGTGATCGCCAGGCCGTGTTCCACGTCGCGCCGGGCCTGGCCCAGGCGGGTGCGGAAGTACTCGTAGCCGGCGGGATCGATCCACGGGTAGTGCTGCGGCCAGCTGTCCAGGCGCGACTGGTGGATCTGCGGAGCGAACAGCTCGGTCAGCGAGCTGCTGGCCGCCTCCTGCCAGCTGGCACGGCGGGCGAAGTTGACATAGGCATCGACGGCGAAGCGCACGCCGGGCAGCACCAGCTCCTGGGAGCGCAACTGGTCGGGGTCGAGGCCGACTGCCTGGCCCAGGCGCAGCCAGGCTTCGATACCGCCGTCCTCGCCGGGCGCGCCGTCATGGTCGAGCAGACGCTGGATCCACTCGCGGCGGATTTCGCGGTCCGGGCAGTTGGCCAGGATCGCGGCATCCTTCATCGGGATGTTGACCTGGTAGTAGAAGCGGTTGGCCACCCAGCCCTGGATCTGCTCGCGGGTGGCGCGGCCTTCGTACATCGCCACATGGTACGGATGGTGGATGTGATAGTATGCGCCCTTGGCGCGCAGGGCCTGCTCGAATTCGGCAGGTGACATTGGCAGTGCGTCGCTCACGGGGCCTCCTTACAGCTCGATGCTCATGCCATCGAAGGCGACTTCGACGCCGCGGCGCTGGACTTCGGCGCGCTCGGATGAATCTTCGTCGAGGATCGGGTTGGTGTTGTTGATGTGGATAAGCACCTTGCGCTGGCGCGGGAAGCCGTCGAGCACTTCGAGCATGCCACCGGGGCCGTTCTGCGCCAGGTGGCCCATTTCGCGGCCAGTGCGGGTACCGACACCGCGGCGCTGCATTTCATCATCCTCCCACAGCGTGCCGTCGACCAGCAGGCAGTCGGCGCCGTGCATCATCTGCAGCAGTTGGGCATCGACTTGGCCAAGGCCAGGGGCGTAGAACAGCTTGCCTCCAGTGCGCGTGTCCTCGACCAGCAGGCCGAGGTTGTCGCCCGGGTGCGGGTCGAAGCGGTGCGGCGAGTAGGGCGGCGCGGCGCTGCGCAGCGGGAAGGGGGTGAATTTGAGGTTGGGACAGGCATCGATGACGAAACTGCCTTCAAGCTCGATGCGGTTCCACTGCAGGCCACCGTTCCAGTGGCTGAGCATGTTGAACAACGGAAAGCCGGTGGTCAGGTCCTGGTGGACCATGTCGGTGCACCAGACCTGGTGCGGGCAGCCTTCGCGCAGGCTGAGCAGGCCGGTGGTGTGGTCGATCTGGCTGTCGAGCAGGACGATGGCGTTGATGCCGGTGTCGCGCAGGGCACGCGCCGGCTGCATCGGTGCGAAGGCCTGGAGCTGGGCGCGGATGTCGGGCGAAGCATTGCACAGGATCCAGTGCTCTCCGTCGTCGGACAGGGCGATGGACGACTGGGTGCGCGCCGTGGCACGCAGGCTGCCGTCGCGATAGCCCTTGCAGTTGACGCAGTTGCAGTTCCACTGCGGGAAACCACCGCCGGCGGCGGAACCGAGAATCTGGATGTACATGGCCACTCCTTCTGCGAAAAGCCGTATCGGAAAAACGACGACGCCCCGGCGGGCCGAGGCGTCGAACCGCAAAGCAGGGCTTAGCGGTTGGCGAAGTACATGGTCACTTCGAAGCCGATACGCAGGTCAGTGTATGCAGGTTTGGTCCACATGGGCGTTCTCCTTCCGGATGGGGTTGGGGTGCTTCAGCTACTCATTGGGTGCCAGCTGGAGCTGGAGGTTCCATTGGCTGAGATAGCGTTATCTTACAAGAAAATTTTGTACTGAAAGGTTAATTCTTTGATAAGCGCCCTTGCAGTAAACGTAACAATCCCCGCGAGATCAGTGCCAGGACACATCGGGCGCGGCGCTGTTGGCCAGGCAAAGCCAGGCGCAATCGGAGCCGAGCAGGTCGCAAAGCAGGTCGTCCAGATCCGCTTGTTGCGTCATCAGAATAGACCGCTGCAGCGCAAGCAGGTCGCCGGGTTGTGTGGCCAGGTGTGTCTGCCATGCCCATTCGGCGACCTCGGCGTTGGCCATGGCAGGCTCGTCGAACTGCTCGGCCAGTGCCTGGCGAGCACGGCTATCGAGGGTGACACCCTGGCCCAGAAGCTCGCGCAGGTGATCGAGGATTTCGCCCTGGCTGGCATGTGGCGACTGCACACCGAACAGCAGGCCACCGATGCCTTCGATCTGACGGAAGGTACTGAAAACGGCATAGCCAAGTTGCAACTCGACCCGCAGTCGTTGATACACCGGGCCTTGCAGCAGCTGGGCCAGCAGGCGACCACTGGCTTGCTGCCCGGCGGGTAGTGGGCAGAACAGCAGCAGGGCATGTTCACTGCCCGGCACCTTGGCATGGTGCCAGCGATGGGCGGTCCAGAGGGCGGCAGGCTTGGGCACCGCGCCTTGTCCTGGGCAGCTCTGCAGCACTGAGCTCAATGCCTGCACGGCGCTGGTGTCGAAGCCCACGGCCAGGCCCTGCCAGTGGCTGTGCTGCCAGGCGTCGTCGAGCAGCGCCTGATCGAGTGTGCAGGAAGGCGTTTGGGCGGGGCGAGTGCCGAGCACGGCGTCAGGTAGCTGATTGATTAGCGCCCTGATCGGTATCAGAGCGATCGCCTCAGTTGGCGATGGCTGCCAGTTGGAGGGCGCCTGCATCAGCGCCAGGGCCTGGCCTGTGGCGCGTACCACGGCTGCCGGATGGCCAGCGCAGTGTAGCTGCCAGTATTCGCCTGACGCGTTGAACTGCAGTTGCACGCAGGCCTGCTCGCAACGTACTTGCATGGGGTGCAGGGTGCGTTCAAGTACACCCTGCAGACGCTGGCGCAAGGTCGATGGCACGTGCCACCGTAGGTAAAGTGCTGCGTATTGCCTTTCGGGTGGAAGCAGGTCGCTGATGCCCATCGCACGCGGCAGTTCTGCAGTTCGAGCAGTGGGCAGTTCATCGAACAACAAGGACTCCGGCGTAGGTAGGTGCCATTGCCGGTATGCGTGACGTGGCAGTTGTCCAAGCAGTGCTTCAAGCGCGCCCAGCGCTTGAGTATCCAGCGCTGCAAACGGCTGCCCGGCACTGTCGTGGCGGGTCAGTTCCAGTGCGCTGGCGCTGCGTTCGCGACGTTGTTGCAAGTGGCCAAACG
Source organism: Pseudomonas sp. SMN11 (assembly GCF_052041945.1). Lineage (NCBI taxonomy): Bacteria > Pseudomonadati > Pseudomonadota > Gammaproteobacteria > Pseudomonadales > Pseudomonadaceae > Pseudomonas > Pseudomonas sp. SMN11. The sequence goes on along the minus strand of NZ_JBKGGW010000011.1, from coordinate 75,650 downwards.
CGCTGTTGAGTTGGGCAGGGTCTGTCTGGCGGATGAAGTCGAACCAGCCGTGCAGCAGCTTCAGCGCTTCATCGGGATCGGCATTGGGCGTGAGCTTCAGGTCGATGTGCCAGAGCAGTTGCCCGGCGAAGGCATACAGCTTCTCGATCTTGCACCCTTTGAGCCAGCCGCGTCGCTCCAATGCATCCAGCCAACTGCCGGGGCGGTTGTCACCGAGGTTGACCATCAGCAGCTCCAGCGCCTGCTCTGCACCTGCGGGCAGGCCCTCGTGGGCGAACAGTAGCGGTTTGCTGGCGGCCAGGGCGGGTGGCAAGGCTTGTTGCACGGGAGCGCCCGTTTCGAAGACCCCGGCGTATTGCCTGCCGAGTTGTTCCAGTTCATCCAGTGACTGCGGGCCACCGAGACTCAGGGTGATCTGGCCGCCCTGGTAGAAGCGCTGGTGAAAGCCCGTGAGCGCTTGCTGGAAGGCAATATTGCGCAAAACGAGGGAATAGCGGTTGCCTGCATGAAAGCCGACCAGCGGATGATCGCCGACCACCGATTGCAACAAGGCAAATTGCTGCTGTGCCAGCGGGTTGCGTGACCAGGCAATGAACTCGGCGTGGATGACTTCCCGCTCGCGGCTTTGCCGTTCGATGCTCAGGTCCGGTTCGGCAAGCATTTGGCACAGGCGCTCCAGACCACCGGCCAATGCGGCGGGCGGCACTTCAAAGAAGAAGTCGGTGGTGCGCTCGCGGGTGGAGGCATTGACCTGGCCACCCAAGGCCTGGACGTAGCGCATCAGGCCATCTTCCAGAGGGAAGCGTGCGGTGCCGAGGAAGAACAGGTGTTCCAGGAAGTGGGCCAAGCCCGGCCATGCGGCTGGGGCATCATGGCTTCCCCCATGCACCCTCAAGGCGGCCGCCGAGCGTTTCAGGCGCGGTGCATGGCGCAGGGTCAGCTGCAAGCCGTTGGCGAGGGTGAGGTGGCGGGTGGTGTCAGGCATGGGAACTCCGGGGCAGGTGTTCATGCTAACCCATTTACAAGGCAGGTCTGGCCCATTCGCGGCGGTGCGGCGTCCCGACACGCCCGCTCCCGAAGCAATAGCGTTGACCACACGATCACGCGGTCTCTGTGCGGGCGTGCCCGCGAATGGGCCGCGAGGCGGCCCCTGTCAGCCCTGACGCAGGTGCAATTCCTGACGCAGATCGGTCAGATAAGGAAACGCCTCACGCCCCCGCACCACCCGCTCATGCTCCAGCTCAGCCAGCAACTGGCACTCATCGCGCCCGGCCATTGCCAGCAGGCTGCCATCGGGCCCGATGATGCTGCTTTGCCCGCAATACTGGATCTCGTCCTCGGCCCCGCAGTAATTGGCATACACCAGGTAGCACTGGTTCTCTTGCGCCCGCGAGCGCACGGTCACCTGGCAGACGAAGTCGTACGGCGTCATGTTCGCCGTCGGCACCAGGATGAGTTCGGCACCTGCCAACGCCAGGCGCCGGGCGTTCTCCGGGAACTCGATGTCGTAGCAGATCAGCATGCCGACCTTCCAGCCCTCCAGCTCGACCACCGGGAAATGGTCGGCGCCGGGGCTGAACATCGCCCGGTCCAGCTCGCCGAACAAGTGAGTCTTGCGGTAATTGCACAGGCTCCGGCCATGGGCATCGATCAACTGCACGCTGTTGTAGATCGCCCCGTCATCGGCGCGCTCCGGATAGCCGTAGACGATGGCGATACGGTGCGCTTGGGCGATCTCCACCACTTCCATGGCCGAGGGACCATCGTCGGCTTCGGCCAGCCGTTCGACCTGCGCCAGGCCAATGTTGTAGCCGCTCAGGAACATCTCCGGGCACACCAGCAATTGCGCGCCACGCTCGGCCGCCAACTGCGCCTGGTGGCGCAGCCGTTGCAGGTTACCGGGCACGTCCAGCGGGTTGGGTGCGCCCTGGAACAGAGCGATGCGCATGCTGCCTCCTTGGTTTCAGTCAGCCAGGGCAATGGGCCCGATCTCGTCGAACACATCGCCCGGGCCTGGGTTGTCCGGGTGGGTGTGGCCACCAAAGTGGTTCATGATACCCCACACCGCATTCAGCGACGTCTGCACCGCACCTTCGACCCAGGCCGGGGTCCACGACACATCGTCACCGGCAATGAACATGCCGCGCTGCTCGGCAGGCATGTCCTGCTGCATGAAGTGCGCGTACATGCGCTGGTTGTACCGGTAATGGCCCGGCAGCGCGCCCTTGAACGCGCCGAGGAAGTGCGGGTCGGCTTCCCAGGAAATGGTGATCGGGTCGCCGATGATGTGCCCGGCGATGTCGGTCTTGGGGTAGATCTTCTTCAGCGCGTCCAGAGCCAGCTGCACGCGCTTTTCCACGGGATGAGGCAGCATCTTCAGGGCGTCGCTCATCCAGGCGTACGACAGGCAGATCACCCCCGGTTTGTCGTCACCGTTGTCGAACAGGTAGGTCCCGCGGGTGAGGCGATCGGTGAGGGTCATGCTCATCAGGTCGCGGCCGGTTTGCGGGTCCTTGTCCTTCCAGAAAGGCCGGTCGACCATTACGAAGGTCTTCGATGACTGCATGTAGCGGGTACGGTCCAGGGCCATCCACATCTTCTGCGAGAACAGCGACTCTTCACAGTCGATCTGGGTGGTCAGCAGCCAGCTCTGGCAAGTGGCGAGTACCGCACCATAGTGGCGGGTATCGCCCCAGTTGTCGGTGACCGCCAGGCGCCCGTCGGCCGCGCGGGCGATGCGCTTGACCCCGGTGCGTGGTGCGCCGCCATGCAGCGAGCTGAGGCTGGTGCCTGCCGGCCAGTGGGCGCAACGCTCCGGCACATGGCGCCAGATACCCTGTGGCACCTGTTCCACGCCACCAACGATGAGGTGCTGATGGTCGTCGCAGTTGGTCATTACCACGCGGAAGATTTCCAGCATCGAGTTGGGGAAGTCCGAATCCCAGCCCCCGGTGCCGAAACCGACCTGGCCGAACACTTCGCGGTGCTGGAAGCTCAGCTGGGCGAACGAGCGCGAGGTGGCGACGAAGTCGTAGAAGGTGCGGTCGTCCCACAGCGGTACCAGTTTGTTCCACAACTCTTTCAGCCGAGGTACGTCGCGCTCACGGATCGCTTGCTGGATATCGGCGAACCTGGCGCCGCTTTCCAGCGCATCCGCCCAGGCGTCGGCCACTTCGTGGAACAGTTTCGGCAGGTCACTGGCCTTCTCGGCGTAGTAGGTCTGGCCTTCAAGGTCGATCACCGTGCTGCCCGATGCGGACGTCAGCGGGTTGGGGAAGGGCTTGGTTTCCAGGCCCAGCTTGTCGACGTAGTGGTAGAAGGCGGTGGAGGACACCGGAAAGCGCATGCCGCCGAGTTCGGCGATGATGCCGTCGGTGCCGTTGAAGGCCTGCGAACGCAGCCGCCCGCCGAGCTTCGACGCTTCGTACACCACGGGCTTGAGGCCCAACTTCATCAATTCGTAGGCCGCAACCAGGCCGGCGATACCGGCGCCGACGATGGCGACTTCCTCACCATGGCGCTCGGCTGGAATGCTGCCCAGGCCGGCCGGATGTTCCAGCCAGTCGTCGAAGGCGAAGGGGAAGTCCGGGCCGAAGATGGTGATGGGCTGTTTGCCGTCGGCGGGGTGGCGGTTTTTCTTGTTCATGAAGTGACCTTGCCAGAACGGCTGCGCGAGGGGCGGAGCCTGAGTATAGGAGATGGCTGGGGGTCATTTTATGAAGCGGGGTGTTCGTAATTAAGATGCAGAATGATGGCGGAATGTAGTTTTTATCGTAGATATGATGAAGGCTGCATCAATTTTGTCGATTAGCTTAGAGCGGCAAGGTGCTCCACCGTTTCCGGGAATTTTTGTACCAAGCGGATCAAGGCAATGGCTTGGGCATTCGGCTTGGAGCGACCTTGCTCCCAGTTCTCAAGCGTTCGGGCATTGGTTCGCAGATAGTTCGCGAAGAGCGCTCTGGACATGTTCAGTTGCTGGCGCAGCTCAAGCAGCTCGTTGGGAGCCAGTGGTGCGAGTTCCTGGTAAGTAACCTTGTGCGAGCGAAGGGTCATTTTTCCTGCACGCTCCTCGGCCAGGGCGTCGAAGCCTTCGCTGAGCTCAGTGAAGAGGTTGCGGGGCATGGTGTGTCCTCATCAGGCATTCGCGTTCGAGCATCGTTTTCAGCGTTTTTCGCTGTTGATCTGTCAGATCATCCTGCATGTCTTTCCCGTAAAGAGTGAACAACCAGAACTGCATGCCCGATAGCCAGTAGTAGTAAATGACGCGGATGCCGCCCCGTTTTCCCTTGTGCCGATGCGGATCAGAAAATCGGATTTTCTAAGCCCTCCGGTTCCTCTGATGACTTCGCCTGCATCTGGGCAGCTCAACAAGATCTGCTGTAGGCAGCGGAACTGTTCTTCGCTGAGAAACTCGGCACGGTGGCGTTCAAAAGGTGGCAACTCAACAAAAATCGCGTCCATTTCGTATACGTAATCTGCGTATAGTTTGGATGGGTAGGAGGAGCCCATCAATGGGCTTTCTTTCCAGCCTATACGCGTCGGCGCGCTGAGGGAGCGTCATTGAATTGCAGCTTGTAACGTCTGTAGGAAGTGTCGGCATCACCTTGTAAGACTTCGGTAGTCTGATGGATCAGACAGGCTGCCCGCGATCAACCTTGCTGCTGAGGATGATCGACGTGGTGGTCTTCTCCACTCCCTCGACACTGCCAATCTGGTCCAGCAGCTGGTCGAGTTGCTCTGGCGAATCGCTGCGCAACCAGGCCACGTAATCGAACTCGCCACTCACCGCGCACAGCTGCTGCACCTGTCCCATGGCACCCAGGCGACGCACTACTTCCTTGCCGGAGCGTGGCTGCACCTTGATACCGACATAGGCCTGCAGCCCGCCGCCAATCAGGCGCTGGCCAAGGCGTACGCCATAGCCGGTGATGACCTTGTTCTTTTCCAGCCGTTCCAGGCGCGAGTTGACCGTGGTGCGGGCGATGCCGAGCTGGCGGGCGAGGGTGGCGACGCTTTCGCGGGCGTTGATCTGCAGCAGGGCGATCAGCTGGCGGTCGATTTCGTCGAGGGTGATGGGGCGGGAGTCCGACATGGTGAGTCTCTACGGAGGGTTCATTAGCCTAGCCAGCCGTAGACAAGCAGGGCAAGCCCCAAAACTGTCATCCTTCGCGCACAAAAAAGCCGCGCATAGGCGCGGCTTTCGTCATAGCTGGTGGGCCCACACGGACTCGAACCGTGGACCAAAGGATTATGAGTGATCATTTGAGGGGTTTCGGGGCGTTTCATGGGTAGCCACCAATATTCATAAAATTCAGCAATATCAGTTGGTTGCCTGGTTCGTTTGTTTTTCTACGTTTCACTAGATACCCTGAGTTCTCACTCGAAACGGGGAACGAACGGGGAAAATCATGGCGAAGCGCACGCGGCTGACTGACCTGGAAGCACACGCGGTCAAGACCCGAAAATCTGAGCCGGTTGGGTCCCGTGGCAAGGGCACGCTGCTGCTCGAGCGAAAGGCGTCTGGGGTCGTGATGGCCTACTACCGCGAGCGCACCCCCACCACTGACCAGCGTCTTCCCCTGGGCGCCCTGGCTAAGCGCCCTAGGCCGGGGGCAGATGAGTTTTCCCTGAGCGACTTACGGCACCGCGCCATGAGCTTGTCGATTGAGGTCGAGGCCGCTGGCGGTATTGCTGCCTACCTGGCCCAGTCCGAGCGACAGAAAGCCGCCCAGGTCGAAGCGGAGCAGCGTGCGCAGCGGGCAGCCGAGGTTGCTGCTCGACGCGGCTCCTTTGCCGATCTGATGGACAGTTACACCGCCAGCATGGTCGAGGCTGGCCGCGTGAGCGCAAAGGAGATTGGCCGAATGTTCCAGCTCCACGTGAAGACCTATCACCCCGACCTGGTGGCCAGGCCAGCGGCGGAGATTCAGCCAGAAGATATACAGTTGATCCTTGCCGGTGTGCTGGGGCGTAAGCCAAAGGGGCGTGGTATCGGCAACAAGGCGCCTGGTAGCTCCTTCAACGGAATGCGGACCACCTGCGACAAGCTTCGGCGATACCTGCGAGCTGCATTCAGCCACGCGGCCAAGGCCCACCTGGCACCGGAGCGGCTGGCGCAGGACGGCAAGGTGTTTGCGATCAGCAGCAACCCAGTGCGCGACATTCCCGTCACCCAAGGCACTGGCGGTGGCCACACTGAGTCTCTGAGGCCCGATGAGCTTGGCGAGCTTCTGCGCTACCTGGACACATTGCCGCTTCGATATGCGGCCATCGCCAAGGCACTCATCTATTTTGGTGGCCAGCGGCTCACCCAGTTCTGCGCTGTGCCCTGGGATGCCGTCACCGAAAGCACGATCAGCCTAGTCGATGCCAAGGGGCGCAAGGCCCAGGCATGGGACCACCTGCTGCCAATCACTGATCGAATCAGGGAAGTCATTCAGCCGCTTCTAGATGACCGGATCGCCCCTGGTCCGTTCTCGCTAACGTCCGGCAGCACCGCCAGCCCTGACACCTTCAGCGGACTGTTCGTAGAGGCAGGCCGTGTATTGTCGGCATCGGGCAAGACCCAGCCATTCAGTTGGAAGAACGTGCGCGTCACGGCTGAAACACTGCTGGCGCACCAAGGCGTGTCCGCCGAGGTTCGGGCCTGGCTGCTCTCTCACGGGCGTAGCGGTGTGCAGGCCAAGCACTACGACCGATACAGCTACCTGCCTGAGAAACGCGCTGCCTTGGAGCAGTGGGGCCGCTACCTAGACAAGCTGGCAAGCGGTGAGGGGGAGGCTGACAACGTGGTGCTGCTTTCGCGCCGGAAAAAGAAATCGGCTGACTGAGCGCACAGAATCCCATGCTCTGGCGGGGGCCAGTGTTGCGCTGGCAGGGTGTTCCATGCGCGACAGTGCGACAACCAGCGTAATACGGGGGCTGTAGTGTTTTTTCATCCGTGACGCAGTAGTTTCCTGTCGCGGGAGGAAAATCGCTAGAAGCCGCGAATCTAATGGGGTGTCGCGCTGTCGCGGTTTCATAAAGAAGGCTTGCTTCGTAAGACCGTGTATAAACACAGCAACGACAAGGCTTATAGCTGTTATCGATTCCAAAACTATTGCAAAAACACAAGTTAATCCATTTTGGCGGAACAGACTTTTTGTTCAGTCGAACAGGATTTTTGGTTTTTACACTTAAAGTGGAAAAGTTCACGATCTGTGAAGTCGTGAGCACCATGCTATCAACCGATAGGGCTGACAGAAAAAGTGTGCCTGACGCGTCAGCTTTTGTTTAGCCGCTAAAACTGACGCGTCAGATCAATGCATGCTTGGTCGGTGCGATTGATGAGCAGGGGACTCAATAGGGCCTCAGTAGGGCCTCAATAGGGACCCTTGAGGCCCCGTACTACGGGCTCTTGAGCTTATCTGATGAACGGTCATGGCAGTCGGTCGTCATGATTCAGCGCTTCGCTATGACTACGCATGAGTACGCAGGAGCCCCCTAGAAACCCCTAGAGCCCCCATATTACATTTCGACCTCGATAGTTATGTACGTCTGTAGGCACGTACATAGCCAGAAGAGTTGCCGAATTTGCCTCTTTGGGTGTTGCGCCATCACAAATCTAGCCGTTACTATGCGGCCACGCCTGCGACATCCTGCTGCCTTATGAAAGTTGTGACGATGGAAGCAGAATGGCGATCGCTAGTTTGCAACCAAAGAAAAGCCCCCGGTAGTGGAATACCGAGGGCCTATTCGGGAAAGGACGGTGGAACGTCCTCTGTATACCAGCCAGGCCAGCACACAAACCCCGAGGGGAGAAGCTTTTGAGACGGCTTCAGAGGTTTACCGATAACGGTAAACTCGGGCGGACTGTAGTACCAACGGGAATAATGCGCAACACTGGGTATGCATACATTTGCCCTGTTCCCGATGATTTGCAGGTCTATCCCCTCGGTTTTTCCTCATAAGGAGAAATCGAACATGGCCCAAACCGCCATCAGCAACACCGATGCACCCAGCCTGCCAATCCCAGGCGCCCGCGCAACCGCTGCTCAGCTTTGCGCCAAGTACCAGGTAAGCCGTTCGACCTGGTGGCGCTGGTCCAAGACGCCCGGCTTCCCTGAGCCGATCCGTTTCGGTCGCTCCGTGCGTTGGGAGCCCGATTCCGTCGAAAGCTTCCTGCGCAGCCAGGAGGCGTAACCTCATGATGACCAATCACGCCTGCGCTGTTGCGGGCACGGGCACGGCTGGCCCGAAAAAAGCGCTTGTTTCATCCTTACTCGGGAGGTATCTTCGCCGTGTCGCTGCAAATTCAGCGACCGGGTTTGGCGACCCGACATGCATAGGCGCACAAGCGCCCATTTTTCGACAGCAGGCGCTTTTTTTGTGCCTGTCGTCCTGTGTTATGGCGGCTGTGCGCGGGAGACCTTCGGGTCTGCCGGGTTCCTATGCCCCGGTTCGCCAACCTGCGTACAGCTGCCACCCTAAATCGTTTGGCGACGATCAGTGGCAGCTCCAACTTTGCATAGGAGCTTCACCGATGACCGCCCTCATTCCGTCCAGATTCCGCGCCCTTGCCCACCGCAAGATGGCCCTCAGCGCCCTTCGCGCCAGCTCGTCCCTCTCCGTCCGCTTGAAGCGCTACAACCACCACATGGATCAGGCTCGCGCCCTTGAAGCCCAAGGGGGTGCCCAATGAGCCTTGGCAATTGGAATGGCCTGCTTCCCAAGCACGAAGCGATCAAGGAAATGTCGATCGATGATCTTCGGAAGACTGCCGACTCAACGAAAGAGTACGCCTGCACGCTAGCGCACGGGATATCTGGCATTGGTAATTTGCTTGCATGCACTGCTTCGAACGGTGAAAGCGGCCTGAGCGATCAGGCCGTGACTAGCGTCGGTTGGATGCTTGAAAGCATGGGTACGCTCATCAGCAACTTAGTCGATACACAAGCAGCTGCCGAGTACCACCTGCAAGCCAAACTCCCGAGGGCATGATCATGAAAATCCAAAACGGTGCATTTGCGCCGACGGGATCGGCTTGCCCAAAGAAAGTAGAAGCTATCCGCCAAGTGGCCGCGTTCGCTCAAGCGAGAGCGCATTTGTTGGTTGCTGAGCTTCTTCCTGAAGGCTGGCGGCGAGGTGATGAGTGGTGGGCTAAAAACCCTGCGCGAGCAGACCGCAATGCGGGCAGCTTTTCCGTAAACCTCAAAGATGGCTGCTGGAGCGACTTCGCCAGCGGCGATCGAGGCAGCGATTTGGTCAGCCTAACGGCTCTGGCTTTGCACATGAGCCAGAGCGATGCTGCCGCTTGGATCGCCCGGCGCCTCTGCCTCGACATTCCGATTCTTGAAGGGCGCCCAGGCATGCCGTCAGCGCAACTCCAACAGTGGCTGGAGAAGGCTGCGCAGGAGGCGTCTGCGAAGGCAGAGCGAGCAGCACAGCAAGCCCAGGCCCGCCAGCGTGCGGCTGCCGGGCGAGCCATCACGATGTGGAGCGAGGCATTCACTGCAGACGTTCGCCACCCCTACCTGATGCGCAAGCAAGTTGCTCCACGGGGCATCCGTCAGCGTGGCCAGGACCTGCTGGTTCCTCTGTATGCCGAAGGCGTGATGGTCAACCTTCAGCGCATCAATGCCAGAGGGGATAAGCGTTTCTTTCCTGGCGGCCGGGTCAAAGGTGCGTACTGCCCGATCGGGAGGCCCGCGCCTGGGGCTCGCCTCTATTTGGCCGAGGGCTGGGCAACGGCGTGCACTATCTACGCCCTGACCGGCTGCGCCGTGGCGGCTGCTATGAATGCCGGAAACCTCAAGCCTGTCGCCCTCGCCATGAAGGCGAAGTACCCCGATGCGCAGCTGGTGATCGCCGGAGACGACGACCGCCAGACGCAGGGTAATCCAGGACGCACGGCGGCCATGGCTGCCGCGTTGGCGGCAGGTGCCGAAGTCAGCTTCCCGGAGTGGCCAGAGGATGCCCCGCTGGCGCTGAGCGACTTCAACGACCTGCATGTCTGGAGTGCGGGCCATGAGTGACGGGAAGGTCATCACGCTGATGAGCAAGAGCCCAGTTCAAGAAGCCATCAAGCGCCTAGGCTCCGATGCTGGCGCGCTCTACGAGCCCATCATTCTCATGGAGCTGAAGCGGGTCCGTGCCAAGGAGCCAGCCACTTGGGCGAGAATCCGGCAGCAGGTGAAGGACACCAAGGTTCTGTCCATGGTCGACTTCGACCGTCTCACGGCTCAGGACGACGAAGAGAAGGCTTCCGCCGGCGGTGGCATCTTTCCCGAGGTCGAGTCTTGGCCAAGCCCTGTCGGTGGCGCGGAGCTTCTGGACGACATTGCAGGCGCCATCAGGCGCTATGTGATTGCCGACGCAGCCACGATCCAGGCAGCGGCGTTATGGGCGACCTTCACCTGGTTGATCGACTCTGTACAGGTCGCCCCGATCGCTAACATCACGGCCCCGGAGAAGCGGTGCGGCAAGTCGATCATGCTCACTGCACTAGGGAATCTGGTGAACCGCAAGCTGCAAGTATCGAACATCGCGCCCGCTGCGCTGTTTCGCTCTATCGAGCTCTGGTCACCCACGCTGCTGATTGACGAGGTGGACGCCTTTTTGCGTGACAATGAGGAAGCCCGAGGCATCCTCAACGCAGGGTTCACTCGTGACAGTGCCGTAGTGATTCGCTGTGTGGGTGATGATCACATGCCCACGCCTTTCAGGGTGTGGGGCGCTAAGGCGCTCTGTGGTATCGGCAAGATTGCCGACACCTTGGCAGATAGGAGCATCCCTCTGCGACTCCGGCGCAAGCTGCCTGGTGAGGCCACGGAGGTATTGCGTCACTCCGACCCCGACCTGTGGATCAACCTGCGGTCACGAATGATGCGCTTCGCCCAGGACCACGCCGAACAAATTGGCAAGGCCAGGCCGGCCACAATCAACGGGCTGAACGACCGCGCTAACGACTGCTGGGAGCCTTTGCTGGCGATCGCGGAAGCAGCAGGCGGGGAATGGCCTGCCGTCGCTCGCCAGGCGGCGCGCTCACTACATGAGATCGAGGACGATAGCCCGAGCGTGGGCGTGGAACTGCTGAACGATATCAAAACCATCCTCGACAGCAAGCAGGCGAACAAGATGTTCAGCGCCGGCCTGCTGGAACATCTGATGGCGGATGACGAGGCACCGTGGCCTACCTGGAACCGTGGCAAGCCGATGACGGCGCGTCAGCTCTCCACGAAATTGGGCGAGTTCGGCATCAAGTCGAAGGACATTCGGATCGGCGCCATCAACAAGAAAGGGTACGACCGAGCCGATTTTTCGGAAGCCTTCACCAGATACCTTTCCGCCGAATCCGCAGTTGCATGTGCGACAGCGCGACAACCCAATGGCCATGCGGCTTCTAGCGATTTTTCCCCCGCGACAGGCTTTCCCCGCGTCGCGGATGAAAAAAAGCTGCAAGCCACGGACTATGCAGGGTGTCGCGTTGTCGCGAATGAAACACCCCTCCCGCTGGGTGTGGAGGACGCCGCTGGGCCGGAAGAGGAGGAGGTGTGATGGCTGCCATCGACTATCTCCGGGATCAGGGCCTTTCAGTCCGCAAGCGCGGTATGCGCGTGATCATCGGCCCCAAGGCGCTGATAACCGACGACATTCGTAGGTACGTGAAAGCACACCGGCTGGCGCTGCTGGCGGAACTGGCAGCGAATGACGGCCTAGAGCGCCGCTGCAATTGGACGGTGCTGGTGCCTGGGTGCCGACCGTTCACGATGATCAGTGAGCCGATCACCCGCGACGAAGCGCTGGCCGACGTTCGTGTGCGCTGGCCAGGTGCGGAGGTAGGACCGTGACGAGGTTCAGTGAACACCTAGACGAGCAATCGGCGAGCGCTCGACGAGGTGGGCGGGAATTCCCGCTTTGGCAAAACACGGGATTTTCCCACCGTACCGGATCGCCTGACCACGTCCGCCACTGTGTAGGAAACGCCACGGTGTGTTGCTTTCTACACAGTGGCGCCCTGATCCGAATCGGCTCATTTGGTCTGATTCGGATCATCTGGCCTGGTTCGGTGAAACCGCACCCTCAGTTTGAGGAGCAAGCATGACTACCAAACACATCACCCTCAGTGACGCCGAGATACGCAAGCAGGCGGGCCAGCCGGTGCGCCAGTTGCGTGACCCGCGCTATCCCGAGCTGCGATTCCGCTATTCCACCGTCGACCGCACCCGGGGGGCCTGGCACGTTGTCGTCAGGGGCAAGTGGGGCAAGGCCGGCGACTTCCCAAGCTTGACCACCAAGGCCATGCTGACCGCGCTGCCGGCCATCCTCGGGCGCCGTGCCGCCGACGCCGAGGCCACCTCGCTGACCAGCACCTGGAGCCGTACCGGTGAGTTGCTGGACTGGTACCTGGATCGCATGCTGCGTGACCGCAACCTGTCGGCCAAGCGCAAAGCCGGGGCAAAGTCGGCCATCACCTGCCACCTGACGCCGCGGCTGCATGACCTACTGCTGGCCGAGGTGAGCAAGGCCACGCTCGATCAGCGGCTGATGTGGCCACTGCAAGAGCGTTATGCACTGTCGTTCGTGCGCCTGGTGTTCAACGTGCTGGCAGTGGCCATGCGCAAGGCACACCGGCTGGGAATGATCGAGCAGAACCCCATGGGCTCGCTGCGCTTCGGGGATTTCGTCGGGGTACGGATCAAACCGAAGTCGTCACGGCTGCGGGAGCGAGACTTGCCCGATCTGCTGGCCAAGCTGGCAGGCTGGAGCGAGGCGCGGCCCGGTGACGCCCTGCTGGCGCTGATGATGCTGTGCCACGGCACCCGTCTGGGCGAGACGCGCAGCGCGCTGTGGCGCAACGTCGATCTGCAGGCCGGCCAGTGGTTCATCCCCGCTGACGACACCAAGACCAAGCAGAACCACACCCTGCCGCTGACCCGCCAGGCCTGTGCACTGCTGAGCCGCTATAAGGGCCAGCAGACCGCCCAAGGCTACCAAGGGGTCTACCTGTTCCCGGCCAGCCGGCGCGGGCCACTCGGTGCCACGGCAGCAAGCCAGGTGTTTGCCGAGCTGAGCGACCGCCAGTGGACCAGCCACGACGTGCGCAAGGTCGCCCGCACCTGCTGGATGGACCTGGGCGTGGATTACCTGGTGGGCGAGATGCTGGTGAACCACGCCCTGCGCAACATGGACGCCACCTACATCCACACCACCGCCGAAGCCCTCAAGCGCCAAGCACTGGAACGCTGGCATGACCATTTAGACGGGCTCGGGTTGAGCTCACTCACAGGCGAGACATACCCGAGATACGAATTTTCACAGAATCTGACACAGGCCACAGACCACGCGGCCTCTGGCGAAATTCAGGATGCATCACAGAGGAGCATGTAAATCATGGTGGACGTTGAACAGGACGTTACCGAGCGGCTAGCCCAGGCCGGCATCACGCCGCTGATTGGTGGCCTGGTGCCCGAGCCAGCCACGGCAGACCTGCTGGGCTATGCCCCCAGCTACCTCCGCCGCCTGGCTGCCGAGGGTCGGTCACCGCTGCCATTCGTGCGCCGTGGCAATCGGCGGTTCTACAAAATAGCCGACATAGTGCGCTTTGCGACGGATACCGACTGAGGACGTCGAAGTTAACCGCTGACCGGGGTGTGCGTGCGCGCATAGGGTAGACGGCATCGTTTACACACCCCGGAGAACCCCATGCCAGATCCCTATCAGCAGGACATGACCCAGCTGAATCAAGCCATCACCAAGATCGGTGCGCAGATCACCGAGTTCAAAGACGGCTTCAACACCAAACAGGCCGAGCTCAGCGCCCGTTTGCTCGAAACTGAGCAGAAGCTCGCTTCTGGTCGCCACGGCAGCGCGGCCCCTGGTGGCGTCACTGATCGCAACGTCGTCACCGCTAGCGTTCTTGAAGCAGATGGCGTGGGCGAAATGCGCAATGGCCGCCAGAAATCCACCGGCCAAATCAATTGCGAGGTGGGCATCCGCGCGGCGATCACCAACCCGAACAAGGGCGGTGCCGATTCCACTAGCTATCCAACCGCACCACAGCGTGACGGTGCTGGCATCCGTGGCATTCCCCAGCCGCGCCTCACCTTGCTCGACGTTCTGCCAGTCATCCCTGTGACCAGCGCCACCTACGAATTCGTACGTCTCGATGGTTACCTGAACGGTGCGGCCTACCAGAAGAAAGAAGGCGACGAGAAGGCCGAGGGTGAAGTAGCGGGTAAACCCGTGCGCGCTGAGATCGCCACCATCGCCACCTGGATTCCAGCAAGCCTGCAGGTGCTGCAGGACAACGATCAGCTCAGTGGCCAAGTGGATCTGCTGCTGGGCGTGGGTGTGCGTCAGAAGCTGGAGGCTGAACTGATTACCGGCGCTGGCGGCGATGGCGAGATCCTCGGCTTCAACGCCCAGGCCACCGACGCAGAGATCACCACCGGCCAGCCAGTTGACCGCATCGGCGCCGCGCTCACTGACCTCAAGGCCGAAGGCTGGAATCCGAACGTTATCGTGATGAACCCGCGTGACTGGTTCGCAATCGAGAGCGAGCGAGCCGAGGATGGTGATGGCCAGTATGTGATCGGCACGCCACGCGATCCCGCGCCGCCCAGCCTGTGGGGTACACCAGTTGTCGTCACCAATGGCATGCCGCAGGGCAAAGCGCTGATCCTCGACACCACCACCGCCGCGCTGTTGGACCGCCAGCAGGTAACTGTCGAGGCCAGCCGCCACGACGGTGACAACTTCCGCCGCAACCTGGTGACCATTCTGGCCGAGCTGCGCGCCGGCCTGGCGGTGTTCGCTCCTACGGCCACCCGCCTGGTGACGCTGACCGGTGCGCCGACTCCGTAAGCGCAAGCGTGGGTTAGCTGTGAGTGCCACGTAGCCCCTAACCGCAGCAGTCGGAGCCCTTCTTTCCTTTCTGGGGTGATCCGGCACTGGCCCGCACTCGCGGGCCTTTTCATTCACAACGGAGAAGACCATGAGCCATACCCATCTACCCAAGCCAGTTCAACGAGCCCTTAACCAGATCGCCCACAGCCGCGCCTTGTTGCGCCAGATGGAGGAGCGTGAGCGGTTGAGCAAAGAGATCGATCGACTGTTGGCCAGCGGCCTGAGCGCAGCAGAAGCGCTGGAGCAGATCCGGTCGGCGCCGCCGTACACCGCGCCGACCTACTGAGGGGGGGGCGGGTCGAAAGTTTGGAGGGTCCGCAGACCTAGACCGCTATCGACCCCACGTACAGATTTTTTCCCCCTTTAACAAAAAATGTTAATCCGACGTTAACACCATGCCGAACATGCATGAGGCTGAAAGCCACGTACATAGCGGCGTAGAGGTCAGTTCAGCCTCTCATTGAGTGTTAACCGAGTTAACACCTTTAACCTCGAAAAGTTAACGCTTTAACACCCACGAGTTAACACCTGGAGGCTACCTGCAGTGATCATCCAACCAGATCCACCTACCTTTCAAGAGCGTTTCGCCCGAGCCTGCGACGTGGCCACCTTCACCCTGGACAAAGGCGGCCCCTGTTACCTGTTGTGGGAAGTCGAGCATGTACAGGCCGGCCAAAGGGTCAAGCTCGATGGCGTGTTCTTTACCGAGGAGGAGGCACGCATATCCGCTGATTTGTTGCGTGGCACCCTGCGCGGCGCTCGCGCTTCCATGTCGAGCTATGCGCCCCACTGGAACCCTGACCCAGCCCGAGAGGCCGCTATTCGCTTGGAAGCCTTGCAGTGTCGCGAGATGCTTGCTCGTCGCCTGGGCGTGCACCTGGCTATGCCACAGGAGGCCGTGTGATGGCTGCGACCGCGATTGATTACTCACCAAAGACCAAGATCCGCCTGGGTGGCTTCTTGGGCAAGAAATACGGCAAGCACCATCATTTCCTGCTGGAGCGCGGGGACGCAAAAGAGGCCGCCAAAGCGCTGGATGCTAACTATCCTGGCTTCGCCCGCGACCTGGCTGAAGCAGAGGGTCGTGGCCTGCGCTTCGCCGTCTTCAAGAACGGCAAGAACATTGGTGAAGGTGACCTCGATCGAGGCGGCGCCCGGGAGCTCTGGTTTGTCCCAGTCATTCACGGCAGCAAGCGGGGCGGTCTACTGCAGACGGTTCTCGGCGTAGCGCTGATCGTCGCCGCTTCGTTCGCCTCAGGCGGCCTTGCTGCTGGCCTGATGGGAGCCGGCATTGCCAATGTGGCGGGAGGGGTTTTGCAGATGCTCAGCCCACAAGCCAGCGGGCTAAGCCATAGCGGCTCGCCCGAGAACCT
This sequence comes from Pseudomonas sp. SMN11, assembly GCF_052041945.1. Taxonomy (NCBI): domain Bacteria; kingdom Pseudomonadati; phylum Pseudomonadota; class Gammaproteobacteria; order Pseudomonadales; family Pseudomonadaceae; genus Pseudomonas; species Pseudomonas sp. SMN11. The sequence continues at coordinate 59,391 of NZ_JBKGGW010000011.1, read as the reverse complement.
GGCGAGCTACGCCTTCGGCAGTGCCAAAAACACTACAGCTAGCGGTCTACCGGTACCGATCTGCATCGGCCATCGCCGCTGGGGTGGAGCCATCATCTCGGCATCGATCGAGGCGCAGGACAAGGCCTAAAGTGAGCCTGGATCACTTTACATACTCCGAATCCCGGGTATGTAGGAGTGTCCTCAAATCTGAGGACACTCTCATATTAGTTTTAACTTACCGAATTCACCCCTTCAAAAACTGTTCCCCGGCGAAGCGCAAATTAATTTGGGTAAATATGTTGCTTGATATAGAAGTTCTCATAGGCTGCATAGGCGACCAATAGTAATCACCCATAATTCTAATGCAAACCGCGACAACTCCAGCCACCTTTGTTGAGATTTTCTTCCGTTCGTTTAGATTTGAAAGGGCCTTGGCAAAATTTTCCTCCCCCTCAGGCTTCGCCCAAGATGCTCCTATCACTACCACGCCTCCAAGTGCCCCGGTAATTTGTGAGCTGGCTTTTTGAATTTGCTTGCAAATTATCTTTTCGAGGCTAGCCACACTTGGAACTGCATTAGGCCATTGGAGGTCTTGTGGGGCCTTTACTTCAATGGAAATAGTCTCGAAAATGTTGGCATTTAGAAATAGGTCAGGGGACTGCCCATCAAACTTAACGTGATCATTGAATCCTATTGGATTACCGTGCTCTGTCAGATATGTGGCCGCTAGTAGTTGTGTTATGCAATGTGGGAATTCCAGGACTAATGCTTTAGACATTGTATGAAATAGAGGATGATGCTGCCATCGGCTTATCAGGTGTTTGGATATCTGGATGTACGATATTGCGACTCTGCTATCTTCGTCATCCAAGTCGAATTCACCTTTGTCGATACAGCGATGCAGGTGGCAGAGGGCCCATGCGAGCGGCGAATTGAGGAAACGCTTATTGCCACCCTTAAATGCTCGGGTGGTGGATTCCATGCTCTTTTTTAGCGCGCCATTTGCTATGGAGTCAATATCATTCTCAAAAGCATGAAGAGCTTCATGGGATAGCTCTAAGGGAACTTCTGAGTGAGGGCGCGGAGAGGTCTCTAGCCCTATCCTCTCGATTTCCTGATCGGTCGTGAAGCCGGCCTTTCCACGAATGTCAACAGTGCCAGCTAGTCGGTAGCGTCCAGTTCTACCGAGCGTAACGATGGTGCGGGGCAGCGGTTCGCCGGAGGGCCAAAATTCGCTGAGTGTAGTGGCGCCGCACTGAAAGCACTCTAGAGCGATTCCTGAAAGCTGACGAGGGCGGTAGCCGCTAACGAGAACTTGGCCGCATCGACATTTCAGATCCACTGGCCCATCACCTGCAAACATTGGTGCTGGACTGCCTTGAACGCATGTGGGAAGAGCTTCTCTCTGAGTCATGGCAATGGCACCATTGGTTGGGCTATGGAATATTTAGGGTGTGGAATTCGTCTAGTCGGAATGCAACACTAGATTCGAACGTGAATCTCATTAGTGTTCCAGCGATATCTGGCGCCTTCAATATTAAGTCCATCGATCACTGCTTTCCCAGCACCATCGGGGGTGGGATATATCTCAGCACCACTGAAGCCAGCTCGACAGCACAAGGTTAGAAGTCGACCAGCTTCGAATACGGGCAGGGTTAACTTAAACAGGGAAGGCGGGAGGTCTTCGAAGTAGCTTTCGAGACCATGCACCTCAAACACGCTGCGTCGTGATCCCGAGTGAGGGTGTACGGTAAAAAGCCCTCCCTGGGCCGCCAAGTGCTTGCTAATGACGCCAGGTGACGTGTGAAGCTTTATTTTTGGGTGTAGCCCAAGTTTAGCTCGATTGATTGCCCAAATAGCTAGGCGTTGCCCCGGGATCCATGTGTCATTGCTGGCAAGAGCTGAGCTGGCTGCAAAATAAAGCGAGGTGAAAGGCTTGGTTGTCCAGTCCAACAACCTGGTGGGTACCCCGTGATGTTGAGCCATCGCCATCAAGTCAAGTACTTCAGGATTAGGCCAAAGCGAGGGATTCTTGAAATAACGGTCTGCGGTTTGGGCTTCGATTACATCTCTCCTGAAACCCGGAGAGTCATTAGGTACTGCTATCCCAATAGCATCGCAGTGGCGGGCATACTCGTTGAGCATCATGATTTCGTAAAAAACCATCTCAGTCGCATCTACCAGCCCGGGCTTGGAGAAGATTGGAGGATGCTGGCGAGGCCTCAAGATCGATGGCACTAGCGGCCAGCGCGCATCAGACTGGCCGCGATAGATCAGGTCCTCTGGACCAGTGTCTAGCTTTGATGTGGGTGAGACAGCGAGCCACAACTCGTCTGCAGTTTCGTAATGACGCTCAACAAACGCGAGATGCTTCCTTGGCATGTCACCTCCGGCTCAAAAAAGCCCCGCTAGGATGTATGGCGGGGATTCGTTTGTATCCACGTAACACTCATGGCTGGAAGCGCACGCGTGCTGTCGGTTGAGGCTTCCGATTTATCAGCGCGTTCGGCGGGTTTTCTAAACCACGCCTCCTCTGCAGAGGTGCTGTGACTTCAATCAGAAACCACAAAAACGGGGAACGAACGGGGAAAATTTGAATAGCTAAAAAGAAAAAAGGCCTGCAGATCGCTGCAAGCCTTTGATTTTTCTGGTGGGCCCACACGGACTCGAACCGTGGACCAAAGGATTATGAGTCCTCTGCTCTAACCAACTGAGCTATAGGCCCTCAGTAAGTGCCCGGATTATAACGAGGGTTTTGAAAGCGTGCCATCCGAAAGATCAGACAGTGCTATACGAAGAAACGTCGCTGCGAATTCATCCGGCGGCAATGGCAGGCTGACGATGTAGCCCTGGATCTGCTCGCAGCCCTCGGCAGCAAGGAAGCGTTGCTGCGCCTGGTTCTCCACGCCCTCGGCGATGATCGTCAATTGCATGCTGCGCCCCAGTGCAATGATGGCGCGGGCGATGGCGGCGTCGTGCGGGTCATCCGGCAGGCCGCGGATGAACGACTTGTCGATCTTGAGGATGTCCAGTGGCAGGCGCTTGAGGTAGCTCAGCGACGAGTAGCCGGTGCCGAAGTCATCGATCGCCAGCTGCACGCCCAGCTTCTTGAGCTGGTGCAATACGGCCAAGGCCTCCTCGGCCTGGCTCATGATGAAGTTCTCGGTGATTTCCAGCTGCAGGTCGCCCGCTTTCAGCTGGTAGACCTTCAACAGATGCTCGATGCGCTTGGCGAGGTTGGGGTGGCGTAGCTGCGCGCCCGCCAGGTTGATCGAAAGTGGCCCAAAGGCCTGGTAAGCCTTCTTCCAGCGGTGCATCTGCTGGCAAGCCTGTTCCAGCACCCAGTCGCCCAGCTGGAGGATGGTGCCGTTCTCTTCGGCCAGGTGAATGAAGTGCTCGGGCGGCACCTCGCCGAATGTCGGGTGGCTCCAGCGAATCAGCGCTTCGGCCCCGACCAGGGTCTGGGTCTTGAGGCTCAGCTTGGGCTGGAAGCTCAGGCTCATCTCGTTACGCTCGATGGCGCGGCGCAGCTCGTGCTCCATGGCGATGCGTTCGCTGGCCTGCACGGTCAGGTCACGGGTATAGGCTTCCACGCGGTTGCGGCCTTTGGCCTTGGAGCGGTACATGGCGGCGTCGGCGTTGCGGATCAGTGTGGCAACATCGGTGCCATCCTGCGGGTAGAGGCTGATGCCAATGCTGGCGCTGGTGAAGAACTCGTGCTCGCCGGCCTGGAAAGGGGCGACGAAGCAGGCCAGCAGCTTGTTGGCGATGGCATGAGCATCGCTGGGCTTGTGCAGGCCGGGCAGCAGGATGATGAACTCGTCGCCACCCAGGCGGGCCACGGTGTCGACGTCGCGCACCTGCTCCTTGAGGCGTTGGGCGATGCCCTTGAGCAGCAGGTCGCCGACCGGGTGGCCGAGGCTGTCGTTGATGTGTTTGAAACGGTCCAGGTCGAGGAACAGCACCGCGCCCTGGCGGTTGGAGACCTGCGAGCAGGTCAGCACGGCCTGCAGCCGGTTTTCGAAAAGAGCGCGGTTGGGCAGGCCGGTCAGCGGGTCGTGGTGGGCCTGGTAATCGAGTTTGGCTTGGGCATGCTTGAGGCTGGAAATGTCGGCGAACACGGCGACGAAATGGGTGACCTCCCGCTCGCTGTTGCGTACGGCGCTGATGGTCAGCCAGCCGGGATACAGTTCGCCATTCTTGCGCTTGTTGTAGATCTCGCCCTGCCAGTGACCTTCAGCCGTGAGCTGGTGCCACATGGCAGCGTAGAAAGCGCTGTCATGCTGACCGGAGGCGAGCAGGCGCGGGGTCTGGCCGAGTGCTTCGATCTCGCTGTAGCCGGTGATCTCGCTGAAGGCACGGTTGACTGCGCTGATGCGCTGGTCGATGTCGGTAATCAGCACGCCTTCAGCGGTATTTTCAAACACGGTGGCAGCCAGTTGCAGTTTCTCCTGCATCAGGTGGCGTTCGGTGATGTCGCGGGCGATGGTCAGCATGCAGTCGACACCACTGATCGGCAGTGGCCGAGCCGACAGCTCACAGAGGCGAATCTGCCCGTCGCTGCGGCGCAGATGGCAACTGAAGTCACGTACGAAACCATCGCGGCCAAGCTGGTCGATCAAGCGCTTGCGTTCGTTGAGGTCGACCCAGATCCCCAGGTCGAATGAAGTTTGATCGATAGGCGGGTTGAATTCGTAACCGGTCAGGCGGCAGAAACCCTCGTTGACCTCCAGCAGCAGGCCATCGCTCTGGCGCGACAGCAGTAGGCCGTCAGGTGAGGCGTGGAAGGCCTTGGCGAACTTTTCCTCGGAAGTCTGCAACTGTTGCTGGGTTTCCTTGAGCTGGCTGATGTCGCGAACCGCCACGACCAGCGCCAGGGTGCCGTCAAGCTCGAACGTTTCGGCTGAGGTCAGGCCAGTGAACAACTGGCCGTTGCTGCGGCGGAAGGTCATTTCGATGTTGCGGATGCCGCCTTGGTGCAGGCGTTCGAGCAGCCTCGGCCCCATGCCTTCGATGCCCCACAGGTTGAGCTCGGTGGCGGTGCGGCCAATCACTTCGCCCGGCGTCAGGCCAATCTGCTCTTCGAAGGCTTCATTGACCTCGAGCAGCACGCCATCGCTGTGGCGTGCGATCAGCAGAATGTCCGGGCACTGCTCGAACACCGAGGCGAACTTCTGCTCCGACAGGCGCAGGGCGTCTTCGGTGCGTTTGGTCTCGCTGATGTCGATCATCAGGCCGCGCATCACGGGCCGGTGGCCGTGTTCGATCATGCTGACGATGTTGCGTACCCAAAGCGGTTGGCCGTCAGCGCGCATTACGCGGTAATCGAGGCTGTGATCACGCCCGGCAGCGGTTTCACTCTCGCAGAAGGCCTGGGCCCAGAGCGCGTCGTCGGGGTGCAGGATGCTGCGCCAGAACCCGGGCTTGAGCCAGTCGTGCAAGGGGTAGCCCAGCAAGTCTTCGGCATGGGGCGAAACATAGCTGTAGGTGAAGTCGTTGGCGTCGGCTTCCCAGGCGATTGCCGACAGGCTCTCGATCAGGCCGCGGTAGTGGTATTCGCTGCTGCGCAGCTCCTGCTCCAGGGCAATGCGCCGGGAGATTTCCGAACTGAGCCGGCGATTGATGCGGATGACCACGGCGAGAATGGCGATCAGCAGCAGGACGGCGGGCAGGCCATAGAGCAGCGTGTCACGCCAGAAGCTGCGCTGGTCGACCACGTTGCCAACCCAGCGCTGCTGGATGTGGCTGACTTCATCGCTGGACATGTCGGCCATCACTTTGTCGAGGATGCCGATCAGTACCTGATGGTCACGGGGCGCGGCCATTGCCAGTTGATAGCGGTAGGGCGTTTCGCCGCTCACGTACAGCCCTTCGAGCTTGAGCTGGCGCAAGCTCCAGATGCTCGAGGCGAGGTCGCCGACCACGGCGTCCACCGCGTCGGTGGCCAGTGCCTGCAGGGTCGAGCTGACATTGGGCATTGCCACCAGGTTGAGGTCCGGGTGATGGGTGCGTAGCAGTTCATGGGGCGCGTAGTTTTCCACCACGGCGACCTTCAGCCCGTACAAGTCCTTGAGCGTGCGCGGTTGCGGGCCACCTTCATGGGCCAGGATGACGATGGGGAAATCGAGGTAGGGGCGGGTGAATGCCAGGTAGCCTTGGCGTTCCGGGGTCGACATGATGCCGGGCAGCAGGTCGATACGGCCTTCGCGTGCCTGTTGCAGCACTTCGGTCCAGCTGCTCGGCTCGACCGGTTTCAGTGTTACCCCCAGGCGATCCTGGAGCAAGGCGATGTAATCGGCGGCCAATCCCTGGTACCGGCCCTCTTGGTCACGAAATTCGAATGGTGGCCAGGAGGCGTCGACGCCCAGTCTCAGCTGCGGGTGGGCAGCGAGCCAGGTTTTTTCCTCGTCAGTCAGGGTCAGGGCGCCGGCCGTTGTGTTCCACAGCATCAGGAGCAACAACAGAATGGCCGGCATCGGCAGCATAGCGGCCTCGCATTCAGTTGGTCTGAAGTCGAGTGTAGACGGGCATTCAGCCAGCCGAGAGGCCGATCACAACTATTTGTCGGATAAGAAAAACCCCGGCCTGGGCCGGGGTTTGTCATCACTCGTCGAGGAAGGAGCGCAGGTGCTCGCTGCGAGTCGGGTGGCGCAATTTGCGCAACGCCTTCGCTTCGATCTGACGGATCCGCTCACGCGTCACGTCGAACTGCTTGCCCACCTCTTCGAGGGTGTGGTCGGTGTTCATGTCGATACCGAAGCGCATGCGCAGCACCTTGGCTTCGCGTGCTGTCAGGCCCGAGAGCACGTCACGGGTCGCTTCCTTGAGGCTTTCGACCGTGGCCACGTCGATCGGGGACTGCATGGTCGAGTCCTCGATGAAGTCGCCCAGGTGCGAATCTTCGTCGTCACCGATCGGGGTTTCCATGGAGATCGGTTCTTTGGCGATCTTCAATACCTTGCGGATCTTGTCCTCAGGCATTTCCATGCGCTCACCGAGCTCTTCCGGGGTCGGTTCACGACCCATTTCCTGCAGCATCTGGCGGGAAATACGGTTGAGCTTGTTGATCGTCTCGATCATGTGCACCGGAATACGGATGGTGCGCGCCTGGTCGGCGATCGAGCGGGTGATCGCCTGGCGGATCCACCAGGTAGCGTACGTCGAGAATTTGTAGCCGCGACGGTATTCGAACTTGTCCACCGCCTTCATCAAGCCGATGTTGCCTTCCTGGATCAGGTCGAGGAACTGCAGGCCACGGTTGGTGTACTTCTTGGCGATGGAGATCACCAGACGCAGGTTCGCCTCGACCATTTCTTTCTTGGCGCGGCGGGCTTTCGCCTCACCGATGGACATGCGACGGTTGATTTCCTTGATTTCGGCGACGGTCAGGCCGGTCTCGGTCTCAAGGTCGATCAGCTTCTGCTGGCAGGCAACGATGGCGGCGTCCTTTTCACCCAGGGCAGCAGCCCACTTGGTGCTGCGCTTGGCCAGGTCACCGGACCAGGTCTGGTCGGTTTCGTTGCTCGGGAACAGGCGCAGGAAGTCGGCACGCGGCATGCGGGCGTCACGCACGCACAGCTGCATGATCGCACGCTCTTGCTGACGCAGGCGGTTCAGGGCATCGCGCACACGCTCGACGAGGACGTCGAACTGCTTCGGCACCAGCTTGATCGGCATGAACAGGTCAGCCAGGGCCTGGAGGGCCTCGATGCTTTCCTTGACGTTGCGGCCACCCTTCTTCAGGACCTTGTTGGTGGCCTGAAGCTGATCGGCAACGGCGCCGAAGCGCTGGGCTGCGACGACCGGATCAGGACCGCTTTCGGTCTCTTCCTCGTCGTCACCGCCTTCACTTTCTTCGTCTTCGTCGTCCGACTCTTCCTTGGCCGCAGGGGCCTTGGCGCCAGGTACTGGCACTTCGTCGGTCGGCGCGGCAATGTTGTCATCAGGGTCGATGTAACCGCTGAGAACGTCGGACAGGCGGCCGCCTTCGGCGGTGACGCGGTCGTATTCGCCGAGGATGTAGTCGACAGTACCCGGGAAGTGGGCGATGGCGCCCATGACTTCACGGATGCCTTCCTCGATCCGCTTGGCGATTTCGATCTCGCCTTCGCGGGTCAGCAGCTCGACGGTACCCATTTCGCGCATGTACATGCGCACCGGGTCGGTCGTGCGGCCGATATCGGTCTCAACTGCCGCCAACGCAGCAGCGGCTTCTTCGGCCGCGGCTTCGTCGGTGTCGGCTTCCGCCAACAGAAGGGCATCCGCATCCGGAGCACTCTCGAATACGTTGATCCCCATGTCGTTGATCATGCGGATGATGTCTTCCACCTGTTCCGGATCTGAAATATCCTCAGGCAGGTGGTCGTTGACCTCCGCGTAAGTCAGGTAGCCCTGCTCACGACCGCGGGTGATCAACTCTTTGATACGAGACTGCTGTTGCGCTTTTCCGGACATAACACCCTATCCACTGAAGGTCTTGGCGGGCAAAAAACAAGCCGAGGATTATACCCGAGCATGGGCCTCACGCGCCAGATGAGGTCGGCGTTTGTGCGGGAACATTCCGGCTCAGCAGGGCGAGGAGCTGTGATTTTTCCTCGCTGGTCAATTCGCTTTGACGTGATTTCCTGAGCAGTTGTTCCAGGCTGCGCTCGCGTTGGCGGGCGGACAAGCTAGTTATAGTGTCGAAAAACTGTTGTTCAAGGTTGTCAGCCACGATCAACCATTCCTTTTCGGCCAGGGCCCGCAGCAAGCGGCCTTGTTCAGTGCCGTGCCAACGTGCGATCAGCTGCATTGAGCTTAGCCCAGGATTCTTCTGCGCAGCTTCGATCAAGGCCACCAGCAGCTGGCTGTACAAGTGTTCTTCGTCGGCGAAGTGGCTGGCATCCTCGACCTTGCCGGCCAGCAGCGGGTGGTGCAGCAAGGTGCGCAGGGCAGCCAGGGTCGGTGGTTCGACCGGTGCCGGCACCCGCGGCGGCGCTTCATCGCGCTGCTGCCATGGCTTGCCGCCCTTGCGGTTCTTGTCCCAGGGCTTGTCGCTCCACTGCTTTTTGCCTCCGCTCTTGTTCGGCTTCCACTCCTGTTCCTGATGAACGGGAGCGTAGTCGTGCTGTGGCATGTCGCCGTAGTCGGGGGTGAAGCTGGCCATGGCATCGTAGTCATAGCCAGGGTCGTAGTCCGGCACACTGCTGGCCGCCGGAGCCTGTTGCGACAGTTGCTCGACCTGCTGTGGGTCCAGGCCGGTGATTTCCTTCAGGCGGTTGCGCATCAGCTGACGCAGGTTGGCGCCGGGGATCTTTTCGATCAACGGTGCGGCCAGGGTCGCCATGTGTGCCTTGCCTTCCAGCGAGCGCGGGTCGGCTTCGTTGCTCAGTTGCTCGAAGAAATAGTCGGCCAGTGGCTGCGCGTGCTGGTTGATCCGCGCCTTGAAGGCATCGGTGCCTTCGGCGCGCACCAGGCTGTCCGGGTCTTCGCCTTCGGGCAGGAACAGGAACCGCGCACGGCGGCCGTCCTGCAGTGCCGAGAGGGTCGATTCCAGTGCGCGCCAGGCGGCCTTGCGCCCGGCCTGGTCGCCATCGAAGCAGAACAGCACGCTGGGCACCACGCGGAACAGGCGCTTGAGGTGCTCTTCGCTGGTGGCGGTACCGAGGGTGGCCACGGCATTGCGCAGGCCCTGCTGGGCCAGGGCTATCACGTCCATGTAGCCCTCGACGACGATGATCTCGTCGAGGTTGCGGTTGTGCTTGCGTGCCTCGTACAGCCCGTAGAGTTCCTGGCCCTTGTGGAATACAGGGGTTTCCGGGGAGTTGAGGTACTTGGGCTTGTCGTCGCCCAGTACCCGGCCGCCAAACGCGATGATGCGCCCGCGGCTGTCGCGGATCGGGAACATCACCCGGTCGCGGAAGCGGTCGTAGCGCTTGCCGCTTTCGGCGTTCTCGATCAGCAGGCCGGCGTCGATCATCACCTTTTGTTGCAGGGTGTCGGCGCCCAGGTGCTTAAGCAGGTTGTCCCAGCCGGGCGGTGCGAAGCCCAGGCCGAAGTCGCGGGCGATTTCGCCCGACAGGCCGCGGCCCTTGAGGTAGTCCACCGCCGCCTTGCGGGTCGGATGGCTGCGCAGGGCCTGGCGGTAGAACTCCGAGGCAGCATCCAGCAATGGGTACAACGGCGAATCGGTCGGCTGGCGCGGCTTGTTGTCGCGACGGCCTTGTTCCCTGGGCACTTCCATGCCGGCCGCGCGGGCCAGTTCCTCGACGGCCTGGGGGAAGTCCAGGTTGTCGTGGTCCATGACGAAGCCGAGGGCGTTACCGCCGGCGCCGCAGCCGAAACAGTAGTAGAACTGCTTGTCGGGGCTGACCGTGAAGGAAGGGGTCTTTTCCTTGTGGAACGGGCAGCAGGCGGAGTAGTTCTTACCGGTCTTTTTCAGCTGAACGCGCGAACTCACCACATCGACAATATCGAGGCGGTTGATCAGGTCGTCGATGAAGCTTTGGGGAATCAGCCCGGCCATGGCAGTCTCGTCATCTGGCAACTGGCAAGTCTAATCGCTAACGCGCCGCAGAGGGGCGAATGCTGAGTAGGGGAAGTGCGAGGGAGTGTGTGCTCGTCGGTAGCCGCAAGGGCCCGTCAGTCAGGACGTGCACGCCTGGCCGAAGCCAGATCTGACGCTTTGATGCATTTGCCCACTGCAGGTTGCGACGGGCGCCTTGGGCTAGCTGCTCAAGGTTTGAAACAAGCCGCTGCCATCGGCCCGGCGGTGAGCCGGGCAGGGCAGAAGCTCTATCGCAGAACGTCTGTATTAGTACAGACGAACGGCGCGGCGCTGTTCGCGCTGAACTTTCTTGGCGTGACGCTTAACAGCAGCAGCTGCTTTGCGCTTACGCTCGGCGGTCGGCTTCTCGTAAAACTCGCGGCTACGAACTTCAGCCAGTACACCGGCTTTTTCGCAGGAGCGCTTGAAACGACGCAGAGCTACGTCGAAGGGTTCGTTCTCTTTAACTTTGACGGCTGGCATCCAGAGCTACCTTAATTCATTACCGGGGTAGACGTGCTCCTGGCAAAACAAAAGGTGTGCTGGAGAACGTCGGTTTTCAAGGGTTGCGGATGTTAACCCTTAGAACGCCGGAATGCAAAGCCTCTGATCGAAAACCGCTGGTCGGCACCCGGCACGGGGACTATCATGCGCGGCTTCGAATTCAGCCCCCACAAGGGACGAGCCCATGCTAGTACTGGGATTGGAAACATCCTGCGACGAAACCGGCGTCGCATTATACGACAGTGAGCGCGGTTTGTTAGCCGACGCGCTGTTCAGCCAGATCGACCTGCACCGCGTGTTCGGTGGTGTGGTGCCCGAGCTCGCCTCGCGTGACCACGTCAAGCGCATGCTGCCGCTCATCCGCCAGGTGCTGGAGGAGGCCGGCTGCGTTGCCACCGAGATCGACGCCATCGCCTACACCGCGGGTCCTGGCCTGGTCGGTGCGCTGCTGGTCGGCGCCTCGTGCGCCCAAGCGCTGGCTTTTGCTTGGGATATCCCGGCGATCGGCGTGCACCACATGGAAGGCCACCTGCTGGCACCGATGCTGGAGGAAAACCCGCCCGAGTTTCCGTTCGTCGCATTGTTGGTTTCCGGCGGCCATACCCAGCTGGTGCGGGTGGATGGCATCGGTCACTACGAGCTGCTGGGCGAGAGCCTCGACGATGCTGCTGGCGAAGCGTTCGACAAGACCGCCAAGCTGATCGGCCTCAACTACCCAGGTGGCCCGGAAATCGCGCGCCTGGCCGAAAAGGGGGTGCCTGGGCGCTTCGTCTTCCCGCGGCCGATGACCGATCGGCCGGGCCTCGAGTTCAGCTTCAGCGGCCTCAAGACCTTCGCCCTGAACACCTGGCAGCAATGCAAGAATGCTGGCGACGACAACGAGCAAACCCGTTGCGACGTGTCCCTGGCATTCCAGCAGGCGGTGGTGGAGACTCTGACCATCAAGTGCAAGCGCGCCCTCAAGCAGACCGGCCTCAAACGCTTGGTCATCGCCGGTGGCGTGAGTGCCAACAAGGCGTTGCGCGCCTCGCTGGAAGACATGCTGGCCGGTCTCAAGGGCAATGTGTATTACGCGCGTCCGCAGTTCTGCACCGACAACGGCGCGATGATCGCCTATGCCGGTTGCCAGCGCCTGTTGGCCGGGCAGCAGCAGGACCTGGCGATCAGCGTGCAGGCTCGCTGGCCGATGGAGCAGTTGCCGCCGGTGTGAAGGCTTGCGGGCGGATCAGAAATGCCTTTCGCGCCCGGCAAACAAATCGCGCAGATTGTTGCGGTGGCGCCAGACGATCATCACCGTGAGCACGGCGATCGGCAGCAGCGCCTCCGGCTCGCGCCAAGCCAGCAGTGGCAGGGTCAGCGGGGTCGCGACAAGCGCTGCCAGCGAGCTGGTGCGGGTGAGGTAGAAGGTCAGCAGCCAGGCGCCGATTGCCAGCAATGCGGCCGGGAAATACAGGCCCATGAGCATGCCGGCGGCGGTGGCGACGCCTTTGCCGCCGCGAAAGCGGAAGTACAGCGGGAACAGGTGACCGAGCACTGCGCAGACACCGACCCAGGCCTGCTCCTGCAGGCCAAGGCCGGCAGCGCGGGCGAGCAAAACCGGCAGCAGGCCCTTGCACAGGTCGCCAAGCAGGGTCAGGATCGCCAGTTTACGGCCCGCCAGGCGTAGCATGTTGGTGGCGCCGGCATTGCCCGAACCGCTGGAACGCGGGTCCGGGCTGCCCGAAAGGCGGCTGAGGACGATGGCGAAGGACAGCGAGCCGAGCAGGTAGGCGAGCAGCGCCAATAACCAAAACATGCTAACTATTCCGGGCGAGGACGCCCTGATTCTAACGGCGCCAGTCGCCCTTGTCGTGCTGTGGAGAGAAGTGCTTGGACAGAGTGTTCATCGAAGGCCTGGAAGTCGATACCGTCATCGGTGCCTATGACTGGGAACGGGATATTCGCCAGTGCCTGCGCCTGGACCTGAGTTTTGCCTGGGACAACCGTCCGGCAGCGGCCGGTGACGACCTGAACCTGGCGCTCGACTACGCCAGTGTTTCGGCTCGGGTCCAGGCCTTTGCCGAGCAGGCACGCTTTGAACTGGTTGAAACATTTGCCGAGCGCTTGGTGGCGGCACTGATGGAAGAATTTCACATTCCCTGGGTTCGCTTGAAGCTGACCAAGCCGGGTGCCGTTCCCGCTGCCCGTGGCGGTGTTGGCGTGGAGATCGAGCGCGGATGTCTCTGAGCACGGTTTATCTGGGCCTCGGCAGCAACATCGATCGCCACCAGCACCTGTGTGCGGGGCTCGACGCGTTGGCGGCCATTCTCAGCGACATGCAATGTTCCCCGGCGTTCGAGAGCCAGGCGGTGGGGATCAAGAGCGGGCCGTTCATCAACTTCGTGGTCACCGGCAAGACCGATTTGCCACTGATCGAGCTGGATCGCCGGCTCAAGTTCATCGAGGCGGACAACGGTCGCTATGCGCCGGATCGCAAGGGACTGCCACTGGATATCGATGTGCTCATGTATGACGAATTGCATGGCACATTCGATGGCCTGGTACTGCCTCGGGCAGAGATCCTGAAGAATGCCTTCGTGCTGTGGCCGTTGTCGCTGCTGGCACCGGAGCTGGTGCATCCCGGGGTCGGGAAAAGCATGGCGCAGTTGTGGCAGGAGGCGCAGATCGACCAGGTATTGGCGCCTGTTGCCTTCGAGTGGCGCGGTTTGCAGCTGACTCAGGCGTGATCCTGTAAAGGCCCTTTCGCGGCTAAAGCCGCGAAAGGGGCCGGTGTGGTCAGCCCGGCTTGTAAGCCTCGAGCGCTTTCAGTCGCTCACCTTTGAGGGCCTCGCCCAGGTTTTGCCCGGTCAACCCTGCCGCCACCAGTGGCTTCACGTCCACCGACCGGGCCGCTGCCGCCGCTCCACGCAGATAATCGCCCTGTGGATAACCTTCACAGGTGGCCATTTCGCACGCGGCAATGAAATCCTCGAAACGCTGCGGCCGCCGATAAACGTCGAATTTCTGCAACATTTCCAGCAAATCTGCAGGCGTTAGCTGCAACGCTTCGTCGGCGCGCATGGCAAATTCGCCCACCAGCAGGGCCAGTTCCTGGCATTCACGCGGGGCCTTGAAACGCTGGTTGAGCGCCTTGATCGCCACTGGCTCCAGCCCTCGCAGCAAACACGCCCAGCGCACAGCCAGCGGCTGTTGGTGCTCTGCCGCCCGGTGCAGAGCTGCCAGCGTATCCCCGCTGTTTTCCAGTTCCGGCATCATCTCCTTAAGAGCACCACATGCGCCCAGCACCTGGATGAACACCTGCGGCTGGCTTTCCATCAGCGCCCGCTCGATCTCCTTCCAGCTACGTTCGGCTGTCAGCGCCTGCAGCTCGCCGGATTCGGCGATCTGGCGCATCAGTGCCAGTGTTTCATCGGCGACCTGAAAACCCAGTGGGGCATAGCGCGCGGCAAAGCGGGCTACGCGCAATACGCGCAGAGGATCTTCGGCGAACGCGGGTGAAACGTGGCGCAGAACACGTTGCTCAAGGTCGGCCTGGCCGTGGTAGGGATCGTAGACCGCACCCTGTTCATCCTCGGCCATTGCATTGATGGTCAGGTCTCGGCGGATCAGGTCTTCTTCCAGGGTTACGTCGGGGCTTGCGTGAAAAGTGAACCCGCCATAGCCGCGCCCGCTCTTGCGCTCGGTGCGCGCCAGGGCATATTCCTCGCCCGTCTTCGGATGCAGGAAGACCGGGAAATCAGCGCCGACCGGGCGATAGCCCTTGGCGTGCATTTCCTCGACCGTGGCGCCGACTACCAGCCAGTCGATATCGCTGACCGGGCGCCCGAGCAGACGGTCGCGTACTGCGCCGCCGACTTTATAGATGTGCATGTGCAGCCTCCATTACTGCCCACAGGATACCCTGTCGGCAGCAATGGCGGTGCATCAGAGGTGGTGGATGACGGCGAGGTCCATGCGCCCGTAGTCGCCGCTCTCGGCATGCTCCCCACGCGGCGGCATGTGGTGGGTCTTGATGAGCTGGTCGCCTTGCACGGTCTCCAGATGGATATCGAAGCCCCACAAGCGGTGCAGGTGCTTGAGCACTTCCTCGGTGGAATCGCCCAGCGGTTTGCGGTTGTGCTGCTGGTGACGCAAGGTCAGCGAACGATCGCCACGGCGGTCGATGCTCCAGATTTGCACGTTGGGCTCGCGATTGCCGAGGTTGTACTGGGCTGCCAGTTGCTCGCGAATGATCCGGTAGCCAGCCTCGTCATGGATGGCCGGCACCAGCAGGTCGTCGCGCTGGTCGTCATCGAGAATGCTGAACAGCTTCAGGTCACGCATCACCTTAGGTGACAGGTACTGCAGGATGAAGCTCTCGTCCTTGAAGCTGCTCATGGCGAACTTGACGGTAGAAAGCCAGTCACTGCCAGCAATGTCGGGGAACCAGTGGCGATCTTCCTCGGTCGGGTTTTCGCACATGCGGCGAATGTCGGTGTACATGGCAAAGCCCAGCGCGTAGGGGTTTATGCCGCTGTAGTACGGGCTGTCGAAACCGGGCTGGAACACCACGCTGGTGTGTGACTGCAAGAACTCCATCATGAAGCCTTCAGTGATCAGGCCTTCGTCGTACAAATCGTTCATCAGGGTGTAGTGCCAGAACGTTGCCCAACCTTCGTTCATCACCTGGGTCTGGCGTTGTGGGTAGAAATACTGGGCGATCTTGCGCACGATGCGCACCACTTCGCGCTGCCAGGGTTCCAGCAGCGGGGCGTTCTTCTCGATGAAGTAGAGGATGTTTTCCTGCGGTTCGGATGGGAACCGGGCATCGTCGCGCTCGCCGCCTTTTTCGGCACTCTTCGGAATCGTGCGCCAGAGGTCGTTGATCTGCCGCTGCAGGTGCTCTTCACGGTCTTTCTGACGCCGACGTTCTTCTTCGGCGGAGATCGGATAGGGGCGCTTGTAGCGATCCACGCCGTAGTTCATCAGCGCGTGGCAGGAGTCGATCAGGTCTTCCACGGCATCGATGCCGTGCCGTTCCTCGCACTGGGCAATGTACTGCTTGGCGAACACCAGGTAGTCGATGATCGAGGTGGCGTCGGTCCAGGTGCGGAACAGGTAGTTGCCCTTGAAGAAACTGTTGTGGCCATAGCAGGCATGGGCGATCACCAGTGCCTGCATGCACATGGTGTTCTCTTCCATCAGGTAGGCGATGCACGGATCGGAGTTGATCACGATCTCGTAGGCCAGGCCCATCTGGCCCCGGCTGTAGGACTTCTCGGTACTGAGGAACTGCTTGCCGTAAGACCAGTGGTGATAACCCAGCGGCATGCCGACGGAAGCATAGGCATCCATCATCTGCTCAGCGGTGATCACCTCGATCTGGTTGGGGTAGGTATCCAGTGCGTAACGCTCGGCCAGCCGGCTGATTTCCCGGTCGTAGGTCTGGATCAGCTCGAACGTCCACTCGGACCCGGTGGAAATGGGTTGGCGTCTCTGTGCTCTGGCGGTCATGTGGCTAACCTGCGCTGGAAGAGTTCACGGAAGACCGGGTAGATATCGCCGGCCGATACCAACTGCTGTTGGGCGAATGTGTCGGGGAAGGCTTCGCCGATTCGCTCATACTCGTACCACAACGCCTGGTGCTCACGCGGGGTGATCTCAACGTAAGTGTAGTACTGCACATGCGGCATGATCTGCTTGGACAGGATCTCGCGGCAGATCGGCGAGTCGTCGTTCCAGTTGTCGCCGTCGGAGGCCTGGGCGGCGTAGATGTTCCAGTCGGCGGCCGGGTAACGTTCGGCCATGATCTCCTGCATCATCTTCAGCGCACTGGAAACGATGGTGCCGCCGGTTTCCCGGGAGTAGAAGAATTCTTCCTCGTCGACTTCGCGGGCGCTGGTGTGGTGGCGGATGAACACCACCTCAATGCGGTCGTAGTTACGCTTGAGGAACAGGTACAGCAGGATGAAGAAGCGTTTGGCGATGTCCTTGGTGGCCTGGGTCATCGAGCCGGACACGTCCATCAGGCAGAACATCACCGCCTTGGAACTGGGATTGGGCTGCTTGACCAGCAGGTTGTACTTGAGGTCAAAGGTGTCGAGGAAGGGCAGGCGGTTGATACGTGCCTTCAGCCGCTCGATTTCCTGCTCGACTTCCTGGATGTCGGTGAAGTTGTCCGGTTCCTCGACTTTCAGTCGGTCCAGCTCCTTCTGTGCTTCGCGCAGCAGCGCACGGCTGCTGCCGGTCAGGGCAATGCGCCGGGCATGGGCCGAGCGCAGGGTGCGGACGATATTGATGCGTGACGGGTTGCCTTCGTTGGCGATACCGGCTCGCACGGTCTTGAAGGTGTCGGCGCCGGTCAGGTGGCGTTTGACCAGGTTGGGCAGTTCGAGGTCTTCGAACATGAATTCGAGGAACTCTTCCTGGGTGATCTGGAAGACGAAATCGTCCATGCCCTCGCCGGAGTTACCGGCCTTGCCGCGACCACTGCCACCTCCGCCGCCTTGCGGTCGAGGGATGTGCTCGCCAGCGGTGAATTCCTTGTTGCCTGGGTGCACGATGGTCTGCTTGCCGCCACGACCATGGTGGAGCACGGGTTCATCGATGTCCCGTCCCGGAATGCTGATCTGTTCGCCATGTTCCATGTCCATGATGGAGCGGCGGCTCACGGCCTCTTCGACCGCCTTCTTGATGTGTTCACGGTAACGCCGCAGGAAACGCTGGCGGTTGACCGTGCTCTTGTTCTTGCCGTTCAGGCGTCGGTCGATAACGTAGCTCATGGTCCCTCCGGTAGCTGGGAGCAGCTGCAAGCCACAAGCTTCAGGCTGCTGGAAAGAGCAGCCACCGCTGCTGCAAGCTACGGCGCCGGGCTTGCGCCCGGCGCTGGGCAGCTTGGAGCGTGCGGCTTGTAGCTTGCCGCCTTATTGCGATTTCCTGACCCGCAGGTACCATTCCGACAGCAGGCGCACCTGCTTGTCGGTGTAGCCACGTTCCACCATCCGCGTGACGAAGTCGTTGTGCTTCTGTTGGTCCTCCTTGCTGGCCTTGGCGTTGAAGCTGATGACCGGCAGCAGGTCCTCGGTGTTGGAGAACATTTTCTTCTCGATCACCACCCGCAGCTTCTCGTAGCTGAGCCAGCTCGGGTTCTTGCCATTGTTGTTTGCACGGGCACGCAGCACGAAGTTGACGATTTCGTTGCGGAAGTCCTTCGGATTGCTGATGCCCGCCGGTTTTTCGATCTTTTCCAGCTCTTCGTTGAGGGCGATGCGGTTGAGGATCTCGCCGGTCTCCGGGTCGCGGTACTCCTGGTCCTGGATCCAGAAGTCGGCGTACAGCACATAGCGGTCGAAGATGTTCTGGCCGTATTCGCTGTAGGACTCGAGGTAGGCGGTCTGGATTTCCTTGCCGATGAACTCGATATAGCGCGGCGCCAGGTACTCCTTCAGGTAGCGCAGGTAGCGCTCGCGCACTTCGGCCGGGAATTGTTCCTGCTCGATCTGCTGTTCCAACACATAGAGCAGGTGCACCGGGTTGGCTGCCACTTCATGCGGGTCGAAGTTGAACACCTTGGAGAGAATCTTGAAGGCGAAGCGGGTGGACAGGCCGTTCATGCCTTCGTCCACGCCCGCGGCATCGCGGTACTCCTGGATCGACTTGGCTTTCGGGTCGGTGTCCTTGAGATTTTCGCCGTCGTAGACGCGCATCTTCGAGTAGATGTTGGAGTTTTCCGGCTCCTTGAGGCGCGAGAGCACGGTGAACTGGGCGAGCATCTTCAGTGTGTCTGGCGCGCAATGGGCCTTGGCCAGCGAGCTGTTGACCAGCAGCTTGTCGTAGATCTTGATCTCATCGCTGACGCGCAGGCAGTACGGCACCTTGACGATGTAGATCCGGTCGATGAACGCCTCGTTGTTCTTGTTGTTGCGGAAGGTGTGCCACTCCGATTCGTTGGAGTGGGCCAGCAGGATCCCGGTATAGGGAATGGCCCCAAGGCCTTCGGTACTGTTGTAGTTGCCTTCCTGGGTGGCGGTGAGCAAGGGGTGCAGGACCTTGATCGGCGCCTTGAACATTTCGACGAACTCCATCAAGCCCTGGTTGGCCCGGCACAGTGCGCCCGAGTAGCTGTACGCATCGGCGTCGTTCTGCGGGAATTCTTCGAGTTTGCGGATATCCACTTTACCGACCAAGGCGGAGATGTCCTGGTTGTTCTCGTCACCCGGCTCGGTCTTGGCGATGGCGATCTGGTTAAGGATCGAGGGGTACAGCTTCACCACCCTGAACTTGCTGATATCACCGCCGAATTCCTGCAGGCGCTTGGTGGCCCAGGGTGACATGATGGTGTTCAGGTAGCGCCGCGAGATGCCGTACTCTTCCTCGAGAATGGCCCCGTCTTCGGTGGCATTGAACAAGCCCAAGGGTGACTCGAATACCGGCGAGCCCTTGATGGCGTAGAAAGGTACCTTTTCCATCAGCTGCTTGAGTTTCTCGGCCAGCGAGGATTTACCGCCGCCTACCGGGCCCAGCAGATAGAGGATCTGTTTCTTCTCTTCCAGGCCTTGGGCGGCATGGCGGAAGTACGAAACGATCTGGTCGATGCACTCTTCCATGCCATGGAAGTCGGCAAAGGCCGGATACCGGCGAATGACCTTGTTGGAGAAGATTCGCGACAGCCTGGAGTTGGTAGAGGTGTCGATCAGTTCTGGCTCACCGATGGCCAGCAACAGCCGTTCAGCCGCCGATGCGTAGGCACTGCGATCCTCTTTACACAGCTCGAGGTACTCCTGCAGCGAGAGTTCTTCCTGGCGCGTAGACTCGAAGCGTTGTTGGAAGTGGCTAAAAATACTCATGACGTCACCTCGCTCGATACGTGGAGACGACGCCGGATCAGTCAGCTGATGCTGGCATGCAACCGGGTTCGCCGATTGCTGTATACCCCCCAGAACACCCTGTAACGCTACCGATGACCCGCACGCCGGTGTACCGGCTCTCCCCTTTTTCTGGATGGCCTGCGCTTAAGAATAGTTGGTTATCCGCAAGATCAAGGGCGGGCGGCGGAGAAGTTGCGAACGACCGTTCGTCAGGTGGGCTGCGAGCCCGCGTGGGGCGCGGGCTGCAGTAAAAATGAAAAAATTTATTCGGCGGTGCCCTGGGCGGTCTCGGCGGGGTAGGTGTTACGCCACAGTTCGAAGCCGCCATCGACGCTGTACACGTCGGAGAAGCCCTGGCCGACCAGGTAGGCGGCTGCGCTCTGGCTGGAGTTGCCGTGGTAGCAGACCACCAGAGTCGGGGCATCCAGGTCGGCATTGCGGATGAACTCGGCGACC
Source organism: Pseudomonas sp. SMN11 (assembly GCF_052041945.1). Lineage (NCBI taxonomy): Bacteria > Pseudomonadati > Pseudomonadota > Gammaproteobacteria > Pseudomonadales > Pseudomonadaceae > Pseudomonas > Pseudomonas sp. SMN11. The sequence goes on along the minus strand of NZ_JBKGGW010000011.1, from coordinate 39,078 downwards.
GAGTGGTTATCCAGATGCATGGCGCCGGTGATGTGGCCGGCGGCAAAGGCTTGCGAGTCGCGAATGTCGACGACTACCGCACCTTGCTCGCGCAGGGCCAGGGCCTGCTCGGGAGGGATGCGCTTGAATTCGCTCATGGGTACGGTTCTCTTCAGGGTTGATCGTTCAGTGTAGTGGCTTGTGGCGGTGGGCGGACATGGCCGTCGTCGGTGCAGTCGCAGCGGTGGTACTCGCCGCTATCGACGTTGTACAGGGTCATGGCGCCGCCCCACACGCAGCCGGTGTCGAGGGCGATGATGCCGGGTTCGTTGACCCGGCCCTGGAGAGCAGCCCAGTGACCGAAGATGATCTTCACGTGGCGCGAGCGGCGGTCCTTGTGCGCATACCAAGGCTTGTAGCCTTTGGGCGCGCTGTCCAGGCCTTCCTTGCTCTTGAGGTCGAGCTTGCCTGCCGCAGTGCAGAAGCGCATGCGCGTGAGGTAGTTGGTGATAACTCGCAGGCGCTCTACGCCGCTGAGGCTCTTGCTCCACTTGTTCGGCTCGTTGCCATACATGCCGTCCAGGTAGGGTTGCAGGCGGTTGTCGTCGCGCAGCACTTGTTCGACTTCTCCGGCCAGTTGCAGTGCCTGGCCCAGGGTCCATTGCGGCGGAATACCGGCATGGACCAGGGCGATGCCGCGCGGCTCGTCGTAATGCAGCAGCTTCTGCTGGCGAAGCCAGTCGAACAATTGATCGGCGTCTGGCGCTTCGATGATCTCGCGCAGGGTGTCGCTTTTCTTCAGGCGCTCGACGTTGTGCCAGACGGCCAGCAGGTGCAAGTCATGGTTGCCCAGCACGCATACCAGCGATTGGCGGATCGAATAGAGGTAACGCAGGGTTTCCAGCGACTCGGGGCCGCGGTTGACCAGGTCACCGACCAGCCACAGGCGGTCGACCGCCGGGTTGAAGTTGACTCGTTCGAGCAGGCACTTGAGCGGCCCCAGGCAGCCTTGCAGGTCTCCGACGGCATAGGTGGCCATCAGTGCAGCGCTCCAGGGACCGCAAGACGGAAGGGTGCGATGTCGGCTTCGAAGCGTTTGCCGTCTTCGGCGAACATTTCGTAGCTGCCCTGCATGGTGCCGACGCGTGTGCTGATCACCGCGCCGCTGCTGTAGGTATGGCTCTGGCCGGGCTCGATGGTCGGCTGCTGGCCGACTACGCCGGCACCGCGCACTTCCTCGACTTCGCCATCACCGTTGGTGATCAGCCAGTGACGCGACAACAGCTTGGCTTTGACCGAGCCATTGTTTTGCACGGTGATGGTATAGGCGAAGGCGAAGCGACTGCTTTCGGGGTCGGATTGGTCTTTCAGGTAACGGGTCACGACGCTGACGTCGATCTGATAGCGAGGGTCGGACATGCAAGGGCCTTGGGCGAGCTGACGCAATAATGCAGTCTAGGCCATTGGGAGGGGGGAGGGCCAGCGGTGCGGGATTGGGAGGTTGCGTTGTTTTTACGGGCCTCTTCGCGGGGCCATCCCGCTCCTACAGGGGAACGCGATCTTCTGTAGGAACGGGCTTGTCCCGCGAAGAGGTCGATGCAGGCTGAATCAGGCTTGCTGGTCGGCCAGCTGATCGGCCAGGCGCACGAAAGCTGCCAGGTCGAGTTGTTCAGGGCGCAGGCTGCCATCCACGCCAGCGGCTTCGATGGCGGCGCTGTCGAGCAGTCCTTTCATAGTGTTGCGCAGGGTCTTGCGGCGCTGGTTGAACGCCTCACGCACCACTTGCTCCAGCAGCCGTGCATCCTTGGCAGGGTGGGGCAGCACTTCGTGCGGCACCAGGCGCACGATCGCTGAGTCGACTTTCGGCGGCGGGTTGAACGCGCCCGGGCCCACGTTGAACAGATGCTCCACACGGCAGTGGTACTGCACCATGATCGACAGGCGGCCCCAGTCACCACCGCCTGGGCCGGCCGCCATGCGCTCGACCACTTCCTTTTGCAGCATGAAGTGCATGTCACGGATCAGCCCGGCGTGGCTGAGCAGGTGGAAGATCAGTGGGGTGGAGATGTTGTACGGCAGGTTGCCGACCACCTTGAGGCTACGTGGCGGCACACCAAGCTGGTTGAAGTCGAACTTCAGGGCGTCGCCCTGGTGCAAGCGGAAATTGCCACGGCCGGCAAACTTGTGTTGCAGGATCGGCACCAGGTCCTTGTCCAGCTCCACCACGTCCAGCTGGGCGCCACTGCCCAGCAGGCCTTCAGTCAGGGCGCCTTGGCCCGGGCCGATTTCCAGCAGGTGTTCGCCAGCCTTGGCGTTGATAGCGCGCAGGATGCGGTCGATGATGCCTGCGTCGTGCAGGAAGTTCTGGCCGAAGCGCTTGCGCGCCCGGTGTTGGTATTGCTCGTTCATGGTCGGTTCTCGGCCATCTGGTAGGCGGTTTCCAGGGCGACGCGCAGGCTGCCGGTGTCGACCTTGCCGCTGCCGGCCAGGTCCAGGGCGGTGCCGTGGTCGACCGATGTGCGGATGATCGGCAGGCCCAGGGTCACGTTGACGGCAGCGCCAAAACCTTTGTACTTGAGTACGGGCAGGCCCTGGTCATGGTACATCGCCAGCACCGCGTCGCAGTGCTCCAGATATTTTGGGGTAAACAGGGTATCGGCCGGCAGCGGGCCGCGCAGGTCCATGCCTTCGGTACGCAGGCGGGCCAGCGTCGGCTCGATGATGTCGATTTCTTCGCGGCCAAGGTGGCCGCCTTCCCCGGCATGCGGGTTGAGGCCGCAGACCAGGATGCGCGGGTTGGCAATGCCGAACTTGTCGCGCATGTCGGCGTGCAGGATGCGGGTGACCCGCTCCACGCGCTCGGCAGTGATGGCGTCGGCAATGTCCCGCAGCGGCAGGTGCGTGGTCACCAGGGCGACACGCAAGCCACGGGTGGCCAGCATCATCACTACCTGGGCGGTGCTGGTGAGGTCGGCAAGGAATTCGGTATGGCCGGAGAAGGCGATACCGCTTTCGTTGATCACGCCCTTGTGCACCGGCGCTGTGATCATCCCGGCGAATTGCCCGTCAAGGCAGCCTTGGCCGGCACGGGTCAGCGTTTCCAGCACGAATGCCGCGTTGGCCTTGTCCAGCTGGCCAGGTACCACTGGCGCGGCCAAGGGTGTATCCCACACATACAGGCTGCCGGCAGGCGCAGGCTGGTCGGGCCATTGGCCTGGCATTACCGGCAGCAGGCTGACAGCCAGCCCCAGCTGCGCGGCCCGCTCGGCGAGCAGGTCACGGCTGGTGATGGCAATCAGGGGATGGGGCTGGGCGTCGGCGGCGAGCAGCAGGCACAGGTCGGGGCCTATGCCGGCTGGTTCGCCGGGAGTGACGGCGAAGCGCAGGGGCTTCACTGTGCGGCCTGGTCAGCGCCAGGCAGCTTGATTTCAACGTAGGCTTCGTCGCGGATCTGGCGCAGCCAGGTCTGCAGCTCTTCGTCGTACTTGCGGTTGCGCAACACGTTCATGGCCTGCTGCTCGCGCGCCTGCTCGGTGCTGTCGGTGGCACGGCGGCCCAGCACTTCAAGGACGTGCCAGCCGTACTGGGTCTTGAACGGTTTGGTCACCACGCCTTGCTGGGCGTTGGCCATCTGCTCGCGGAACTCCGGTACCAGGCTGTTCGGGTCGACCCAGTTGAGGTCGCCGCCGTTGAGTGCGGAACCAGGGTCTTCCGAGAAGCTCTTCGCCAGCTCGCCGAAGTCCTCGCCGTTCTGGATGCGGTCGTACAGGCGCTCGGCCAACTGCTTGGTGGCGGCTTCGCTGCGGATTTCGCTCGGCTTGATCAGGATGTGGCGGACATGCACTTCGTCACGCAGCACGTTCTCGCCGCCACCGCGCTTCTCTTCCAGCTTGAGGAGGATAAAGCCGTTAGGGATGCGGATTGGCTGGGTGATGTCGCCGACCGCCATGCTGCTGAGCATCTTGGCGAAGTCCGGTGGCAGCTGGGCTGCTTTACGCCAGCCCATTTCACCACCCTCAAGGGCGTTTTCGCTGGCCGAGTTGGCAATCGCCACCTGGCCGAAGTCGGCACCTTGGCGCAGTTGTTGGTAGAGGTCGCCGACCTTGCGCGCAGCTTTCTGGATGTCGTCCGAGTTGGCGGCTTCCGGGGTCGGGATGAGGATGTTGGCCAGGCGATACTCTTCCGACATCTGCATCTTGCCCATGTCCGAGGCGAGGAAGTTCTTCACTTCCTGCTCGGAAACCTGGATGCGCTCGGCAACGCGGCGCTGACGCACGCGGCTGATGATCATCTCGCGCTTGACTTGCTCACGGGCGTCGTCGAACGACAGGCCGTCATGGGCGAGGGCGGCGCGGAACTGGTCCAGGGACATGCCATTGCGCTGGGCAATGGTGCCGATGGCCTGGTTCAGCTCTTCGTCGGTGATGCGGATGCCCGAACGTTCGCCGATCTGCAGTTGCAGGTTCTCGACGATCAGGCGTTCCAGTACCTGCTGCTCCAGTGCGCCGGTCGGCGGCACGCCGCCGCCGCGCTTGGCGATGGTCTGCTGCACCTCGTGGACACGCTGGTCCAGTTGGCTCTGCATGACCACGTCGTTGTCGACGATGGCCACCACGCGGTCCAGAGGTTGTACCGCGGCATGCACCGCGCCACTCAGCAATGCAGCGCCCAGCAACACCGGGCGCAGTCGATCAATAAGCTTGGTCTTCACGTGTACGGTAACCTTGAATGCCTTGGTCGAGGAACGATTCCACCTTGTTGCCCACTACGCCGCCGAGGCCTTTCAGGACGATTTGCAGGAAGATACCGTGGTCGCCTTTTTCGTTGGATGGCGTGGCCTGGCTGAAGTCGTCGTAGTCGACCCAGTAACGGTTGATCAGGCGCAGCTTCCAGCAGCAGTTGTCGTACTCGAAGCCGCCCATGGCTTCCAGGGTACGGTTGCGGTTGTAGTCATGCTGCCAGCGGGCGATCACGTTCCATTGCGGTACGACCGGCCAGATGACCGAGAAGTCGTGCTGCTGGATCTTGTAGTAATCCTTGATGTAGTTCGGATCGCCCGGCGTACCATAGTCGCCGCCGCCCACTTTCCAGGTACCGGTAGTGGAGTCGTAGGCGATGGTGTCGTTGCGGTAGCGATAGCCGACGTTGACGATCTTGTTCGGGTTGTCTTCAGGCTGGTAGTGGAACATCGCGCTGCCCGAGCGAGTGCTGCGGCTGTCCGGGTCCCAGTTGAAGTCCGAGTTGAAGCGCCAGTCGCGGTTGAAGTAGTAGTTGTAAACCAACGCGTACGGCGATACATCCGACTGCGAGTCCTTGCGGGTACGGTAGTCGATGCCTGGCAGCTGGACCTTGCGGTCCTTGAAGTAGTACGCCTGGCCGATGCTGAAGTTCTGGCGCTCGAAGCCGTTGTCCTCGATCCAGCGAGTGGTCACGCCCAGAGACAGCTTGTTCTCGTCGCCGATGCGGTCGGTACCGCTGAAGCGGTTGTCGCGGAACAGCGAGTCGTAGCTGAACAGGTTTTCACCCGAGTCGAACAGCGGGATGTCCGTCTGGTCCTTGTACGGGACGTAGAGGTAGAACATGCGCGGTTCGAGGGTCTGGCGGTAATTGGTACCGAACAGCGAAGTGTTGCGGTCGAAGTACAGGCCGCTGTCGACGCTGAAGATCGGCACGTCGCGGTTCTGGGTGCTTGAGAAATCACCTTGTACGTCCAGTGCTGCCGGGTTCGAGGCAGCAAGAGCGGCAATGTCACTTTTCCCTTTGCCATCCAGATCCAGGTCGTAGTGGGTGTACATGTACTTCAGCTTCGGCGTGATATAGCCGTAGCTGGCAGTCATCGGCAGGCTGATAGCCGGTGCGACATTCAGGCGGGTACCGTTGGCGCGCTGGATACCGAAGATATTTTGATCCAGTCGACGCCCACCAACAATATTCCCAAAGGAGTCGGTAACGACGCCGGCAGTGGTGTCTGGGTTGCCGTCCTTGTCAAATACAAGGTCATCCTTCAGATCACGATCAAAGCGCACGGCCTCGGTCTGATAGCTGAAGTCGAACCCGCCTGGATGGTAAGGCAGCATGCCATCGAAGGTGATCTGCGGCAGCTTGTCGTACGGGGTGATCTGCGACAGGGTCGCCATCTCGTACGCCTGCGCATTCAGGCGGGCGGTATAACTGTCGCCACGCCAGGTCAGGGCACCTTGCTGGTTGACCACGTCCCGGCTCTTGACGCCGATCTGGTCGGTTTCAAGGTCCTGGAAGTAGAACGGATCGCTGATGTCGGTGTAGTCAACTTCAGTCATCAGGCGCTCGTCCAGGCCACCTTTGTGCTGCCAGTTGATCATCCAGCGTTCTTTCTTGTAGTCCGTCTGCAGCTTGCGGTCGTCGTCCTCGTCGTTGAGGTAGCCGCCGCCGAACTGGCCTTCGCTGGACTTGGTCAGGTAGCGGAACTCGCCTTCCATCAGCAGGCCGCGCTTGGTCATGTAGCGCGGGTACAACGTGGCGTCATAGTTGGGCGCCAGGTTGAAGTAGTAAGGCGTGACCAGCATGAAGCCGGTGTCGCTGGTGCTGCTGAACGACGGCGGCAGGAAGCCGGACTGGCGACGGTCGTCGATCGGGAAGTAGATGTACGGTGTGTAGAGCACCGGGAAATCTTTGACCCGCAGGGTGACGTTGGTCGCGGTACCGAAACCGGTCGCCGGGTTCAGGGTGATGTTGTTGCCCTTCAGCTGCCAGGCGTTGCTGCCCGGTTCGCAAGTGGTGTACGTACCGTCCTTGAGACGGATGATGGCGTTTTCGCCACGCTTGGCGTACAGGGCGTTGCCGCGGATGTGCGACTTGTGCATCACGTATTCGGCGTTGTCGACCTGGGCTTCCCCGGTATCGAGCTGAATCTGTGCCTGGTCACCGACGACCAGCGAGCCATTGTCGCGGATCTTGACGTTGCCCTTGAGCTCGCCACGGTTCTCGGCCTGGTAGAGGTTGGCCTCGTCGGCTTCGGCCTGCATGCTGCCCTGGCGCATGACCACGTCACCGGCGAGGGTAGCGATCTGCTGCTCCTGCTGGTACTTGGAGACCTTGGCGTTGATGTAGGTCGGCGACTCGTCCTTGGGCGTGGAGTCGGCCATGCCTGGGCGAGTGGGCTCGATGTACGCGCCACCGCAGTACGGGCCGGTTTCGGCCAGCTGGGCTGCAGTGAGCTTCTCGCGTGGAACCCAGTCGAGGTGGCTGTAGTCTTCGCTGCGCGACTTCAGGCCACGGCCCTTGGCCTCGGTGACCAGCATCGGCTTGTCAGCGGACTCGGTCGGCTCGGCTTCGGTGCCCGACGTGAGCGCGGCGCCTTCATGCACCGGGCGCGGAGGCAGGTTGTTGGCTGGGGTCTTGGGCTTGCAGTCCCAACCACCGGAGGCGGACACTTGGCAGTCGAACTGCTCGGCAGCCACCACATAGGTAGTGGCCAAAGGTTGCATGGCCAGCAGACCGCCGGTCACCAGCAACGGAAACTTTCTACGAAACGCGGGGGATTTCAATGCCATCTTATTAGTCCGGGCTTCCTGCGTGCCATCTGCCCGCGTGTGGGGCCGCACGCCTCTCGATGGTCTGAAAAAGATGCTGGATAATAAAGCATGACCCGCTTGACGGCTAGGGCCGTCGGAGACCCTTGTAATGCCTGAACACGATGTACGCCTGCAACAACTGACTGTCTGGCTCCATGAGCAGCTCGATCAGCTTTTCCGCGACAACGCCTGGGGCGAGGTGCCCGAGGGCAACCTGACCGCCGCCAGCAGCGATGCCAGCTTCCGCCGCTACTTCCGCTGGCAGGGCGCAGGCCACAGCTTCGTGATCATGGACGCGCCACCGCCACAGGAAAACTGCCGACCATTCGTCGCCATTGACCATCTGCTGGCTAGCGCAGGCGTGCATGTGCCGCAGATTCATGCACAAGACCTGGAACGTGGCTTCCTGCTGCTGGGCGATCTGGGCCACCAGACATACCTGGACATCATTCAGGCCGACAACGCCGATGCACTGTTCGCGGATGCCATCGAGGCTCTGCTGGCCTTCCAGCGCCTGCCGATGGACGCGCAGTTGCCCAGCTACGACGACGCCCTGCTGCGCCGTGAAGTCGAGCTGTTCCCGGAGTGGTACGTAGGCCGTGAACTCGGCCTGGCCTTCACTGAAGCGCAGAAAGCCTGCTGGCAGCGTATCAGCCAACTGCTGATCGACAGCGCCCTGGCCCAGCCCAAGGTGCTGGTGCACCGTGACTACATGCCGCGCAACCTGATGCAGAGCGCCCCGAACCCAGGTGTACTGGACTTCCAGGACGCGGTCTACGGCCCAGTCACCTACGACATCACCTGCCTGTTCAAGGATGCGTTCCTCAGCTGGCCGCAGGCGCAGGTCGAAGGCTGGCTGCGCAACTACTGGGAGCAGGCGCAGGCCGCGGGCATCCCGGTGCAGCCGGTATTCGACGATTTCCAGCGTGCCAGCGACCTGATGGGCGTGCAGCGCCACCTGAAGGTGATCGGTATCTTCGCGCGAATCTGCCATCGTGACGGAAAACCGCGTTATCTGGCCGACGTCCCGCGATTCTTCGCCTATATAGATGAAGTGGTCAGCCGTCGCCCGGAGCTTGCCGAACTGGGCCAGCTGATCGCCGAGTTGCAAGCCGGAGCGCGTGCATGAAGGCGATGATTCTTGCAGCAGGCAAAGGCGAGCGCATGCGCCCGCTGACCCTGCATACCCCCAAACCGCTGGTGCCAGTCGCAGGTCAGCCACTGATCGAGTATCACTTGCGCGCGCTGGCGGCGGCCGGGTTTACCGAGGTGGTGATCAACCACGCCTGGCTTGGCCAGCAGATCGAGGACTATCTGGGCGATGGCAGCCGGTTCGGCCTGCGCATCCGTTACTCGGCCGAAGGTGAGCCGCTGGAAACCGGCGGTGGCATCTTCAAGGCCCTGCCATTGCTGGGGAATGAACCGTTCGCCCTGATCAACGGTGATGTCTGGACCGACTATGACCTCAGCCTCCTGCGCGCTCCGTTGCGCGGGCTGGCGCATCTGGTGCTGGTCGACAATCCCGGCCATCACGGGCGTGGCGACTTCCGCTTGAGCGAAGATCGGGTAATCGATGGTGACGACGCCCCCGGTACGCTGACCTTCAGTGGCCTCTCGGTGCTCCACCCGGCCTTGTTCGAAGGCTGCCAGGCAGGCGCGTTCAAGCTGGCGCCGTTGCTGCGCCAGGCGATGGCGTCTGGCCAGGTGAGCGGTGAGCATTTCCGCGGCAAGTGGGTGGATGTCGGCACCCTCGAGCGCCTGGCCGAGGCCGAGCGCTTGATCGGCGAGCGCGCCTGACATGTGGTGGCCAGGCACGGTAATCGGGCTGGGCGCAGGCTTTGCGGTCGCCAGCATCCCTGGTGCGTTGCTCGGTGCCTTGTTGGGCCAGGCGATGGACCGACGCATTCGCTTGCAGGGCTGGGACGACATGTGCGAGCGCCTGGGCGGTCGCCCAGTCTTGCAGGACGATGAATTGCTGTTCGTCTTGCTCGGGCGGCTGGCCAAGAGCGATGGCCGTGTGGCCGAGCAGCACATCCAGCAGGCGCGGCAGGAAATGGTCCGCCTGGACATGGCCGAAGCTGCGCGTTTGCGGGCGATAGCCGCGTTCAACCGGGGCAAGGCTGGCAAGGACCGGCTCTCCGGTCACCTGCGCCGTATCCGCCTGCAGCCGCATGCCGCCGAGGGCACCTTGCGTGCCTGCTGGCGCATGGCCTGGGCCGACGGCAAGGCTGGTCGGCGCGAGCGTGAACTGCTGCTGGAATGGGGGCACAAGCTGGGCCTTAGCCGGCGTCAGGTGCAGGCGATGTCACTGGAGTACGAGCCGCGCAAGGCGCCGGTGTCAGGCGGCGTGATGAACTACGCTGCAGCGCTGCGCTTGCTGGGTGTTGAGGCTGGCACCGAGGGGGACCAAGTCAAGCAGGCATACCGGCGCCTGGTCAGCAAGCATCATCCGGACAAACTGGCGGGCAGCGGGGCAAGCGAGGCGCAAGTGCGCGAAGCGACCGAGCGGACCCGCGAACTGCACCAGGCCTATGCGATCGTTCGCAAGCGGGGTGGGTTCTAGAAGGGGGCGCTTGGCGCCCCTGACAACCTGAAACTACTGTTGAGGGCTCATCCAGCCCCGAACCCTGCGGAACAGCTGCTCCTGTTCTCCGTCTTTGTTGGCCGGCATGGCAATCAATGACAGCTGCTTGTACTGGCTGTCCTTTTGCCGCTTGCTGGCCTGCAAGCGCTGCGCCGCCGCATTGCGGTCCCCGGTACGGGTGGCGTAGTAGAGGTCGGCCGTGGGCACCTTGAGGGTGGGCGTCAGGCTTTCCAGGTCGTGCTCGACCCGGGCCGGCGTCTGTGCGGCAACCATCACCAGCTTCTGTACCTGCGGCGGTTGCTTTTCGCTCAGGTAGCGCGCTGCCCAATAGGCGCCGCTGCCGTGGCCGATGAGCACGATGCTGCGTGAGTTGTGCTGTTGGGCATAGGCCACGGCAGCATCCAGGCGAGCGAAGATGCGATCGGCGTCGGCCACGTCGTTCTGATCGCTGGCTTGCTCGGCGTCGGTACTTTCCGCGGTATCGGTGTCGGCGGCGGTGGCCTGGGCGATGTTGGCGTTGGCGTCGGCGGGTGTGTCCTTGGCCGGTGCGCTTTCGCCCGCTTTCTTCTCAGGCGCTGGCGCCGGCTTGTCCTCTACCCGCGCTTGCGGGGCGTCGGCGAGCAGGTCGGGCAGGCTCACGCTCAGGCTGTGCCAGCCGATATCCGGGAACTTGCGCCGTAACGGGCCGACTGTGTTGGGCCAGTCGGCATTCTCGCCAGCGCCCGGGACGATGATCACGGCACCCTGCGGATCACTGTCGTTGGCCGGCTTCCACAGGGCCAGGAAGCTGTCCGCGCCGGCCTGCAGGGTCTGTTGTTCGGCTTTTGGTGCCAAGCGCTCCAGGGCTTGCGCGTCTTCCTGGCTACGCTCCAGCAGGGGCGGGCGTGGCGCCGGGGCGGCAGGCGCCTCGGCTGCAGCCTCCGGCTTGGCGGCGTCAGCGGCCAGGGCGCCGAGTGGTAGGAGCGAGGCCAGGCAGCACATTGCCAGCGTCGTGCGATAAAGTGTGGACATGAATCAACCCAAGGCCAGAATGATACCGGCAGCCTAATAGTATTTGCCCGCGGCGGCCATGCTGCATGGCCGCCCTTGCCAAGACGAGCGTGTAGATGAAGCGATTGCGTCGCCTGTTGGTTATCGGCTGTTTGTGCCTGCCCTTGATCGCCTTGGCACGGCCGGAGGTGCCACCAATGGTGACGCTGGAGCCTGCCCAGCAGCAATGGCTCGATAGCCATCGCAGCCTGCGTGTCGGCTTGGTGCTGCAAGCGCCCTACGCACAGTTCGACCGCCGCCTGCAGCAGCTTTACGGTGCCAACGTCGAGTTGGTGAACTGGCTGGGGCAAGCGCTGAGCCTGGACCTGACCTGGCGCAACTTCGCCGACCAGGCCAGCCTCGAGCATGCCTTGCAGGCGGGGGAGATCGATTTCGCCCCGGGACTGACGCAAACACCCGCCAGCCTGCGCCTGTGGCTGTTCAGCGACCCTTACATGCGGGTCCCGCAGCTGGTGGTGGGGCCGCGTACCGGGGCGATGGCGGTGGAGCTGGAAAAGCTCGATGCCGAAACCCGCGTCGCAGTGCGCATGCCCAGCGTCCTTGCCGACTATCTGCGCGGCAATTACAGCGGCCTCAATCTGCAGGGCGTGCCCAGCGAGCGCGAGGCTTTGCAACTGGTGGTCGGTGGCCAGGCCAGCTACGCCGTGCTCGATGAGGCACAGCTGAGTCGGCTGTCGCGGGAAAGTGAGTTCGCCGAGCTGGTAGTGGTGGGTGATATCGGCTTGCCGCAATTGCTACGGGTGGGTTCGCGACGCGACTGGCCGGTGCTTGCCGATGTGCTCGAACGCGGGCTGCAGGCCATGCCGGCCAAGGAGCTGGAGCAACTTCACCAGCGTTGGTTGCAGCCCAAATACCCGCGCTTGAGCGAGTCGCCTGGCTTCTGGCAGAACCTGGCCTTGCTGTTCGGCATGTTGCTGCTGTGCGCTCTGGCCACGCTGGTGTGGCAGCGTCGGCAGCAGCGCCAGCTGGAACGCAGCCTGCTGGCCACGCGGGAAAGCCTGACCGAGCGGCAGGGGCGCGAAGAGGCGCTGCGCCTGAGCCAGTTCGCCATCGATCAGAGCACGGTGGGCATTCTCTGGGTGAACTGGGACAGCCATGTACGCTACGCCAACCATGCGGTGGAGCACATGCTCGGCTATGCCGAAGCCGAGCTGCTGGAGCGCCCGCTGATCGACTTCGAGCCGAACCTGACCATGGACCGCTGGCTCGAACTGTGGAAGGGTGCCCGTGCCGGCGATGGCGGTGCCCGGCAATTCGAAACCCAGTGCCGGCGCGCCGATGGCAGCTTGCTCCCGGTGGAACTGTCGCTCAGTTTCCTGCGCTTTCGTGATGCCGAATACCTGGTGGTGTACCTCGCCGATGTCACCGAGCGCCATCGCGCCCTGGCGGCCTTGCGCGAAAGCGAGGCGCGGCTCAAGGGCATCGCCGGCAACGTGCCGGGCCTGGTGTTCCGCCTTGAGCCGGCACCTGCCGAGGGTGAGCCGGAATTTCCCTACATCAGCGAGGGCAGCGAGGCATTGGTCGGCTACACGCCGGCGCAGATCCAGCACCCGCTGATGGGTTTACGCAATCTCGTTCACCCAGACGATCGGGCCGACTATCACCAAGTCCAGGATCTGGCCATTGCCAGCGATCAGGACTGGTCATGGCAGGGGCGTATCCTCACCCGCCAGGGCGAGCAGCGCTGGGCCGACATCAAGGCCAGTGCCCGGCGCTTGCCCAATGGCCGGGTGGCTTGGGACGGTATCGTCTGGGATATCACCCAAGGCAAGCGCGCCGAACTGGCGCTGGCCCAGTCGCAAGAGCAGCTGCGCGAACTGTCGGCGCACCTGGAGAGCGTGCGCGAAGAAGAAAAGGCCCGCATCGCCCGTGAAGTACACGATGAACTGGGGCAGATGCTGACCGTGCTCAAGCTGGAAGTGTCGATGTGCGAGCTGGCCTTTGCCGAACTGGATCCTGGCCTGCACGAGCGCCTGGGCAGCATGAAGCGCCTGATCGCCCAGCTGTTCCAGCTGGTGCGCGACGTCGCCACCGCGCTGCGTCCACCGATCCTCGACGCAGGTATAGCCTCGGCCATCGAATGGCAGGCGCGGCGCTTCGAAGCGCGCACGCAGATACCTTGTCTGGTACAGGTACCGGATAATCTGCCAGCATTGAGCGATGCCAAGGCCACCGGCCTGTTCCGCATCCTGCAGGAGGCGTTGACCAACGTCATGCGCCATGCGCAGGCACACAGCGTGGAGATCGAACTGGTGCGTGAGGACGGGCAACTGCGCATGACCGTCAGTGACGATGGCACCGGGTTCTGCCGGGACCAGCCCAGGCCCACGTCGTTCGGCCTGGTCGGCGTGCGTGAGCGGGTGCTGATGCTCGGTGGCAGCATGGCGCTGGACAGTGAACCAGGCGAGGGCACCAGCCTGAGCGTGGCCATTCCCTTGGAGTAGGAGAGCGAGCGTGATTCGAGTGCTGGTGGCCGAAGACCACACCATTGTCCGCGAAGGCATCAAGCAGTTGATCGGCCTGGCCAAGGACATGCAGGTGGCGGGGGAGGCCGGGAATGGCGAGCAATTGCTCGAGACCCTGCGCCACACACCTTGCGAGGTGGTGTTGCTGGATATCTCCATGCCGGGAGTGAATGGACTGGAGGCGATCCCGCGTATCCGCGCGCTGAACGATGCCCCGGCGATCCTGATGCTGTCGATGCACGACGAGGCGCAGATGGCGGCCCGCGCCCTGAAAGCCGGCGCTGCGGGCTATGCGACCAAGGACAGCGACCCGGCCCTGCTGCTCACGGCGATTCGCCGGGTGGCAGGCGGTGGGCGCTATATCGACCCGGCACTGGCCGACCGCATGGTCTTCGAGGTGGGCCTGACCGAGACCCGGCCACTGCACACGCTGTTGTCGGAGCGCGAGTTCTCGGTGTTCGAGCGCCTGGCCCAGGGCGCCAACGTCAACGACATCGCCCAGCAGCTGGCACTGTCGAGCAAGACCATCAGCACCCACAAGGCCAGGCTGATGCAGAAGCTCAAGGTCAATTCGCTGGCGGAACTGGTGAAGTACGCCATGGAGCACAAGCTGGTCTGATTGCGACATCCTTGTAGGGATCGCCCTACAGCAAATCTTCCATCGGGATGATGGCATTCTCTCAGTACCGCCGATTTCCGGGCGCTTGCGGCTCTTCTACTCTTTTGCCTACGCAGTCATTCCAACAAGAAGGTGCAGGCATGAGCGAGGCGAATTCGAACGCTGCCACCGGCGAGACGCTGGTCAGCTTCCGTGGTGTGCAGAAGAGCTACGACGGCGAATCGCTGATCGTCAAAGACCTCAACCTGGACATTCGCAAGGGTGAATTCCTCACCCTGCTCGGCCCCTCCGGCTCGGGCAAGACCACCAGCCTGATGATGCTGGCCGGTTTCGAAACTCCTACCGCCGGTGAGATCCAGCTGGCCGGGCGTTCGATCAACAACGTGCCGCCGCACAAGCGCGACATCGGCATGGTGTTCCAGAACTACGCGCTGTTCCCGCACATGACCGTGGCCGAGAACCTGGCCTTCCCGCTGACCGTACGCGGCCTGAGCAAGACCGACATCAGCGAGCGGGTCAAGCGGGTGCTGAACATGGTCCAGCTCGATGCCTTCGCCAAGCGCTACCCCGGCCAGCTTTCCGGTGGCCAGCAGCAGCGTGTGGCGCTGGCCCGGGCGCTGGTGTTCGAACCTCAGCTGGTGCTGATGGACGAACCGCTGGGCGCCCTTGACAAGCAGCTGCGTGAACACATGCAGATGGAGATCAAGCACATTCACCAGCGCCTGGGCGTGACCGTGGTCTACGTGACCCACGACCAGGGTGAGGCGCTGACCATGTCCGACCGCGTGGCGGTGTTTCACCAGGGCGAGATCCAGCAGATCGCCGACCCGCGCACCCTCTATGAAGAACCCTGCAACACCTTCGTCGCCAACTTCATCGGCGAGAACAACCGCATCAACGGCACCCTGCTGGCCAGCGATGGCAAACGTTGCCAGGTGCAGCTGGCCCGCGGCGAGCGGGTCGAGGCACTGGCGGTGAACGTCGGCCAGGCTGGCGAGCCAGTGACCCTGTCGGTGCGCCCCGAGCGCGTGCGCCTCAACGGCCATAGCGAAAGCTGCGTCAACCGCTTCTCCGGCCGCGTGGCCGAGTTCATCTATCTGGGCGACCACGTACGGGTGCGCCTGGAAGTCTGCGGCAAGGCCGACTTCTTCGTGAAGCAGCCGATCGCCGAGCTCGACCCGGCGCTGGCCGTGGGCGATGTGGTACCGCTGGGCTGGGAGGTGGAGCACGCCCGCGCGCTCGATCCGATTGCCGAAGCCCACTGATGGATTGCTTCACCAACCCTGTACTGTGGAGAGAATAATAATGCGCAAGCAGTTGAAACTGACCGCCCTGGCCCTCGGCCTGTGCGCCGCCGGCCAGAGCATGGCGGCGGACCTGACCGTGGTCTCCTTCGGCGGTGCCAACAAGGCGGCCCAGGTCAAGGCGTTCTACGAGCCATGGGAGAAGGCCGGCAAGGGCAAGATCGTCGCAGGTGAGTACAACGGTGAAATGGCCAAGGTCAAAGCCATGGTCGATACCAACAGCGTGTCGTGGAACCTGGTGGAGGTGGAGTCGCCAGAGCTGGCTCGTGGTTGCGATGAAGGCATGTTCGAGGAGCTCGACCCAGCCCTGTTCGGCAACGAGTCCGATTATGTGAAGGGGGCCATCCAGCCTTGCGGCGTGGGCTTCTTCGTCTGGTCCACGGTGCTGGCCTACAACGCCGACAAGCTCAAGACCGCCCCCACCAGCTGGGCCGACTTCTGGGACACCAAGAAATTCCCGGGCAAGCGTGGCCTGCGCAAGGGCGCCAAGTACACCCTCGAGTTCGCCTTGATGGCCGACGGTGTTTCGCCGAAGGACGTGTATCAGGTGCTGGGCACCAAGGAGGGCGTGGACCGCGCCTTCAAGAAGCTCGACGAGCTCAAGCCGAGCATCCAGTGGTGGGAAGCCGGCGCCCAGCCGCCACAGTACCTGGCCTCGGGTGACGTGGTCATGAGCTCGGCCTACAACGGCCGCATCGCTGCCGTGCAGAAAGAGAGCAACCTCAAGGTAGTGTGGAACGGCGGCATCTACGACTTCGACGCCTGGGCGATCCCGAAAGGCGCCAAGGATGTGGAAGAGGCGAAGAAGTTCATCGCCTACACCGTGCAGCCAGAGCAGCAGAAGACCTACTCCGAGAACATCGCTTACGGCCCGGCCAACTCCAAGGCCGTACCGCTGCTGGCCGATGCGGTGAAGAAAGACATGCCGACCACGCCTGAGAACATCGCCAACCAGGTACAGATCGACGTGGCGTTCTGGGCCGACAACAGCGAGCAGCTGGAGCAACGCTTCAACGCCTGGGCGGCGAAGAAGTAACAACCCGGGAAGCGGGGGCCGCTCTGCGGCCCATCGCCGGCAAGCCGGCTCCCACAGGGATCGCACGATTCCCGGAGCCAGTGCAGTACCTGTGGGAGCCGGGCTTGCCGGCGATGGGCTGCAGAGCAGCCCCAATTTCAGCCTGTATCGCGGAGTTCGCCATGGCCATTGCAGTGCCCCTCAACGAAGGCGCAGGTCCAAGTCTCAAGCAGCGCCTCAAGCATGCCGAGCGGGTCAACCGCTGGAAGGCGCAGGCGTTGATCGCGCCGCTGGCGCTGTTTCTCCTGCTGGTGTTCCTGGTGCCGATCGCGGCGCTGCTGTACAAGAGCGTCGGCAACCCGGAAGTGGTCAGCGGCCTGCCGCGCACGGTCGAGGTGATCAGCCAGTGGGATGGCAAGAGCCTGCCTGGTGAAGACGTCTACAAGGCGTTGAGCCAGGACTTGGCCGAATCGCGCAAGAACCAGACCCTGGGCGATCTCTCCAAGCGCCTGAACATGGAGCTGGCCGGCTACCGCAGCCTGCTGGCCAAGACTGCACGGGCGCTGCCGTTCAAGGCCGAGCCTGCCTCTTATAAGGATGCCTTGCAGGCACTCGACGAGCGTTGGGGCGACCCGGCCTACTGGCAGGCGATTCGCCGCAATACCAGTTCGGTGACCTCGTTCTACCTGCTGGCTTCGCTCGACCACCGTATCGATGACCTCGGCGAGCTGGCCAAGGCCACCCCCGACCAGGCCATCTACCTGGATATCTTTGCCCGCACCCTGTGGATGGGTGTGGTGATCACCGCCATCTGCCTGGTGCTGGCCTATCCGTTGGCCTACCTGCTGGCCAACCTGCCGACCCGGCAGAGCAACCTGCTGATGATCCTGGTGCTGCTGCCGTTCTGGACCTCGATCCTGGTGCGGGTGGCCGCATGGATCGTGCTGCTGCAGTCTGGCGGTTTGATCAACAGCGCGCTGATGGCGATGGGCATCATCGACCAGCCGCTGGAACTGGTGTTCAACCGCACCGGCGTGTACATCTCGATGGTGCATATCCTGCTGCCGTTCATGATCCTGCCGCTGTACAGCGTGATGAAGGGTATTTCGCCGAGCTACATGCGTGCGGCGATTTCGCTGGGCTGCCACCCGTTCGCCAGCTTCTGGCGGGTGTACTTCCCGCAGACCTACGCCGGTGTGGGTGCCGGTTGCCTGCTGGTGTTCATCCTGGCCATCGGCTACTACATCACCCCGGCACTGCTCGGCAGCCCGAACGACCAGATGGTCAGCTACTTCGTCGCCTTCTACACCAACACCAGCATCAACTGGGGCATGGCCACCGCGCTGGGCGGGCTGTTGCTGCTGGCGACCGTGCTGCTGTACCTGATCTATAGCTGGCTGGTCGGCGCCAGCCGCCTGCGCCTGAGCTGAGGAGCCTTGAGATGCTGAGCCCCTACATGTCGCCCGTCGAACGGGTGTGGTTCTACACCCTGCGCATCCTTTGCGGCCTGATCCTGTTGTTCCTGGTGCTGCCGGTGCTGGTGATCGTGCCCCTGTCGTTCAACAGCGGCAGCTTCCTGGTGTACCCGCTGCAGGGCTTTTCGCTGCAGTGGTACCACGACTTCTTCGCCTCGGCCGAGTGGATGCGGGCGCTGAAGAACAGCATCATCGTCGCGCCAGCGGCCACGGTACTGGCCATGGTATTTGGCACCCTGGCGTCGATCGGCCTGACCCGTGGTGATTTCCCGGGCAAGTCGCTGGTGATGGCGCTGGTGATTTCGCCGATGGTGGTGCCGGTGGTGATCATCGGTGTGGCCAGCTACCTGTTCTTCGCCCCGCTGGGCCTGGGCAACAGCTTCATCTCGCTGATCCTGGTGCACGCGGTGCTGGGTGTGCCGTTCGTGATCATCACCGTGTCGGCGACCTTGCAGGGCTTCAACTACAACCTGGTACGTGCGGCGGCCAGCCTCGGCGCCTCACCGTTGCTGACCTTCCGTCGGGTGACCTTGCCGCTGATTGCCCCCGGGGTGATTTCGGGGGCGCTGTTCGCCTTTGCCACGTCGTTCGACGAAGTGGTGGTGACGCTGTTCCTCGCCGGCCCCGAGCAGGCAACCCTGCCGCGGCAGATGTTCAGCGGCATTCGCGAGAACCTCAGCCCGACCATTGCGGCGGCGGCGACGCTGTTGATTGCCTTCTCGGTGGTCTTGTTGCTGACCCTGGAGTGGTTGCGTGGGCGTAGCGAGAAGCTGCGTACCCAGCAACCTGCCTGAAGCAAGGGTGTGCTCGGGGTTGATACCAATCAGCCCCGATCCGCTTCCCTGAGTTACAATGCGCGCCACCGTGATTCTGCCAACAGGTGCGCCATGCAGCCCTACGCTATTGCCCCCTCCATTCTCTCTGCCGATTTCGCCCGTCTGGGCGAGGACGTCGACAAGGTGCTGGCCGCGGGTGCCGACATCGTCCACTTCGATGTCATGGACAACCACTACGTACCCAACCTGACCATCGGCCCGATGGTTTGCACCGCACTGCGCAAGTACGGCGTGACCGCGCCGATCGACGTGCACCTGATGGTCAGCCCGGTCGACCGCATCATCGGCGACTTCATCGAGGCCGGCGCCACCTACATCACCTTCCACCCGGAAGCCTCGCAGCACATCGACCGTTCGCTGCAACTGATCAAGGACGGCGGCTGCAAGGCCGGCCTGGTGTTCAACCCGGCCACCAGCCTGGAGGCCCTGAAGTACGTGATGGACAAGGTCGACATGGTCCTGCTGATGAGCGTCAACCCAGGCTTCGGCGGGCAGAAGTTCATCCCCGGTACTCTCGACAAGCTGCGTGAAGCCCGCGCGCTGATCGACGCCAGCGGCCGCGATATTCGCCTGGAGATCGACGGCGGCGTCAACGTCAATAACATCCGCGAAATCGCCGCCGCTGGCGCTGACACCTTCGTGGCCGGCTCGGCAATCTTCAACGCCCCGGACTACCAGGAAGTCATCGCCAAGATGCGCGCCGAACTGGCCCAGGCCCGCCCATGAGTGGCTTCGAGCAGCTGTTCCCGGGGACGCTGCCCAGGCTGGTGATGTTCGATCTGGACGGTACCCTGATCGACTCGGTACCCGACCTGGCTGCCGCCGTGGACCGCATGCTGCTCGAACTGGGGCGCCCGCCCGCCGGCCTTGAGGCCGTGCGCCACTGGGTTGGCAATGGCGCCCAGGTGCTGGTACGCCGCGCCCTGGCCAGTGGCATCGAGCATGATGCCGTGGACGATGCACTGGCGGAAAAGGGCCTGGCGCTGTTCATGGACGCCTATGCCGAAAGCCACGCGCTCACCGTGCTCTACCCCGGGGTGAAGGACACCCTGCGCTGGCTGCAGAAACAGGGCGTTGAAATGGCGCTGATCACCAACAAGCCGGAGCGTTTCGTCGCGCCATTGCTCGACCAGATGAAGATCGGCCGCTACTTCCGCTGGATCATCGGCGGCGATACCTTGCCGCAGAAAAAGCCCGACCCGGCAGCGCTGCTGTTCGTCATGCAGATGGCCGGTGTCAGCCCGCAGCAGTCGCTGTTCGTCGGCGACTCGCGCAGCGATGTGCTGGCGGCCAAGGCGGCCGGCGTGCAATGCGTGGGCCTTACCTATGGCTATAACCATGGCCGGCCGATCACCGAGGAGTCCCCCAGCCTGGTGGTCGACGACCTGCGCGCACTGCTGCCCGGTTGCGCAGACCCGGCCACTGGGATAACGTTGGCGGACCTTCAAGCCTCCCAAGACAGAGAGTCCACCGTGGCGGTCACTGGCAAATTCTGGATGAAAGTCATCAAGGCCCTGGCCCGTTGGCGCTGGCGCGCCTGACTTATGCCCGCCGGCGCCTGCCGGCCCGTCCGCTTGCCCGACCCCATTGCTGCTTGCCACGAGGCTACCCATGACCCGCGAAGAATTTCTGCGCCTGGCCGCTACCGGCTACAACCGCATCCCTTTGGCCTGTGAAACCCTGGCCGACTTCGACACGCCGCTGTCGATCTACCTGAAGCTCGCCGACCAAGCCAACTCCTACCTGCTCGAGTCCGTGCAGGGCGGCGAGAAGTGGGGCCGTTACTCGATGATCGGCCTCCCGTCGCGTACCGTGATGCGCGTGCATGGCTACCACGTGAGCATCCTGCAGGATGGCGTGGAAGTGGAAAGCCACGACGTCGAGGACCCACTGGCCTTCGTCGAAAGCTTCAAGGACCGCTACAAGGTCGCCGACATCCCTGGCCTCCCGCGCTTCAACGGTGGCCTGGTTGGCTACTTCGGCTATGACTGTGTGCGCTATGTCGAGAAGCGCCTGGGCGCCAGCCCCAACCCGGACCCGCTGGGTGTACCGGATATCCTGCTGATGGTTTCCGACGCGGTGGTGGTATTCGACAACCTGGCGGGCAAGATGCACGCCATCGTGCTGGTCGATCCGGCTGAAGAGCAGGCCTTCGAGCAAGGCCAGGCACGCCTGCAAGGCTTGCTGGAGAAACTGCGCCAGCCCATCACCCCTCGCCGTGGCCTGGACCTGAGCGGGCCGATGGCTGCCGAGCCGGAATTCCGTTCCAGCTACACCCGTGACGACTACGAGAACGCGGTCGGCCGTATCAAGGAATACATCCTGGCGGGCGACTGCATGCAGGTCGTGCCGTCGCAGCGTATGTCGATCGACTTCAAGGCTGCACCCATCGACCTGTACCGCGCGCTGCGCTGCTTCAACCCGACGCCGTACATGTACTTCTTCAACTTCGGCGACTTCCATGTGGTCGGCAGCTCGCCGGAAGTGCTGGTGCGGGTGGAAGACAACCTGGTCACTGTGCGCCCGATTGCCGGTACCCGCCCGCGAGGGGCTACCGAGGAGGCCGACCGTGCGCTGGAAGACGACCTGCTGTCGGACGACAAAGAGATCGCCGAGCACCTGATGCTGATCGACCTGGGCCGCAACGATGTGGGCCGGGTGTCCTCGACCGGTAGCGTGCGCCTGACCGAGAAGATGGTGATCGAGCGCTACTCGAACGTGATGCACATTGTGTCCAACGTGACCGGCCAGCTGCGTGAGGGCCTGACCGCGATGGATGCGCTGCGGGCAATCCTGCCGGCGGGCACCTTGTCGGGCGCGCCGAAGATCCGCGCGATGGAGATCATCGACGAGCTCGAGCCGGTCAAGCGTGGCGTTTACGGTGGTGCGGTCGGTTACTTTGCCTGGAACGGCAACATGGATACCGCGATTGCCATCCGTACTGCGGTCATCAAGGACGGCGAACTGCACGTGCAGGCCGGTGGCGGCATCGTTGCCGACTCGGTACCGGCGCTGGAGTGGGAAGAGACCATCAACAAGCGCCGGGCAATGTTCCGTGCCGTGGCGCTGGCTGAACAGACTACCGCCAAGTAAATCGATTGGGGCTGCCTTGCAGCCCTTTGCGGGCAAGCCCGCCCACAGTGATTGCATATGCCTCAAGGCTTGCGCAAATCCTGTGGGAGCGGGCTCGCCTGCGAAGGGGCGCAAAGCGGCCCCAAGGATTTAGAAGTCCACGCTGACTCCAAGGCTCACGCCTTGCTGAGTCAACTCATCACTCTTGCGCCAATTGTAGTTCCCGCGCAGGTGCACCCCCGTCACAAGCTCATGGCTCACCCCCAGGCTCGCCCGAGTCAGGTCACTGTGCGGTGTATACCCGGTCAACGTGAAGTCATTCGCCGGCAATGTCGTCAGGTGCATCGTCACGTCCTGCTGGTCATCCTCGAATTCATGCTCCTGGGCCACCTCGGCAAACAGCCGGGTACTCGGCAATACCTGCACGCTGCCTAGCAGTCCAACGCCCAGGCGCCGTGAACTCCGCTCTTGGTCATCGAAGCCCAGTGCTGTCGAGCGCCCGCTTTTCTCGTCATAGCCATCGACCTTCACCCGCGCATAATCAGCACTGATGAACGGTGCCAGTTGCCAACGGCTGTTGTCGGCCGCCAGGTTGTAGCCCAGCCGGGCAGTCACGGCCCAGGCCTCGCCATCGGTGTCGCCCTTCTCGCTGCGGTCGTTTACGCCAAGCGCGAAGGTGCGCTTGAGGTCGTGGTAGTCCAGATGGCCGGCGCTCAGTGCGGCGTCGGCCCACCAGCGATCCTGACGGAACTGGGCGAAGGCGCTGGCCAGGTAGCTGTCGAGCTTGTAGTCCGAGTCCTGCTCACCGGCCTCCAGCTTCTGCCGGTACACGCCGCCGGCCAGGCCCAGGCGCCAGGCATCATTGAGCCGGTAACTGCCGCCCAGGGTCAGGTTGTAGCCGCGCCCGTCAGCGCTGGCAGCACTATGCTGGTCATCGAAATCCAGGTCCTGGGCGCCGGTGCTGACGAAGGCCTGCCATTGGCCGACCGCCTGCCAGGGTGTCTGCCACTGGTTGCGCAGTTCATCCTGATGGGCGCGCAGGCTGGCATGGGCCATCTCCGGCAAGAGGGTCAGTTCCCAAGGCGCGGAAATGATCGAGTAGGCATAGTCGGCAATCAGTTGCTGCCCGGCGATGGTCGGGTGTACCGAGTCGTTGAACAGTAGTTTGGTCGGGTCTGGCGTCAGGCCGTTGATGCCATATATCGGGTTTTCCACGCACCCTTCGCCGCTGTAGCAGGTGCCAACCAGATTCTGGCCGGTGCCCAGGCCGAACTGACCAGGGCTGGCCAAAGCCTCACTCAGCAAAACGGGTATGTTCAAGGGGATGATTTCGGCATCGACTTGCCGCAGTTGGCTGAGCAACGACTGGTTGAACGCGCTGGACAGCTCAGACAGCGGGTTCTGCTGTGGCGTACCGCTGAAGTTGGGTGTCTGCCCCAGGTCGGGCAGCAGCCAGACCATGATGTAGCGCGCTCCCCCCTGCTGTAGGGCTTGGGCGCTTGCGGCCAGGCGGCCCCCGGCGGCCACGGCGTCGGCGGGGCTGTTTATCAGGCCCTGAAGAAAGTCATTGCCGCCACCGGTCAGGTAGTAAAGGGCATTTGGGTCGGCACGCAGGCCGTTGGCCAGGTAGCCTGGCTTTTCTCGCAGTACCAGCCCGGCGCCGGGGCGCCCTGGCGGGATGATCGTCTCGGACGTGCTGGTGATCGAATCCAGGATCTGCTGGGTGGTGTAGCCGCCGACCGCCCAATTGTTGCCATCCGGCAGCCCCAGCGCCGGGTTAAGGGGCGAGGTGGAAGGGCCAAGCTGAGTCGGGCTGACTCCCAGCCGCCCACCAAGGATCATCGGTGACACCGGGGCATAGTTGCCATCGGCATCGCGGTTGGTGAAGCGCATGCCGCCAAACTGCCCGGCGTCGCTCAGGCTGTCGCCGAACACGATCAGGGTGGAGTAGGGCGAAGGGCTTGCGAAGGCCTGGCTGCAAGCCAAGGCCAATGAGGCAAAGGTAAAGCGCAACAACGGTGCTTTTCGCATCAGAGAACATCCTTTTCTTTGTTTTTATCAGGACAACCCGATCGACCTTAGCAAATTGCCGCGCATCCCTCCCAAGTCCATTCGTTTCCCCGTGTTTACGGGCATATTGCGCCCGTCGCCCCGGTAGGCTACTGTGCGTGCAAGTATGAGCGAGACCTATCCTGTGTTGATCGTCAGCAAACTCTTGATGCGCGTTATCAAGGCCCACGCCCGTTGGCGTTGGCGCGCCTGACTTTATCTCCTGCCGGCCCGTCCGGCCCGCCCCCGTTTGCCTTCCTGTCCGCTTAGCGACCGCCCTTCGTGGCAAAGCCGTGCCCATAGCCGGTGTAGGAAGGTTCGTTTTTTGAAGTCAGTAGATTCAAGAGGTTTAGCCCGATGTTACTGATGATCGACAATTACGACTCATTCACTTACAACGTCGTTCAGTACCTTGGCGAGCTGGGTGCCGAGGTCAAGGTCATTCGCAATGACGAAATGACCATCGCCGAAATCGAAGCTCTCAACCCCGAGCGCATCGTCGTCTCTCCAGGCCCATGCACACCGAGCGAAGCAGGCGTGTCCATCGAAGCCATCCTGCATTTTGCCGGCAAGCTGCCGATCCTCGGCGTATGCCTGGGTCATCAGTCCATCGGCCAGGCGTTTGGCGGTGATGTGGTGCGTGCCCGTCAGGTCATGCACGGCAAGACCAGCCCGGTGCACCACCGCGATCTCGGGGTGTTCGCCGAACTAAACAACCCGCTCACGGTGACCCGCTACCATTCGCTGGTGGTCAAGCGCGAAACCCTGCCGGATTGCCTGGAAGTCACCGCCTGGACTGCCCATGAAGACGGTTCGGTCGACGAGATCATGGGCCTGCGCCACAAGACCTTGAACATCGAAGGGGTACAGTTCCACCCCGAGTCCATTCTCACCGAGCAGGGCCACGAGCTGTTCGCCAACTTCCTCAAGCAGACCGGCGGCCGCCGCTAAGGATCGATCATGGATATCAAGAGTGCATTGAGCCGCATTGTCGGCCACCTGGACCTCAGCACCGATGAAATGCGTGATGTCATGCGCCAGATCATGACCGGCCAGTGCAGCGAAGCGCAGATCGGCGCCTTTCTGATGGGCATGCGCATGAAGAGCGAGAGCATCGACGAGATCGTCGGTGCGGTCTCGGTGATGCGCGAGCTGGCCGACAAGGTCGAACTGAAAAACCTTGATGGCGTGGTCGACATCGTCGGTACGGGGGGGGATGGCGCCAATATCTTCAACGTTTCCACCGCGTCGTCGTTCGTCCTCGCTGCCGCAGGCTGCACCGTGGCCAAGCATGGCAACCGCGCGGTATCGGGGAAGAGCGGCAGTGCCGACCTGCTGGAGGCCGCTGGCATCTACCTGAACCTGACCCCGACCCAGGTCGCCCGTTGCATCGATAGCCTGGGGATTGGCTTCATGTTCGCCCAGAGCCATCACAGCGCCATGAAATATGCCGCTGGCCCGCGTCGTGATCTGGGGCTGCGTACCCTGTTCAACATGCTTGGCCCGCTTACGAATCCGGCCGGTGTGAAGCACCAGGTAGTCGGCGTTTTCACCCAGGCGCTGTGCCGTCCACTGGCCGAGGTGCTGCAGCGCCTGGGCAGCAAGCATGTGCTGGTGGTGCATTCGAAGGACGGCCTGGACGAATTCAGCCTGGCGGCGCCAACCTTTGTTGCCGAGCTGAAGAACGACGAGATCACTGAGTATTGGGTCGAACCCGAAGACCTCGGCATGAAGAGCCAGAGCCTGCATGGCCTGGCGGTTGAAAACCCACAGGCGTCGCTGGAGCTGATCCGCGATGCCCTGGGCCGGCGCAAGACAGAAAACGGCCAGAAGGCTGCTGAAATGATCGTGCTCAATGCCGGCGCGGCGCTGTATGCCGCTGACCATGCCATGAGCCTGAAGGCTGGCGTGGAACTGGCCCACGACGTACTGCACACCGGGCTGGCCTGGGAAAAACTGCAGGAACTGGGCGCCTTTACTGCAGTATTCAAGGTGGAGAACGAAGCATGAGTGTGCCGACGGTGCTGGAAAGGATCATCGCCCGCAAGTTCCAGGAAGTGGCCGAGCGCAGCGCGCGCGTCAGCCTTGCCGAACTGGAGCGCCTGGCCAAGGAAGCCGATGCCCCGCGTGGCTTTGCCAATGCGCTGATCGAGCAGGCCAAGCGCAAGCAGCCGGCGGTAATCGCCGAAATCAAGAAGGCTTCGCCAAGCAAAGGCGTGATCCGCGAGAACTTCGTGCCGGCTGACATCGCCGTCAGCTACGAGAAAGGCGGTGCGACTTGCCTGTCGGTGCTGACCGATGTGGATTACTTCCAGGGCGCAGACGAGTACCTGCAGCAGGCCCGCGCGGCTGTTTCGCTGCCGGTGATCCGCAAGGATTTCATGGTCGACCCGTACCAGATCGTCGAGGCCCGTGCCTTGGGTGCTGACTGCGTGCTGTTGATCGTGTCGGCGCTGGATGATGTGAAGATGGCGGAGCTGGCTTCGGTGGCCAAGGATGTCGGCCTCGACGTGCTGGTCGAGGTGCATGACGGCGATGAGCTGGAGCGTGCTCTGAAGACCCTCGATACGCCGCTGGTGGGGGTGAACAACCGTAACCTGCACACCTTCGAGGTCAGCCTGGAAACCACCCTTGACCTGCTGCCACGCATTCCACGAGACCGCCTGGCGATTACCGAGAGCGGTATTCTCAACCGTGCCGATGTCGAGCTGATGGAGATCAACGAGGTCTACTCGTTCCTGGTCGGTGAGGCGTTCATGCGCGCACCGCATCCGGGGCTGGAACTGCAGCGGTTGTTCTTCCCGGATCAGGTGAAGAAGACTGTTCAGCCTCTGGACTGATCGAAACGAAGCCGGCTTGATGCCGGCTTTTTTATGCCCGCAAAAATAATATGAAAGGTGGATCAATGACCGATCAGCCCTTGGCCCTCACTGTCGAACAGGGTCTGCACGCCGAGCAGGAGCTGCTGGCTGCCGTTTGCCGCGGCGAGCGCGATTGCGGCGTGCTGTTCTGGCGCCCCACCGATCACGCCCTGGTCATGCCGCGCCGCATGAGCCGCCTGGACAACTTCGAAGCCGCCTGTTCGGAACTGGCGATTGCCGGCTGGCCGGTCCTGCTGCGAGAAACCGGTGGCGAGCCGGTGCCGCAGTCGCATGCGACGGTGAACGTTGCACTGGTCTACGTGGCTCCGCGTAGCGAAGGCGATCATGGCCGTATCGAAAGCGCCTACGAGCGCCTGTGCCTGCCATTGTGCGATGTGCTGCGCGAGTGGGGCGGCGTCGCCTCGGTGGGTGAAATCGATGGCGCCTTCTGCGATGGCCGTTACAACGTCAACCTCAATGGCCGCAAACTGGTCGGCACGGCCCAGCGCTGGCGCCAGGGCCTGGGTGGCAAACGCCCGGTGGTGCTGGTGCATGGCGCGCTGCTGCTGGACAACGAGCGCGAATCAATGGTCGCGGCTGTCAACCGCTTCAATGAATGCTGTGACCTTGAGCAGCGCTGTCGCGCTGACAGCCACATCGCCCTGCACGAAGTGGCGCCCGAAGCGCCCTGGTTCGAGCGCCTGTCCCTAGCCTACCGCGACGTGCTGGCGGCGCTGCCCAAGGATTAGCGGGTGCCGTAGACAACCATGGTCTTGCCCTTGACCTGTACCAGGCTGCGTTCCTCGAGGTCCTTGAGGACGCGGCCGACCATTTCCCGTGAGCAACCGACGATTCGGCCGATTTCCTGGCGGGTGATCTTGATCTGCATCCCGTCCGGGTGGGTCATGGCATCCGGTTGCTTGCACAGGTCGAGCAGGCAACGGGCTACGCGGCCGGTAACGTCAAAAAAGGCCAGGTCGCCGACCTTGCGCGTGGTGTTGCGCAGGCGCTGGGCCATCTGGCTGCCCAGGGCATAGAGAATCTCCGGGTCCTGGCGAGCCAGTTCGCGAAACTTGTCGTAGCTGATCTCTGCCACTTCGCACTCGGTCTTGGCGCGCACCCAGGCGCTGCGCTGTTGCTCGCCGCCTGTCGGTTCGAACAGCCCCAGCTCGCCGAAGAAGTCGCCATTGTTGAGGTAGGCGATGATCATCTCGTGACCTTCGTCGTCTTCGATCAGGATGGTGACCGAGCCCTTGATGATGAACGACAGCGTTTCGGCACGGTCACCAGCGCAGATGATGTTGCTTTTGGCGGTGTAGCGGCGGCGCTGGCAGTGAACCAGCAGCTTGTCGATGTTCTTGATCTTGGCGGGTAGGGCTGAGGCAACCATCACGAAATCCTGTTCGATGCGAGGCATAGGCTCTTGTTAGACCTTGTCTGACGCGACGCGCCAGTCAATTGGCGCCAGCTTATCAGACAGCGCTGGAAGTTTTGACACTAAAGCGACTCGCATTGAGCTTTTCCGACAGGCATACAAGGCTTAAGCTGACACCCTTTTGCGAAATCCAGGAGTACGGACAGATGAAGGCACGCATCCAGTGGGCCGGTGAAGCGATGTTCCTCGGTGAATCGGGGAGCGGCCACGTGGTGGTGATGGATGGCCCGCCCGAAGCCGGTGGCCGCAACCTGGGCGTGCGCCCGATGGAAATGCTCCTGCTTGGCCTCGGTGGCTGCAGCAGCTTCGACGTGGTGAGCATCCTGAAGAAGTCGCGCCAGGCGGTGGAAAGCTGCGAAGCGTTCCTGGAAGCTGAGCGTGCCAGTGAAGACCCGAAGGTGTTCACCAAGATTCACATGAACTTTGTGGTCAAAGGGCGTGGGCTGAAAGAGGCTCAGGTCAAGCGTGCGGTGGAGCTGTCGGCAGAGAAGTACTGCTCGGCGTCGATCATGCTCGAGCGTGCCGGTGTTGAAATCACCCATGGCTACGAAATCGTAGAGCTGGGCTGACTTCGAGTTTTTTGGGGCTGCACAGCAGCCTCGGCGATCTCCAGTCAGTCGCGCAGGGCCGGAAGGGCGGTCAACAACCATTCCGGCAAACTGCTTCTGACCGCCTGGCTCAACTGCTCCCGCCGCTTCTGGTACCCCAACCCCAAGCCGATCACCCCCAGTCCGATCAAGGTCAGCACCACTGGGAACAGCAGCGATTCGGCAAATACCTCGTAAGACAGATACCCCAGATACGCCGCCACTCCCAGCGCCCCGAAGACCATGAACACTGGCCGGCGCAACAGCACCGCCATGCCCATCAGCCCCAGGTTGATCAGGCAATACAGCGCCTTGCCCAGTTCGCTGTCGCTGTCCATCATCGTCAGCCCACCCCAGAATGCCGCCAGGCCGGCCAGGTAGCCCCAATGGGCATAGTCCTCGCGGGTACGACCGTCGATAACCAGGAACACCAGCAGCAAACCGAGCCCGAACCACAGCGACACCGTGCGTCGCTGTTCCCAGGAGAAGGGCGAGCCAAACACCCATTCGCTCAGATCCATGGACATGAACCACAGGGCTAAGGCAATTGGCATTACCACGAAGGGGTACGGGATCAGGCGCAGCATCAGCAGCCCGGCAACCACTGTGGCGGCCTCCATCAGCAGCCAACCGCCCTGCACGTAGGTGTAGTACTGGTGATAATCCGCTTGCGCATCATCCAGTGGCCACCAGCCTGTCAGGCGTTCGATGGCGAACACGACCAATGGCACGATGCTGACCGCGACGGCGGCCAGTACACCGGCGGCAACCGGTTGCTTGCGCCCTTGCAGGTTGAGGGCGAACGCCGTGAGGAGGACGATATAAAGCGTGGCGACTGCCAGCAAGGCGCCATCGCCAATACTCATCCAGGCTTCGGTGAGCAGCCAGCCCATCGCCCCCATGATCAGCAGTGCGCCGAAGTAGAATGCGACATGGGCAAGCTGGAAACTGCCCCGGGCGGGCGGTTGCTGGCGCAGAAACGCCAGCAAGGCCTGATCCTGGCCTGGATGGAGTACGCCGGCTTGCACGGCGCGCGCCAGGTCCTTGGCGTCGATACGGTCCGTCATGTGTGCGCCCTTGTCAGATGCGGTAGGTGCTCTTGGTCATGACCTTGGCCAGCAGGCTCATGCCGAAACGCACCGGCATCGGGAAGCGATAGCCGCCAGCTTCGAGTGCGGACTCGGCGTGCTGCTCTTCATCCACGCGCATCTGTTCGAGGATGGCGCGGGATTTCTCGTCTTCCTGGGGCAGTTGTTCCAGGTGTTCGTCCAGGTGCTTGCACACCTGATGCTCGGTGGCAGCGACGAAACCAAGGCTGACTTTGTCGCTGACCAGGCCGGCGAGGGCGCCGATGCCGAACGACATGCCGTAGAACAGTGGGTTGAGCACGCTCGGGTGGCTGCCCAGTTGGCGGATGCGCTGTTCGCACCAGGCCAGGTGATCGACTTCCTCCTCGGCTGCATGCTCCATGGCCTTGCGCACTTGCGGCAGCTTGGCGGTCAGGGCCTGGCCCTGATAAAGCGCCTGGGCGCAGACTTCGCCAGTGTGGTTGATACGCATGAGTCCGGCAATGTGGCGGGTTTGGTCGTCGTCCAGTTCCGTATCCGGTTGGATGATCGCCGGCGATGGGCGGGATGGTTGGCCGCTGAAGGGCAGCAAGGTGCGCATGGCGGTATCGGCCTGCAGCAACAAGCGGTCGAGCGGCGAGTAGTGACGTTCGGTGGCCATCGGGCACCTCCGCTGAAGTGATGCCCGACAGTTTACCTCAATCGCTTGGGAGGAGCTTGCCTTGGGTCAGCCCGGTGGCCAGTGCATCTGGCGCTGGCCAAGCACGTGCATGTGGATGTGGTAGACGGTCTGGCCACCTTGCTCGTTGCAGTTCATGACCACGCGGAAGCCATCCTCGCAACCCAGTTCCTTGGCCAGGCGCTGTGCGGTGAACAGGATGTGACCGGCCAGGCCCTTGTCTTCTTCGGTCAGGTCGTTGAGGGTGCGAATGTGCTTTTTCGGGATGACCAGAAAATGCACTGGCGCCTGCGGCATGATGTCGTGGAACGCCAGAACCTGGTCGTCCTCGTAGATGATCTTCGCCGGAATCTCCCGGTTGATGATCTTGATGAATAAATCTTCCACAGCACTTGCTCCATGGTGAGTGTCGGCCGAGTGTACTCAGCCGGGCGCCACTCGCCCAGAGGCTATTCCATGCCGATCGGGCAGTAGCGGCGGTGGATGAAGCCGGCCAGCTTGCGCGTCAGCCAGCGCGGCAGCAGGCGCGGCGCGAAGGACAGCCAGCGATTGCGACGTACCGGCATGATCACTGCGCGGTTCCTGGCCAAGGCGCGCACTGTGTACAGCGCCACTTCTTCAGGGCTCAGGCAACGGCTATTGCCTTCAAGCCTGGGGATGCGCCGGCGCGATGAGCGTACCGGGCCGGGGCAAAGTACCGATACCTTGATGCCGGCGGGCTTGAGCTCTTCACGCAACGCTTCGCTGAAATTCAACACATAGGCCTTGCTGGCGGCATAGGTGGCCATGCCCGGACCCGGCGCGATGGCGGCCAGGGCGGCGACGTTGAGGATCTGCCCGCCACCTTGCACCGCCATCAGGTTGCCGATGGCATGGCATAGGCGGCTCAGGGCGAGGATATTGACCTCCAGCAGGTCCTGCTCGTCGGCCCATTCGTGGGCCAGGAACGGGCCATATGTCCGCTGGCCGGCGCAGTTGACCAACAGGTCGATGCGTCGTTCGCCTTCTTCCAGTTCCAGCACGAAGCCGGACAGCCGCAGCGGCTGGCTGAGGTCGCAGGCGCGCAGCAGCACTTCGACGCCGAAGCGTTGGGCCAGCTCGAGCGCTACCGGCTCCAGCGTTTCTCGATGGCGTGCCACCAGGATCAAGTTGCGCCCGCGCCGTGCCAGGGCTTCCGCCAGGGCCAGGCCCAGGCCGCTGGAAGCTCCGGTAATCATGGCGTAACGGGTCATGCAAGGCTCCTGGGGACTGAAGAGGGCGCCTAGTGTACAGGCTGGCCGGGCGAGTTGTTGCCTTTTGCTACAGGGCCTTGACGCGCAAGGCTAGGGTACGCTCCAGAGCGGTGCGGTACTCGCCGTGCAAGCGCTCGATCAGTGTCGCGGCAGCGGGCAGGTCATGGATGTCGCCGACCCCCTGGCCGGCCGACCAGACGGTTTTCCAGGCCTTGGCTTCATCGTCGATCGGCTTGAGCTTGCCCGGCTCGTGCCCGGACTTCAGTGCCGCCATGTCATAGCCTGCCTTTTCCAGGCTGGGGCGCAGGAAGCTGGCCGGGATACCGGACACGGCGGGGGTGTGGATGATATCGGCGGCTTGGGCTTCGAGCAGCATCTGTTTGTAGGCTGCCTGGGCATGGCTTTCTTGGGTGGCAATGAAACGTGTGCCCATGTAGGCCAAGTCGGCGCCGAGCATCTGCGCGGCGAGAATCTCGTGACCATGGTTGATGCAACCGGCCAGTAGCAGGGTTTTGTCGAAGAACTGGCGGATTTCGGCCGCCAGGGCGAACGGGCTCCAGGTACCGGCATGGCCGCCGGCGCCTGCTGCCACGGCGATCAGCCCATCGACGCCGGCTTCGGCGGCTTTCTCCGCGTGGCGCCGGGTGGTGACGTCATGAAACACCAGGCCGCCGTAGCCGTGCACCGCATCCACCACTTCCTTCACGGCGCCGAGGCTGGTGATGACAATGGGTACGCGGTGCTCGACGCACAGTGCGAGATCGGCCTGTAATCGCGGATTGGTCGGGTGGACGATCAGGTTCACCGCATAGGGCGCTGGCGCCTTCAACTGTGCCAGGCCTGCCTCGATTTCTTCCAGCCACGCCTTGAAGCCGGCGCTGTCACGTTGGTTGAGCGCTGGGAAGCTGCCGACCACGCCGCTGCCACAACAGGCCAGCACCAGCTGGGGATTGGAAATCAGGAACATCGGCGCCGCCACCACAGACAAGCGCAGGCGTTGTTCGAGCGAAGCGGGCAGGGACATGGGTGAGGCTCCATCGGGTTATGTCAGAACGGTTTGACCACCACGAGAATCACGATGCCCAACAGGAACAGCACAGGCACCTCGTTGAACCAGCGGTAGTAGACGTGACTGCGGGTATTGCTGCCTGCGGCGAAGCGTTTGCGCTGGGCACCACAGATGTGATGGTAGCCGGTCAGCAGGATTACCAGGGTGAGCTTGGCATGCAGCCAGCCTTGGCTCAGCCAGCCTGGGGTCAGGTAGAGCATCCAGGCGCCGAACACGTAGGTGGCGATCATTGCCGGGTTCATGATGCCGCGGTACAGCTTTCGCTCCATGGTGACGAAGCGTTCCTGGCTGATGCTGTCCTGGCTCTGGGCGTGGTAGACGAACAGCCTGGGCAGGTAGAACAGGCCGGCGAACCAGCAGACCACGCTGACGATATGCAGCGCTTTGATCCATAGGTAAAGCATGGAGGGAGTTCCTTCAGGTAATCACGGTCGTCAGATAGTAGAGCCCAAGCGCCCGAAGGGGCACCCCAAGAGTTGTTACAGACGCTTTGCGCCCCTATTATCGTGCGCTTTCCAGACGGCTCGTTGATAAGGGGCAAGCGTTATGATCAAGGTCGGTATCGTCGGCGGCACGGGTTACACCGGGGTCGAACTGTTGCGTCTGCTGGCACAGCATCCACAGGCCGAAGTGGCGGTCATCACTTCGCGCTCCGAAGCGGGCGTGGCGGTTGCCGACATGTATCCGAACCTGCGCGGTCACTATGACGGCCTGGCTTTCAGCGTGCCGGACAGCAAGACCCTGGCCGCCTGCGACGTGGTGTTCTTCGCTACCCCGCACGGTGTCGCCCATGCCCTGGCTGGCGAACTGCTGGCTGCCGGGACCAAGGTCATCGACCTGTCTGCAGACTTCCGCCTGCAGGACGCGACCGAGTGGGGCAAATGGTATGGACAGCCCCATGGCGCTCCAGAGCTGCTCAAGGACGCCGTGTACGGCCTGCCTGAAGTCAACCGTGAAAAGATCCGCCAGGCGCGCCTGATTGCGGTGCCGGGTTGCTACCCGACCGCCACCCAGCTGGGCTTCCTGCCGCTGCTGGAAGCCGGCCTGGCCGACCCGTCGCGCCTGATTGCCGACTGCAAGTCGGGCGTCAGCGGCGCTGGCCGTGGTGCAGCGGTCGGCTCGCTGTTCTGTGAGGCTGGCGAAAGCATGAAGGCGTACGCGGTCAAAGGGCACCGTCACCTGCCCGAGATCAGCCAGGGCCTGCGCTTGGCCGCTGGCAAGGACATCGGCCTGACCTTCGTGCCGCACCTGACCCCGATGATCCGTGGTATCCACGCCACCCTTTACGCGACCGTTGCCGACAAGTCGGTAGACCTGCAGGCGCTGTTCGAGAAACGTTATGCCGATGAGCCGTTCGTCGACGTGATGCCGGCCGGCAGCCACCCGGAAACCCGGAGCGTGCGTGGTGCCAACGTCTGCCGCATCGCCGTTCATCGTCCGCAGGGTGGTGATCTGGTGGTGGTGCTGTCGGTGATCGACAATCTGGTCAAGGGCGCGTCGGGCCAGGCAGTCCAGAACCTCAACATCCTGTTCGGCCTGGACGAGCGCATGGGCCTGTCCCATGCCGGTCTGCTGCCGTAAGCGTTTGTTGATCGAAAAGGCCCGCCGTGTGCGGGCCTCTTTGTTTGTCGCGACTAAAGCCGCACAATTCTTGACCGATTTTCTCGGAGAAGCGGATAATGCGCGTCATCGAGTTTTATGGCGGCTACTGCGCCGGGAGAATCAACATGAGCGTCGAAACCTTCACCCCTACGGCTTTGGAATTCACCCACGGCGCCGCGCAAAAGGTGAAGAACCTGGTTTCCGAGGAAGGCAATGACCGCCTGAAGCTGCGCGTGTTCGTCACCGGTGGCGGCTGCTCGGGCTTCCAGTACGGTTTCACCTTCGATGAAGACGTGGCCGAAGACGACACCATTGTCGAGCGTGAAGGTGTTTCGCTGGTGGTCGACCCGATGAGCTACCAGTATCTGGCCGGTGCCGAAGTGGACTACCAGGAAGGCCTGGAAGGTTCGCGCTTCGTGATCAAGAACCCGAATGCCGCGACTACCTGCGGTTGTGGCTCCTCGTTCTCGATCTGAGGCCAGGCTGTACGAAAACGCCGCGCAATTGCGCGGCGTTTTGCATTCTGGCTTGGGATCAGGCCGGGTAGATCGCGCCGAGTACGCGTAGCCCCTTGGCCGCCGTCACGCTTGGGCGATTGGCGGCTATGCCTTCAAGGCAGCAGTGGGCGAGCCAGGCAAAGGCCATGGCCTCGACCCAGTCCGGATCCACACCATAGGCACCGGTGCTCGTGACCTTGGCCTTTGGCAGCAGTTCAGCAAGCCGAGCCATCAGCGCGCCATTGCGAGCGCCGCCGCCACAAACCAGCAGCGCCTCGGTATCTTGCTGGGCGTTCTGCAGCGATTCGATGATGGTGCGCGCGGTCAGCTCCAGCAGGGTGGCCTGCACATCTTCTTCACGGTAGGCCGGCAGTGCCGCCAGGTGGCCATCCAGCCAGGGCAGGTTGAATACCTCACGGCCGGTGCTTTTCGGGCCGCTGCCGGCGAAGAACGGATCACTCAGCAGGCTGCTGAGCAAATCGCCTTGCACCTTGCCACTGGCAGCCCAGGCGCCATCGGCATCATAGGCCTGGCCACGCGTTCGCTCGATCCAGGCGTCCAGCAATACGTTGCCTGGCCCGCAGTCGAAGCCATGCACGGGCTTGTCGCGCTCGATCAGGCTCAGGTTGCTGAAGCCGCCCACGTTGAGCACCGCCAGGTGTTGGCCGAGGTGACTGAACAGAGTTTCATGGAATGCCGGCACCAGTGGCGCGCCCTGGCCACCTGCCGCTACATCGCGACGGCGGAAGTCGGCGACCACGCTGATGCCGGTAAGCTCGGCGAGCAGCGCCGGGTTGCCGATCTGTACAGTG
Source organism: Pseudomonas sp. SMN11 (assembly GCF_052041945.1). Lineage (NCBI taxonomy): Bacteria > Pseudomonadati > Pseudomonadota > Gammaproteobacteria > Pseudomonadales > Pseudomonadaceae > Pseudomonas > Pseudomonas sp. SMN11. The sequence continues at coordinate 3,236 of NZ_JBKGGW010000011.1, read as the reverse complement.
AATCCGCGAGCCGGCTCATGGCGGATGGTCTGGCCATGGCTGCCGATGGCGCGGATGGCGTCGGCCTGTAGCCCGTGCTTGGTCAGCAATTGCCGCACACCTTCACCTGCCAGGCTGGCCCAGCGGTTTTCTGCCAGGGCGGCGCGGGCAATCTCGTCAGCGCCGCTGCTGCAGAGGCTAAGCAGTTGCTGGCGCAGATCGGCTGGCATGGGGACGTAGTGAGTGGCGAGCAGCTGAAGCTGCTCGCCTTGATCGATCAATGCGATGTCCAGGCCATCGAGGCTGGTGCCGGACATCACCCCCAGATATAGCGCCATGGCTCAGCGCTTGTTCGCTGCGAGCATGGTGGCCTTTTCCTGGTCCATGCGGGCGATCAGTGGTTGGCTCTGCTGCAGGAAGCGCTGACGTTCGTTCTTGGCGATTGGGTCAGCCATCGGCACCTTCTGGCTGAGCGGGTCGACGTGCACGCCGTTGACCTGGAACTCGTAGTGCAGGTGCGGGCCGGTCGACAGCCCAGTAGTGCCGATGTAGCCGATGATCTGGCCCTGCTTCACGTTGCTGCCGGTCTTGATGCCCTTGGCAAAGCCCTGCATATGACCGTAAAGGGTCTTGTAGCTGTTGCCGTGGGCGATGATCACGGTGTTGCCGTAACCACCGCGGCGGCCAGCCAGTTCGATGCGCCCATCACCGGCTGCCTTGATCGGCGTGCCACGCGGGGCGGCGTAGTCCACGCCCTTGTGCGCGCGGATCTTGTTCAGGATGGGGTGCTTGCGGCCGGCGGAGAAGCGCGAGCTGATACGGGCGAAGTCTACCGGGGTACGGATGAACGCCTTGCGCAGGCTGTTGCCGTCGGCAGTGTAGTAGCTGGTGTTGCCCTGCTTGTTGGTGTAGCGCACGGCGGTGTAGGTCTTGCCGCGGTTGGTAAAGCGTGCGGACAGGATGTTGCCGGTGCCGACCACCTTGCCGTCCATCACCTTCTGCTCGTAGACCACGTCGAACTCGTCGCCTGGGCGGATATCCTGGGCGAAATCGATGTCATAGCCCAGTACCTTGGCCATGTCCATGGTCATGCTGTGGGACAGGCCGGCGCGCTGCGCTGAGGCCGACAACGAACTCTTGATCACGCCATGGGCGTAAGCGGTGCGGACCACAGGCTTGCTGATTTCGCGATCGAAGGTGTAGCCCTTGGCGGTCTTGGTCAGGCGGATGGTTTCGAGGTTGCTGACTTTACTGTGCAGGCTGGCCAGTTGGCCATCCTTGTCGAGTTCGAATTGCAGGACCTGACCATGCTTCAGCTGGCTGAACTGCTTGGCTTGCTTGTTGCTGGCCAGCAGGTCGTGCACTGCATTGGCCGGCAGGCCGACCTTGGCGAACAGGGTAGACAGCGTGTCGCCACGGGAAACGGTGACTTCGCGGTGGCCTGGTTCCTTGGCTTCGGGCTTTTTCTCGCTGGCGGGCGCTTCTTGTGCTGCCTGTTCGGTGTTGGTTTCGGCGCCGTCGATCTGTGCGAAGGGAGAACCCTGATCGCCTTGAGTCTGTACCAGCGGGGCGGCGTTGGACTCATCCTTCAGCTGCTCGGCCGGGCTTTCCAGCTCCAGGCTGAGGGTTGTCTTCTTGGCTTCTACTTCGCTAGAGGGAAATACCAGCAGTGCCAGGCTGAGCAGGGCGGCGATGCCGCTGGCGGCCAACAGATGGCTTTTCGGATAAAGCGGGGGCGCTTTAGGCGTTTCGTTGGTCATAGGTAAGGTGACTTTGAAGAAAAATGAATATGGAAAAGATGAATGACATGATGAAGATGAAATAACTGTATAAAATATAACCAAATCTACTTTCGCGCAAGGGCGCGTAGACGCCGTGACGCGTCGGTCGGGTCACATTTCATTTCGAAACTTGTAATTGACGGCCGATCTTGTATGGTTGGCTCCCTTTGAATCTGAGCCTTGCGGGTCTGTCTATGAAGTCGGTTGAAGAGCAACTGGCGCTTATCAAGCGCGGTGCGGAAGAGGTGTTGGTCGAGTCGGAACTGGTCGAGAAGCTCAAGCGCGGCCAGCCTCTGCGTATCAAGGCAGGCTTCGACCCGACTGCGCCTGACCTGCACCTCGGGCACACGGTGCTGATCAACAAGCTGCGCCAGTTCCAGGAGCTGGGGCATCAGGTCATCTTCCTGATCGGTGACTTCACCGGCATGATCGGTGACCCGAGCGGCAAGAGCGCCACCCGTCCGCCGCTGACCCGCGAGCAGGTGCTGGAAAACGCCGAGACCTATAAGCAGCAAGTCTTCAAGATTCTCGATCCGGCCAAGACAGAGGTCGCGTTCAACTCCACCTGGATGGACAAGCTGACGCCGGCCGACTTCATTCGTCTGGCATCGCAGTACACCGTTGCGCGCATGCTCGAGCGTGACGACTTCGACAAGCGTTACACCACCAATCAGCCGATTGCCATCCACGAGTTCCTCTACCCGTTGGTGCAGGGCTACGATTCCGTGGCGCTGAAGGCTGATGTGGAGCTGGGTGGTACCGACCAGAAGTTCAACCTGCTGATGGGGCGCGAGTTGCAGCGTTCCTATGGGCAGGAAGCACAGAACATCGTGACCATGCCATTGCTCGAAGGGCTTGATGGCGTGAAGAAGATGTCCAAGTCGCTGGGTAACTATGTTGGCATCCAGGAAGCACCGGGTGTGATGTACAGCAAGCTGGTGTCGATCCCGGACACCCTGATGTGGCGTTACTTCGAGCTGCTGAGCTTCCGCTCGATGGAAGAGATCGATCAGCTTCGCGCCGACGTTGCCGGCGGTGCGAACCCGCGTGACATCAAGATCAAGCTGGCCGAAGAGATCGTTGCACGCTTCCATGGTGAAGAGGCTGCGGCCAATGCTCACCGTGCGGCGGGTAACCGTATGAAGGAAGGCGAGCTGCCCGAAGATCTGCCGGAGATTGAAGTGGCCGCAGCTGAAGACTTGCCAATCGCTGCCGTGTTGAACCGTGCGGGCCTGGTGAAGAACTCGGCGCAGGCGCGTGACCTGCTCAGTGGTGGAGCGGTGAAGGTCGATGGTGCGGTGGTCGACAAGGACTTCATGTTTGCCCTCGGCGCGACCCATGTATGCCAGGCGGGTAAGAAGTCGTTTGGCCGGGTTACCCTCAAGGCTGAGTAATCGCCTGGTGGTATAGCTATATAGAAGCGGGGGGGGGGGAGGGGATCTCCCCCCTTTTTTTTCTCTCCCCTTACAATTCTTT